>VGEH01000107.1 GCA_016869375.1 Alphaproteobacteria bacterium | reverse complement strand
CGCGCTGCTGATTTCTCGACATCCTGGAAGCATCCATCTTCGGTCCTCTCTCGACAAATGGATGTCCAAGGAAACGGGGGCCAGCTCAGAGATTGCTCTGCAGGTGAGATTGGGAAACTTTACTTTGCAATATGCAATATCTTGCCGTGCCTGGATCGTAGAGAGCTTATCCTTGCCACCCTTTGCCTGAACGGGAATAATGTATAATCGGCCCTGCCGATCAACGCCAACGTACATTTCGTCGATCTCGATTTGGCCAATGTCTTTAACCGTCGTTCTCAAATGATGTACCGGGGCACGGTTATGAGACAGTTCGCTGCGCTTCTCGGGCGATCTCGTGTCCATTGCCGGAAAACGATAGGAGACGTTGACCGAGCAGGCCAGCGTCCCTTGAAAGATATCCCCAAGATGTTGGGGCAATGGACATTCGCCAACCCCACATAAACCAAGATGTTTCTCGTTTGTTCCATTTTACTTATGATTCTTGGAGCGACAAGCCCCGAGTTGCATTCGCGTCGACAAAAGCCTCGCCCCCATCATTGTCCGTCGCGGGCTAAGCCTTGGACAGTGTCCCGAGGAGTGGGATAAATCTGTCGGTGTCCCCCAGCATGATGCGAGACCGATGACGCGCGAGCGCATGGAATACGACGTGGTCGTGGTCGGCGCCGGTCCGTCCGGGCTTGCCGCCGCGATCCGGCTGAAGCAGCTCTCGGCCGAGGCGGGGCGCGAGGTCTCGGTCTGCGTGATCGAGAAGGGCTCCGAGGTCGGCGCGCATATCCTCTCGGGCGCGGTCATGGAGCCCCGCGCGCTCAACGAGCTGATCCCCGACTGGAAGGAGAAGGGCGCGCCGCTCAACACGCCCGCGCTCGAGGACAGGTTTCTTCTGCTGACGAAGAGGCGCGCCTGGCGCCTGCCGACGCCGCCGCAGATGAACAATCACGGCAACTACATCGTCAGCCTCGGCAACGTCGTGCGCTGGCTCGGGAGCCAGGCCGAAGGTCTCGGCGTCGAGATCTATCCGGGCTTCGCTGCGGCCGAAGTGCTCTACGAGGATGGCCGCGTCGTCGGCGTCGCCACCGGCGACCAGGGTATCGGCAAGAACGGCAAGAAGACGAGCAGCTACACGGAGGGCGTCGAGCTCCGCGCCCGCTTCACGCTCTTCGCCGAGGGCGCGCGCGGCTCGCTGACCAAGACGCTGGTCACGCGCTATCGCCTTCGCGACGGGGTCGACCCGCAGACCTACGGCATCGGCATCAAGGAGCTCTGGGAAGTCGATCCCGAGCAGCATCGCCTGGGGCAGGTCATGCACACGATCGGCTGGCCGATGTCGGCGGGCACCTATGGCGGGTCGTTCCTCTATCACCTCGAGAACAACCAGGTCGCGGTCGGCTTCGTCATCGGTCTCGACTACGACAATCCTTGGCTTTCACCTTTCGAAGAATTTCAGCGCTTCAAGACGCATCCCGAGATCAGGCCCATTTTCGAAGGCGGGCGGCGCATCTCCTATGGCGCGCGCGCGATCAACGAAGGCGGCTTCCAGTCGATCCCGAAGCTCACCTTCCCTGGCGGTGTGCTGATCGGCTGCGCCGCGGGCTTCCTCAACGTGCCCAAGATCAAGGGCAGCCACACGGCGATGAAGTCCGGCATGCTCGCGGCCGAGGCGATCTTCGAGACGCTCGCCGACGCGAGCGCGACCGAGGTGAAAGGCTACCGCGAGTCGCTCGAGAAGAGCTGGGTGTGGGAAGAGCTGAAGGCGGTCCGCAACATCCGTCCCGGCTTCAACGGCGGCATGTGGCTCGGCCTCGCGCATGCCGCGATCGACACCTACCTTTTCCGCGGCAAGGCGCCCTGGACCTTCCATCATCACGCCGATCACGAGAGTTTGAAGCCGGCCGATCAGTGCCTGCCGATCGACTATCCGAAGCCCGACGGCGTGGTCAGCTTCGACCGGCTTTCCTCGGTGTTCATCTCGAACACCAATCACGAGGAGAACCAGCCCGCGCATCTGAAGCTCGCCGATCCGAGCCTCGCCATCACCGTCAATCTCGCCATGTACGAGGCCCCGGAGCAGCGCTATTGCCCCGCCGGCGTCTACGAGATCGTCGGCCGCGAGGAAGGCACGCCCAGGCTGCAGATCAACGCGCAGAACTGCGTCCACTGCAAAACCTGCGACATCAAGGACCCGACCCAGAACATCAACTGGGTGGTGCCGGAGGGTGGCGGCGGACCCAATTATCCCAATATGTAAGACCCTCTATTCTGCCGATGGAACGCATGGCTGCTTCTCGCGCTACTCCGATCGTTCTTCTCCTCGCCGCTTCGCTTTCGGCCTGCGCCGCGGGCGGCACGACGCCGGAAAAGCTGCCGCTCGCCACGACGCCGTCGGGCAATTTTCTCTCGGGGCTTTCGGCCGCGCGCGGCAACGATCCGGGTGCGGCGACCGAGTTCTTCGGCGCGGCGCTCAAGGTCGATCCCAACGATCAGCAGCTCCTGCTCCGAGCGCTCGCCGCGGCGCTCCAGGACGGCCGCCTCGACTTCGCCGTCGAGCTTGGGCAGCGCGTCGCCGCGCAGGATGCGCAGAACGCCTTCGCCAATCTGGTGCTCGGCCTCGCCGATGCGCGCGCCGGCCGCTACGCCGAAGCGGAGCAGCGCATCACGCGCGTCCGCCGTCAGGGACCGAACGCGGTGCTGTCGCCGTTGCTGAGCGCCTGGGCGCGGGCCGGCCAGCAGAAATACGACGAGGCCATCGACCTGCTCGAGACCGGCGGCAATCCGCAGGCCGATCTCTCCAACCTGTTCCAGCTTCACGCCGCGCTGATCAACGAGTTCGGCGGCCGCAACGAAGCGGCCGAGAAGAATTTCCAGTCGGCGCTCCAGGGCGAGTCGCCGTCGCTGCGCGCGGTGCTCGCCGCCGGCCGCTTCTACGAGCGCACCGGCAAGCACGCCGAGGCCGAGGCGCTCTACGCCAAATTCACCGAGCGCGCCGGCGATGCGATCTATCTTCAGCACGACCTCGCGCGGACGCGCGCGAGGCAGACGCCGCCGGCGATCTACGCCAAGCCGACCGACGGCATGGCCGAAGCGCTGTTCGATCTCGCCTCGGCGCTGCAGGATGGCCGCACAGGCGATCTCGCGCAGATGTATGCGCAGGCGGCGCTGTGGCTGAAGCCGGAGTTCCCCGCGGCGCGGCTGCTGCTCGGCAGCCTGCTCGAGAGCGAGCAGCGCTATGCCGACGCCAACGCCTTCTATCAGGCGGCGAGCCCCGATCCGACCTATGGCTGGTCGGCGAAGCTGCACATCGCCAGCAACCTCGACCAGATGGGCAAGGCCGACGAGGCCGTGACCGTGCTCGAGGCGATGGCGGCCGAACAGCCCGATCGTATCGACGCGCTGATCCGCCTCGGCGATCTCTGGCGCTCGAAGGTCAAGCAGCCCGGCCCCTTCCCCGAATACGACAAGGCGCTCTCCGCCTATGACCGCGCCGTCGCGCGCGTATCCAATCCGCAGCAGCGGCACTGGTCGCTGTTCTTCTCGCGGGCCGTCGTGCTCGAACGCTCGGGCCGATGGGCCCGCGCCGAGTCCGATCTCCTGAAGGCGCTCGAGCTCCAGCCGGAGCAGCCGAGCGTGCTCAACTATCTCGGATACTCCTGGGCCGATCAGCGCCTGCATCTCGACAAGGCGCTGCCGATGATCGAGCGCGCCGTCGAGCTGCGCCCGCGCGACGGCTACATCATCGACTCCTTGGGATGGGTGCATTTCCGTCTCGGCAATCTCGAGAAGGCGCTGGTCTATATGGAGCAGGCGGTCGAGCTCAGGCCGCAGGATCCGACGATCAACGACCATCTCGGCGACGTCTATTGGCGTGCCGGGCGCCGCGCCGAGGCCCGCTACCAGTGGGAACGCGCGCTCAGGCTCGAGCCCGAGCCCGAGATGGTGCCGCAGATCCAGAAGAAGCTCGCGGAAGGCCTTCCGCCACTGTGAACGACGCGATCCGCGTCGCCGCGCACGCGAAGATCAATCTCTATCTGCATGTCGTCGGCAAGCGCGCCGACGGCTATCACCTGCTCGACAGCCTCGTCGTCTTCGCCGAGCTGCATGACGAGATCACGGTCGAGGCGGCCGACGATCTCTCGCTCACGATCGACGGGCCATTTGCCGACGCCCTCAAAGACGAGAGCGACAATCTCGTGCTGCGCGCCGCGCGTGCGCTCGCCGAGGCTACGAAACGCGAGCCGAAGGCACGCATCCGCCTGACCAAGCGCATTCCGGTCTCGGCCGGCATCGGCGGCGGCTCGGCCGATGCGGCGGCGACGCTGCGCGCGCTTGCCGATCTCTGGCAGGTCGATATCGATCGCGCCGTGGCCCTCAAGCTCGGCGCCGACGTGAATGTATGCGTCGCCAGCGAGACGATGTTCATGTCCGGCATCGGCGAGACGCTCGACCTGGCGCCTGGCCTGCCGAGGCTCTACCTGCTGCTGGTCAATCCCGGCGTCGCGGTCGCGACCAAGGACGTGTTCAAGGCTCGCGCCGGTGCGTTCAGCCAGCCGGCGCGCTTCAACGTGGCGCCACGCAGCGCGATGCTCTTCGCGCGCTTCCTCCTGCACCGGAAGAACGACCTGACCGCCGCGGCGCTGCTGCATGCGCCCGCGATCCGAACCGCGCGCGAGGCGGTGGGAGCGACCGAAGGCTGCCTGCTCGCGCGCATGTCGGGAAGCGGCGCCACCGTCTTCGGCCTCTACGCCTCGGCCGACGAGGCCGCGCGCGCCGCCGAAGCGGTGTCACGCGATCATCCCGAGTGGTGGGTGTGGAGCGGCGGCGTTCGCGAGGGCGACAACACCGGAACCCTGACGCGCTCCTAGCGACGCGTGGGCGACGAGGACGACGAAGAAGAAGGCGTCGATATCGCCGGCCCGAGCTTCGCGGTCAGCACCTCCAGCAGCTCTTCGGTCGCGACGCCGGTCTGCTGCAGGCCGTTGTCGCTCTGGAATTTGCGGATCGCCTGGCGCGTCTTGTCGCCGAGCAGGCCGTCGGCGCGGCCGGCGTCGTAGCCCAGCTCGCCCAGCATGTGCTGCACGGCGCCGATCACTTCCGTCGAGGGCCGCGCCGCATCGGCGCGCGCGGGATCGGGCCGGGGGGCTGGGCGCTTGGCCAGCGCCGCGCGCGCCTCGGGATCGCCGAGCAGCGCCGCGCGGCTCATGAAGGCGCGCGCCGCGGTCTGGTTCGCCGGTCCGCCGAGCCCGCCCTCGGCGAGGATGGCGAGATTGTAGAAAGCCTTCGCGATCCCCTGGTCGGCCGATCTCTTGAACGAGCGCTGTGCCTCGCCGTAATCGGTCGGGATGCCACGGCCCTGAGCGTAGAAGACACCGAGATTGTACTGCGCGCGCGCATGTCCCTGCTCGGCAGCGGAGTGATACCAGAGCAGCGCGCGCACATCGTCCTGGCCAACGCCGAGCCCATGCTCGTAGAGGACGCCGAGATTGTACTGCGCGCTCTGATTGCCCTGGACCGCGGCTTCGCGGAACCAGTAGGCGGCCTTGCCGTAATCGGGCTGGCCGGTCTCGGGCTGCACCGCCAGCACGCCGAGCTCGTACTGGGCCTTCACATCGCCCTGGCGCGCGGCCTTCTCGAGAGTCTCGGCCTCGCGCGCCGGCGGCGCGACCTCCTTCGGTTGCTCGAGAGTCGGGAATGACTGCGGTTCCGTGGTCGGCGCCGACGGCGTCGGTGTCGCGGGTGCGGGCATCGGCGGAGTCGTCGGCGGCAGCGCCGCGGTCTGAGGCGGAGGCGGCGACGAGGCCGGCGGCGTCGGAGCCGGCGTCGTCGTGGCGGGCGGCAGCGCGCTGACCTGCGGCGGGGGCGAGAGCGCCGGCGTGGGTGTCGTCGCAGGTTGCGGTGCCGACGGCGTCGCTTGCGTCGTCGCCGTCCCGTTCATCGTCGGCGGCGGCGCGGGAGAGGGAGGAGGTGCCGCGGCGCTGACGCTCGGCGGCGTCGGAGTTTCGGTGCTCGGGGTCGATGCGCTCGGCGGCGGCGCCGGTGATGCAGCCGGCATGGGCGCAGGGACGGCGGACGGCGGTGGAGGAGCCGGGGTCGCGACGGAGGCCATCACCGGCGGCGGCGGTGCGGGCGGCGGCGCTTCAGCCATCGGCAGGTCAGTCGGCGTCGCCATGCCGGTCTCGGTCGGCGCTTCCTCGAAGAGCGCGCGGATGTCGTGGATCAGGTCGCCGACCGCTTCTTCGCCGGCCTGCGCCAGGCGGCGGCCCTCGGTGACGGCGCGATCGAGACCACCGGCGACGTGGTCGACGAGCCGGGGCGGCAGGCCGACCAGCTCGCCATGGTCGAGCACGAGGATGGCCGATCCGGCACCGAGCGCCAGCGCGACGGCGGCGCCGATCACACGGCCGAGCGCCCGGCGGAATCCGCTCCGGCGCTTAGGCTGGGCCGATCGAGGCCCGACCCAGGCGCGGCGATGCGGCCGCTCCTGGGGAATCTCGTTCTCGGCGCCGAAGACCAGGGGCTCGGGCTCCGGTTCCGGTTGGCGAAAACGCTCGAAGTCATCTTCCGGCGGCGGCACCGGGGTCGGGAACTCCTCGGCCGGGGCCGGCGCCTGGGCGACCGGCTCCGGCTCGGGCTCCGGAACGAGGAAGCGCTCGAAATCGTCTTCGGGCGGAGGCGGCTCGGTCGCAGGCTTCGGCTCGGCCGGCGGCCGGGTCCTACCGGCGACCCGGGCCTGCTCTATCTCGACCAGCCGATGAGCCAGCTCCTGGACCTTGAGCGCCACCGGTATGACCATGTCGCCGGTGCGCGACTCGGCGCGCTCGACCCCTGCCTCGAGAGACCGAACCTCGGCGCGCTGGGCGGCGGCCAGGACCTCGGCCATCGGGTCCGCTTCGGGCGTCGGCGCTCCCGGCGCCAGCAAGGTCTCGTGGCTGCGGATCGCCTGCTCGATCCAGGAACCGACGGTCATTCCCGCGGCTTGCGCCCCCTGGCGTGCGGCCTCGCGCGTGGATCGCTCGACGCCCTTGACACTCCATGGAGCAACGCTGGTCTTGCCGGCCATATCTGGTGTACTACCGGGATCCGAACTCAGTATCTAGAACGCCCATCGGGCCGCTGCGGCTCGGGGGGCGGTAGCGCCGGCGCCTCGAGGACCTCCAGCCGGCGCCCGATCTGGGCGAGGGCCTGGTCGAGCGGCTGCAGGGACTCCATCATCCGTCTCTCGACACTGGCCAGTCGCTGAGTCAACGCCTCGATATCCACTCTCAGTTCTGCGGGCGCCGGGACCGGGGGCTCCGGCCTGACGGCGACCTGGTTGGCCTGACCGAGCTTGGCCGCGCTCGCGGCATCGATCAGCCGGGAGAGCCAGACCCCCATCGGCTCGCCCGAAGCCATCGCCGCGGTCTTGGCGATCTTCCGGGCCTCGGCCGATACGCCTTTGATGCTCCAAGGCATATTGCCAGCATCGGCCATCGGGTCCTCCCTGTCATACCCGGTATGACTTTTCCCCGGGCGACACGATACCAGAGGTCGGACCGGAGGGTAACCGGGAAGTCTGAAGAAGTACGGGGGAGTTGCGTTGCCGGTCCTCCGGTTTGCGGCTATGGTGCCGCCCGATTTTCACGTTGGGGCGTGGCCAAGCGGTAAGGCAGCGGTTTTTGGTACCGCGATCCCAGGTTCGAATCCTGGCGCCCCAGCCATCTTCCGGGCCGAGATATCGGGTCGGTTTCACGAAGAATCAAGCCACTAGGGCGTAAGCGTCATGCCTTCGCGGGCAACGAGGGTGCCCGGGCGCCGCTTTTCGGCCGCCTCGGCGATACCATCCATGATGCGGTCGTCATGGCTCGGATCGTGGTGGAAGATGACCAGCCGCTTGGCCCCGGCGGCCTCGCAGACCCGTATGCCCTCCTCCCAGGTCGAGTGGCCCCAGCCCTTGAACTGGGGATACTCCTCGTCGGTGTATGTGGAGTCGTAGATGACGAGATCGGCCCCGGCGATCAGTCCGGTAATCCTCGGATCCGGACCGAGGCCGTCGTGCTCGGTGTCGGTGACGTAGCAGATCGTCTTGCCGCCATACTCGATGCGATAGCCGGTCGCACCGTTCGGATGGTTCAGCGGCGCGGTCCTCAGCACGACCCCGGGCCTGGGTGTAAGTGTCTGGCCGGCCTGGAAATCCTTGTATGCTATATCGGCCTTGAATATCTCGATCAGCACCGGGAAGAGCGGCGGCATCATCAGCTCGCAGAGCACGTCGCAGAGCTCCAGGCCCTGGGTCTCGAGATGACCCGCCCAGAAGCGGAAGCGGTTGTGCGGAACGAAGACCGGGCCGAAGAAGGGCAGGCCGCTGACATGGTCGAAATGCGTGTGGGAGAGGAAGAGATCGGCGTCGATCGCGCCTTCGAGCGCGAGCTTCCGCCCGAGCGGCCTCAGGCCCGTGCCCGCATCGAAGATCAGCAGTGCTTCCCCGCAGCGGACCTCGAGGCAGGAGGTATTGCCGCCATAGCGGAGCATCTCCGGCTCCGGGCACGCAATGGAGCCGCGCACACCCCAGAAGGTGACGGTGAAATCGGGACGAACGGACGACGGGCTGACGGACACCGGGGCTTCGCTTCTTCGTCTAGATGACCAGGCGATAGCCGCCTTGCTCGGTCACCAGGATCTCTGCCTTCGCGGGATTGCGCTCGATCTTCTGCCGGAGGCGGTAGACATGGGTCTCGAGCGTGTGGGTGGTGACGCCTGAATTGTAGCCCCAGACCTCGTTCAGCAGCACGTCCCGTGCGATCGGCTTGTCGCCGGCGCGGAACAGGTATTTGAGGATCGCCGTCTCCTTCTCGGTCAGGCGGATGCGGCGGTTCTTGTCGGGGTCGAGCAGGACCTTGGAGGCCGGCCGGAAACGGTAGGGACCGATGGCGAAGATCGCGTCGTCGCTCTGCTCGTGCTGGCGCAGCTGGGCGCGGATGCGCGCGATCAGGACGCCGAGCCGGAAGGGCTTGGTGACGTAGTCGCTGGCACCGGCTTCCAGTCCCTGGATTGTGTCGGCCTCGGTATCCGAACCGGTCAGCATGATGATCGGGGATTTGAGCCCGCCGGCGCGCATCTGCTGACAGATCTGACGCCCGTCGCCATCGGGCAGGCCGACATCGAGAAGAACGAGGTCGACATGGTCGCGCTTGAGGGCTTCCATGCCCTCAGCGGCCGATCCTGCCTGTATGACCTCGAACTCCTGCTGCAGTTGCAGCTGGTCAGCCAGCACTTCCCGAAGATCCGGGTCGTCGTCGACGATCAGCAGGGTCTTGGCTTTGGTCATGCGGGAAGTGCCTGAAATCGGCGAGTTTGTTAAGGCTGAGCCTAGCACGACCTGAGCCTCCGGGGCGACGGGGTGGTACTACCAGCGCTAGGGGGGTGTAGCCACCCTCCACGCCAGTCATGGATTACAGCGCAAGAAGCTCCGCGACCGTCCGGAACAACGGGTTAGCCGAATCGGCCAGCGCGTCGACGATCGAGAAGTGGTGGAGCCCGGCGAGCCGGCGATCCTCCAGGTCCCAGATGGCCGCCAAAGCGTCCTGTTGTCTGTGATATTCCTCACTCTCGCCGCTACCGACCGCCAGGATGACCTTGCCGCCGCGCGGCCGGGGCAGGTGGATCGGGCTCAAGGCCCTGGCTTCCGCCGCATCCATGCGCAGCGCGGTGTTCAGGTATGTGAGGCGGATCGGCTCCAGGTCGTAGAGGCCGCTCAGCGCCAGGCCGCCGACCAGGTCCGGTCCGGGACCCGTCACCGCCATCGCCGTCAGGTGCCCTCCGGCCGAATGCCCGCTGACCGCGATCCGCCGGCCGTCGAGGCCGAGATGGTCGGCCTGGGCGGCGACCCAGGCGACGCCGGCGCGGACCGAGGCGACCAGCTCCGTCATCGTCACCTGCGGGCAGAGCGGGTAGCCGAGCGAGACGACGGCGGCGCCGGCGCGGACCCAGGGCCTGGCCAGATAGCTGAAGTGAAACTTGTCGAGCCGGTGCCAGTAGCCGCCATGGATGAAGATCAGGACAGGCGGCTTCGCCTGTTTCGGGCGGAAGAGATCGAGTGTGTCGCGCGGCCCCGGCCCATAGGCGATGTCGAGCGTGCCGCCGAGCTCGGCGCGAACGCGCGCGGAGGCTTGCGGATATCGCGCCAGATATGTGGCGAAGTCCGGATAGCGCACGCCGTTGTTGTACTGGAGATCGAGCGCCGCCTGATCGTAGGCGCCGAAGACGAGCGGTGCGGATTGGGTCATGGATCGACATGAAAACCGCGCCGCGAGCGTCTTGCAAGCGAGCGTAGCAAAGGCCGGCTAGTATCGGACGGTCTCGATGCGCCGACGCTTCTCGACATTCCCGGGGACAAGCCGTCCGGTCGCCGCGCCGCTGGCGGTGGGCGTGTTCGCGCTCATGGTCGTCGCCGGCATCTGGGCGATCGCCTATCTCTCCCTCCAGGCGGATCGCCGCGCGCTCTATCATGACGCGCGCACCGAGCTCGCCGGCGCGCAGAGAGTGATGGCCGCACAGGTCGGGCGCACCATGGAGTCCGCGCAGAGCCTGCTGCACGCGGCCGACCACTGGCTTCGCGAGCACACCAACGATCCCGGGCCGGATGCGTTGCCCACCCTCGCCCTGCTCGTCGAGCGGCTTCAGCGCCAACACGAATCCCCGGCCCTCATCCGCCTCTACGGCGACAAGGGCGAGACCATTCCGGTCGGCCCCTTCGGCGCCGGCGAGCCGAGCGCCATCGAGCGCGAGTTCCTCACCGGTCTCGAAGGCAGGCCGGATGGCGCCATTCACATCGGGCTGCAATTCACCGGCCGCATGGGCCGCGCCCTGATCCCGCTCTCGATGCGGGCATCGCCGAATCCGTTCGGCGCGCGCTTCATCGTCACCGCCGTCGCCGTGGCGCCGCTTGCCGATGCGTTCCGGGACATGCTGATGACCGCTCCCGGCATCGTCGGCATCCTGCGCGAGGACGGCCATCTTCTCTTCCGGTTTCCCGACGTCGAGGGCGCGACAGGCGTGAAGCTCGACATCGGCGCCTATACCCGTGCGCAGGGCGAGCCGCCACCTTACGGGCTGATCGAGGACATATACGACTTCTCCGGCCGGCAGCTGCTGACCGCTTTCCGCAAGCTCCCGACCCAGCCGCTCTACGTCTACGCAACCTTCCGCGGCGTCGACCTCGAGGCGAAGCTCGCGCTGCGCCGGCCGACGACGCTGGCAGTCGCCGGTGCCGCGACGATCGCGACGATCGCCATGGCGGCTCTCATCGCCTGGCTTCTTCATCGGCGCGAGAGACAGGCCGCAGCCGTGATGTCGGCGCTGGCCCAGGCACACGAAGCGAGCGCGGCGAAGAGCGCCTTCCTCGCCAATGTCAGCCACGAGCTGCGCACGCCGCTGAACGCCATCATCGGCTTCTCCGAGCTCGTCTCGATGCAGACCTTCGGCCCGCTGCAGGAGCGCTATCGCGGCTACATCGCCGACGTGCTCGCCGCCGGACGCCATCTTCTCGGCATCGTCGACCAGCTTCTCGACATGGCGACGATCGAGGCGCGTCGCTTCAGCCTGAAATCGGAGCCCGTCGATCTCGGCCAGCTCGCGCACGAGGCGACGCAGATGCTGGGACCGCTCGCCGACGAACGACGCGTGACGATCATCCTGCACGAGCCGGCCGATGAGGTGGTCACCGAAGGCGATGCCGGCGCCATCCGCCAGATCCTGATCAACCTCCTCGGCAACGCGGTGAAGTTCTGCCGCGAGGACGGCAAGGTCGATGTCGCGTGGCGGCGCGACGAGCACGGCTCGGTCGCCATCACCGTCGCCGACGAGGGCGAGGGCATCGCGCCCGAGGATGTGCCGCGCGTCTTCGAGCCCTTCTGGCGCAAGGAAGGAACCTATGTGCGCCGGCACACCGGCGTCGGCCTCGGCCTCTCGCTGACCCGCCAGCTCGCCGAAGCGCTCGAAGGCTCGGTCACGGTCGAGAGCGAGAAGGGCCGCGGCAGCCGCTTCACCGTCACGCTGCCGGCGAAGCTTCCAGCGTAGTAGCCGGCACGAGCCTTTCTTCTTCCTTCCTCGGCGGCGCCTAGCTCAGCTTCGCCTCTTTGCCGGTGCGGCCGGCCTTGCGCTGCGCCTGGATCTTCGCGGCCTCGGCGGCGCTCTTGACGTCCTTCTCTTCCTCGGGCGGCGGCAGCACCGCGTCGAGGCCGAGCGACTGGAGCCAGAGCTCCCTGCACCAACCCTTGGTGTGATAGAGGTGCTCGTCCTCTTCGTCCTCGACCTGGTCGTAGGCGCCTTGCAGCACCGCGGCCTCGTCTCCCTGCAGCGCCTTGGCGCATTGGCCGATCAGCTGCCAATTGGCGTGGTCCTTGGTCTCGGCCAGCACCACGCACTCGCAGGCGACGATCTCGGCCGCAGCGAGATCGCCGGCGCCGAGCGCCATCTTCATCGCGATCACCAGCGATTTGCCGGCGTGCTGCACGACCTTGCAGCCCGGCGTCATTTCTCCTGGATCCATGCCGAGCGAGGTGCAGGCGCCGTTCAGGATCGCCACATGCCGCTCGGTCTGCTCGAGGTATTTCTGCCATTCCTCGCGAAGCTCGTCGTTCTGAGCGCATTCGAGCGCGGTGCGATAGACCAGCACGCCGCCTTTTTCATGCTCGAGCGCCTGCAGCAGCAGCTCGCGCATCTGGGCCGTAATCATTGGAACTCTCCTTCTCTTCGAATGAACGTCAAACGCGCGGCGGATCGGTCTCGCGCTCGAGGATCCGGTGCTTCGCCAGCGCCGCGACGAAAACGGCGAGCGCCGCATCGACGTCGCCTTCTTCGTGCCGCAGCAGCCCTTGATCCTCTTCGCCCGAAGGCAGGGTCGCCGGCAGCATAGCGTGATCGAGGAGAGCGCCGGCCGCGCCAAGTGCCAGGATCGGCTTGCAGTGCCGATACTGGTCCTTGAGGAACTCGATCGCGTGGCCGCTCTGCGTCAGCGCTCCGGTCGCGGCATCGCCGCCCGGCAGGATCATCGCGTCCCACAGGACCGAGGGTGCCGCTTCCAGCGACACCTCGACCTCGATGGGATCGCCGGTCTCGCTCCCGACCGTGCCCATCTTTATGCCGACGAAGCGCGGCACCGCCTCCTGCGCCGAGAGCCGTTCATGGATCTGGCGTGCGGTTTCGCCGTCGACGCCGTCGGCGACGATGATGGCGACGCAGCGAGTCCTGATCCCCGCTTCGCCCGGCCGCGCCAGCAGCGAGAGCGGCGGCGAGGAATCGACCTCCGGCCTCGGCACGCGCTTGAGCACCTTCGGCAGCGGCTCCGGCAGCTCGTTCATGCCGAGACCGTCGGCGACGGCCTGGGCCAGCGCCTCGTCGACATTGCGAAGCTGGGCGACGACACGCTGACGCACCGCGACGGTCTGCACCTTCGTCAGCTCAAAGCGGAAGGCGCGGATGATGTGCTGCTGCTCGACCGGGCTCTGGCTGTTCCAGAACAAGGTCGCCTGGGTGTAGTGGTCGGCGAATTTCTCGGGCTTGCCGCGGACCTTGTCCTCTTCCGCCGGCTGCGGGAAGGACATGAACCCCATCTTGCCGGCCTGGAACGGGCAGCCGCCACCGAGCGAGTTCGGCTCGTAGGCGACGCGGCCACGCGCGATCGCCTGTCGATGCATGCCGTCGCGTTGGTTGTTGTGCGCCTGCGCCACCGGCGCGTTGATCGGGATCTCGTGAAAATTCGGGCCACCGAGCCGCGAGATCTGCGTATCGACATAGGAGTGGATGCGCCCGGCCAGCAGCGGATCGTTGGAGAAGTCGATGCCCGGCACGATATGCGCCGTGCAGAAGGCGACCTGCTCGGTCTCGGCGAAGAAATTGTCAGGGTTGCGGTTCAGCACCATGCGCCCGATCGGTGTCACCGGCACCAGCTCCTCGGGGATGATCTTGGTCGGGTCGAGGATGTCGAAGGTGAATCTCTCCGCCTCCGCCTCGGTGAAGATCTGCACGCCGAGCTCCCATTCGGGATAGGCGCCGGCCTCGATCGCTTCCCAGAGATCGCGGCGATGGAAGTCGGGATCGGCGCCGGAGATCTTCACCGCCTCGTCCCAGCTCAGCGAATGCGTGCCGGCGATCGGGTTCCAGTGGAACTTGACGAAGCGCGATTTGCCGGCCTCGTTGACGAAGCGGAAGGAGTGCACGCCGAAGCCCTGCATCATGCGGTAGCTGCGCGGAATGGCGCGGTCGGACATCACCCACATCAGCATGTGGGTGCTTTCGGGCATCAGCGAGACGAAGTCCCAGAACGTGTCATGCGCAGACGCCGCCTGCGGCATCCCGTGATGCGGTTCCGGCTTCACCGCATGGACAAGATCGGGGAACTTCATCGCATCCTGGATGAAGAAGACCGGGATGTTGTTGCCGACGAGATCGAAGTTCCCCTCGTCGGTATAGAACTTGACGGCGAAGCCGCGAACGTCGCGCGCCGTATCGGTCGAGCCGCGCTCCCCGGCGACGGTCGAGAAGCGCACAAAGACCGGCGTGCGCTTGCCGGCCTCGGCGAACAGGGAAGCGCGGGTGAGATCCGTCAGGGGCTTGTAGCACTCGAAATGCCCGTGCGCGCCCGAGCCGCGCGCGTGCACGACGCGCTCCGGGATTCGTTCATGGTCGAAATGGGTGATCTTCTCGCGGAGGATGAAATCCTCCATGAGCGTCGGCCCGCGCAGCCCCTGCTTCAGGCTGTTCTGGTTGTCGGCGACCGGCACGCCTTGGTTGGTCGTTAGCACGCGCCCGCTCGAGTCCACGCGCACGCGATCGAGCGGCCCGTTGCCGGGATTGAAGCTTACCTGCGGGTTGCCGCGACCGACCTTCTCCGACGCGTTCATCTCCGTCAGCGTGCTGCCGCCGACCATCGGATGCGGTGGTTCGACGGTCTGCCCCGTCGCCGGCGCCATCGCGGCGCGACCGAACTCCGAGGGCTTGGCGGCATTGTGCGGCATCGCCGCCGCGAGCGCTTCCGCACCGGCGACCTTGGCGGTCGCCGCATCGACGATGTCGGCCGGCGCCTTGTTGGTCGGGCCGCTCGTCGTCGAGCGAGCCGAGCTTTTCAAGGATTCGGTCTTCGAGTTACGCGAACTCGGCTTCTTTGCGTCGGCGCCACGCGCCGCCGACGCCGATGCCGCCTTCTTCTTCGTGCTTGCCATCAACTTCCCTCCGTAGATGCGAATGCTTCCAGAGCGCCCCGGTAAGCGTTGTTTCCACGGCAGCAACGCAGCCTTACGAACACCCGTTCCGCACGGCGCCAAATTTAAGGCACAGCCCCGCAGTCGTGTTCGCGGCAGTAAAGGTCGGACGACTCGCAAGGGAGCAGTGCGATCCGCGTATGAACAGGCCGTCGGATGATCGAGCGGTCACGCGACGTCGCCATCTAAATTCGGCAAGCGACGCGGCGAGACGACGGGACCTCAGCGCAACGTTGTCTCCGCCGTTACGTTCCACACGTGAGTCCCGCTAGACGCCGCTGTAACACAGGTTAATCGGTGCCCTCGTCGCCGGAGGGCCGATGGGTCCCTGCGCGAGCCGCCGCGCTTCCGCGACGATCCATGTCACAGCCAGGCCTGCTAGGAGCCGCATCGGCACGCCCTGCGCTAGATGAGACGCTGTGCGTGTGTGCCGCGAGTCTTTCCGACGTCATCCTCATCGCCGCGGCGATGTGTCGGGCGTGGTGGTCAAACGCGTCATGCACTCGCCCCGCATCGTATCTGCATGCCGCGCCGCTGACGCCGCGCACGATATTCGCACGTTCGTCGCAACGAAGAGCCGAAGGGCGAGTTGTCCTTTCGATCCTCATTTCAAAGGAACAGCTCATGCTCAAGATCTTTGCCGCGACGGCGATCCTCGCCGCTTTCGCCATTCCCGCGCTCGCGCAAACGACGACACCGTCGCCCGCACCGTCGATGACGGCGCCGGTCGCGCCGGCGCCGGCAGCGACGATGCCGACCACGAACGCACCGGGCGCGCCCGTTGCCGGCGCCAACAGCTTCACCGAGGCGCAGGCGCGTGCGCGCATCGAAGCGAACGGCTTCAGCAATGTCAGCGGCCTCGCGAAGGACGACAAGTCGGTGTGGCGCGGCACCGCGATGAAGGACGGCAAGAGCGTCGCCGTCGCCGTCGACTATCAGGGCAACGTCGTCGCCAACTAGCCGCCATGCGGCGGCGGCATCACTTCAGCATCACTTCAAGGAGCGCAAAGCAATGGCGAGAATCTATCCCGGCCTCTACGACAATTACGACGACGCGACGCGCGCCGTCTCCGATCTGCGCGCCGCCGGCGTGCCGGAAGACGACATCAGCGTCATCGCCTACAACGCCGATGACCGCTATACGCCGGCCAAGACCGACGACGCATCGCCGGCCGGCACCGGCGCAACTGTCGGCGGTGTGATCGGCGGCGGCGTCGGCCTCCTGACCGGTCTCGGCGTCATGGCGATTCCCGGCGTGGGGCCCGTGGTTGCCGCGGGCTGGTTCGCCTCTACGCTCGCCGGTGCGGCCGCGGGCGCCGCGGCCGGCGCGGCGACGGGCGGCATCATCGGTTCGTTGACCGAGCACGGCGTCAGCGAGGATCACGCCCATGTCTACGCCGAAGGCGTGCGGCGCGGCGGCGCGCTGGTGACGGCGCGCGGCGACGATACGCTGGGCGAGCGGCTCGACCCGATCTACCGCCGCACCGGCGCGGTCGATCCCGTGGCGCGCGGCAAGGCCTATCGCAGCAGCGGCTGGAGCAAGTTCGACGACAAGGCCCCGCCCTACACTGCCGAGGAGATCGAGCGCGAGCGCCGCCTCTACAAGCGGGCCGCCGAGTAGCCTAGCCTGGATTATTCGTGACGGGGGCTGTCTCGATGCGGCGGGCGTAGCATAACTCACTGATATCGTTTAGGATTTGGTTGTCTAAGCCGGTCCTTC
>VGEH01000106.1 GCA_016869375.1 Alphaproteobacteria bacterium | reverse complement strand
CGTCTCACCAAAAACGGGCAGCTTGCCGATCACCAACAAAATCAGGGGGTCAATATTCAACGCCGATCACCCCCAAAACGGGGTCAATATTCCACGCCGATTCACACGCAACGCCGGGGGCGCTGCGCTACGGGCGCGGGTCCCTCCTATGCACTACGTGGATAAGCCCCCCGCCAGAGGGGTCACGATTGGAAGCGAAAAGGGGGTCGCGGTTGCACGCGAATTGACATCCTGGAATTGCCGAGGGTGGACGCATTGTTGGACGACATGGGGGCGGGCTCCTGTGGGTTGGCTACTTGTGTAGCGTATGCTACAGATTAGGGCCAGCTTCCCCCTTTTCAAGGGAGTTCTGTAGCAATAGATATAGAACGAAAGGAGACGGCCATGGCCGTATCAGCCAAGACCTTGAAAACCCTGGGACGACCTCGCGGCTTCGACATGGACCAGGCGCTGGACCGCGCCATGGAGGTGTTCTGGCGCAAGGGCTACGAGGGCGCCTCGCTGTCGGACCTGACCGAGGCGATGGGCATCAACCCGCCCAGCCTCTACGCCGCCTTCGGCAACAAGGAAGGCCTGTTCCTCAAGGTTCTCGACCGCTACCAGGCCGGTCCCGGCAATTACCTGGAGCAGGCGATGTCGGCACCGACTGCGCGCGAGGCGGCCGAGCGGCTTCTCTACGGCGCTGTCGAAGGCCAATGCTCTCAGGCGAAGCCCGGCGGCTGCCTTCTCGTGCATGGCGCGCTGCCTCCGGGCTTGGGCGCTATCCAGGAAGAGCTGCAGTCGCGCCGCACGGCGGCGGCGCAGGTCATCCGCAAGCGCTTCGAGCGCGCGAAGGACGAAGGCGACCTGCCCCGGGATGTCGATGCCGGGGATCTCGCGAGGTTCGTGTTCGCGGTCGTGGGGGGCATGGCGGTGCAGGCAGCGGGTGGCGTCAAGAAGCGCGAACTCAAGAAGGTCGCGGATATGGCGATGAAGGCATTTCCGACGTAAGGCCACGGGCGCGCGACCGTGGTCTTCACTCTTCAGGAGCCGCCGCCTAAATTCACTCGATGGCCGCCGCCCTCTACTTCGACGCCCAGCTCAGACCCCACCGCAGCCTGACGCGGCGCGGGTTGGCGATGGTCATGTTGCTGGCCGCCATTCCCAGCGCGGGCATGGCCATCGTGTTCGCGAGCCTCGGCGCCTGGCCGGTATCGGGATTCCTCGGTCTCGACGTGCTTCTGCTGTGGGGCGCTTTCCGCCTCAACAATCTCGCGGCGCGGGAGTCCGAGCGTGTCAGGCTGTCGGAGACCGAGCTCACCGTCGATCGCCATGCCCCCGACGGCAAAAAGGAGCATTGGAGCTTCCAGCCCAACTGGCTTCGCGTCACCGTCGACGATCCGCCGAAGCCGGAAAGCCAGCTTCTGCTCTCGACCCATGGGCGGAGCCTGGTGATCGGAAAATTCCTGCCGCCCTCGGAGCGCCTCGAGGTCGCCGAGGCTCTGCGCGCCGCGCTCAGGCGCTGGCGGGGACCGCGGCCTTAAGGATCGCGGAGACCTCGATATCGGCGCGGATCATGCCGCCGCCATCGGGCTCGAAGGTGACGCCGGCGCCGGCGAGCAGCCGCGCCACCGCGTGGTTCTCGTAGGAGAACAGCGCGCGGAACTTCCGGATCGCCACCGCATCGGCCCAGCGCGCGAGCTCGGTCGCCAGAACCGGTGCGACGCCGCGGCGCTGCCAGTCATCCAGGATCGTGACCGCGATCTCCGCCGTGCCCGGCTCGTCCGCGAGGCGGACGCAGCGGGCGAGGCCGACGCGCTCGTCCGAGGACGAGGACGCGCCGACGGCGAGGTGCTTGTTGCCGTCGACGGCCGAGAGGTAGTCGAGCGTGGCGGAGTCCAGCCGGGCCATCGGCCGGAGGAAACGGCTCTGGCGCGAGGCCGCCGACAGCCGCTCGAAGCCCGCGGCGATGCAGGCGCGGTCATCGGGCGTGATCGCGTGGAAGAAGAGCTGGGTGCCGTCGCGGAGGCCGGCCGAGGCGGCGATGGGGGCGGGCAGGTGGGACATCGGGGGACTCGATGGCCGGGGGAGGTTCCCCCTAGGTGGTGAGGCCGAGCACGTCTTTCATCGAGTACAGACCGGGACCGCGATCGGCGACCCAGAGCGCGGCGCGCACCGCCCCCTGGGCGAAGAGCTGGCGGGAGGAGGCGCGGTGGCCGAGCTCGAGACGCTCGCCGGCGCCGGCGAACACGACGACATGGTCGCCGACCACGTCGCCGCCCCTCAAGGACGCGAAGCCGATATCCCCCGCCTTGCGGGCGCCGGTGATGCCGTCGCGGCCGCGGGCTGAGACCTTGGCGAGGTCGACCTTGCGCCCCTCGGCGGCGGCCCGGCCGAGCAGGAGGGCGGTGCCCGAGGGGGCGTCGACCTTGTGCTTGTGGTGCATCTCGACGATCTCGATGTCGTAGGCCGCGTCGAGGGTGGCCGCGACCTTGCGGACCACCTCGGCGAGCAGGGTGACCCCGACGCTCATATTGTCGGCCCACATGATCGGCGCCTTGGCCGCGGCGGCCCGGACCTTCGCGCCCTCCTCCGCGGTGAGCCCTGTGGTGCCGATGACCATCGCCCGGCCATGCTGGGCGGCGAGCTCGGCATGGAGGATGGTGGCCTTGGGGACCGTGAAGTCGATCACGACCTGAGATCGCTCGAATACAGTTTCGGCCGATCCCGAGATAGCCACCCCGAGCCTCCCGACCCCGGCCAGCTCGCCGGCATCCTTGCCGACGGTCGGTCCGTTGGGCGCCTCGGAGGCGGCGACGAGCTTCGCCCCCTGTGTCTCTCCGATCTGTCGGACCAGCATCTGGCCCATCCGGCCGGCCGCCCCGACGATGCCGATGGAAACCTCGCCCATGACTCCCTCCGACCGGGACTGGCGCCCGGAACCATCCTCGCCCCCCGGATTGGGAGGGTGGGGCGGCCGTCTCCGACGCGCGGCCCTTTCGCGGAAGCGAGTATGGCAGACCGGCTCCGCCGAGGCGAGAAGCGGCCGGCCCCGGCTCACCGGTCATACCTGAGCCGCGAGTCTGTGGATAAGCAATTGTCTCAATTCATGGGCAATTAATTAAGCACTTCTCCTACTCTAAAGCCTAAAGAAAGCTCCATTAAGTCATTGTTATGTTGACAGGGAAATCGACGCCTGTCATGATATATCGAATCGGGATATGGAAGACCGGTCATATGGATGTCCGCACCCTTTGCCTCGGTGTCCTCTCGCTCGAAGACGCGTCGGGCTATGAAATCAAGCAGACGCTCGAGGATGTTTTCGGATCGTTCTATAATGCGAGCTTCGGCTCCATCTATCCGGCACTACAGCGCCTGGTCGAGGACGGAGAAGCCACCGTGCTCGCCGCCGGGGATGCCCGCTTCCCCGATCGCAAGCGCTACCGCATCACGGACATCGGCAGAACGCGGCTTTCGACGGCCCTGGTGAAGGTCCGCGGGCGCGACACGCTGCGGTCGGAATTCCTCGTCGCGATGTTCTTCGCCCACCTCCTCCCGGTCGCGGAACTCCGCAGGCTTACCGATGAGAAGCTGGCCGAGGCCCGCGGAACCCAGTCGGTCCTACAAAGCTACTCCCGCGTCCACCTGGCCGAGGGGCAGCGCTTTGCCCTTCGGTACATGCTTGCCCTGGCCAAGGCCCAGATCGAGTTCCTGGAAGGGGAAGGTCGAGCCATCGTGCAGGCCATGGTGAGGGAAAGGCAGAGCCTCGGCGTGGCCGAGTATGACCGCCCGCCGGTGGCCGCCGCCATCCCCGGCGAGTAGCGTATGACCGGGTCATACCCCGGTTTTTCCTGGCGAGATGCGGGTCCCGGCGAGGCCGGCCTGCTCTCCAGGCTGGCGATCGCCGGCTGGCGCCAGACCTATGCCGGGCAGATGCCCAGTTCCGTCCTCTCCGCCCTTGAGGCCAACCCGCACCAGAACCCGGCGAGCTGGGAGCGGCGGCTCGCCCGCCGACCCCCCGACCGTTGGACCCGGGTGGTCGAGACCGAGGCGGGAGAGCCGGTCGGCTTCCTCTGGTTCGGCCAGGAGGAGGGGCGGCTGCCCGGCTACCGGGGTGAGATCGAGAAGATCTACCTGCTGAAGCCGGCTCAAGGGCGAGGCCTCGGCCGGGCGCTGATGGCCGATACCTTCCGAACGCTGGAATCTGTAGGGCTTTCTCCCGTGGTCATCTGGGTCTTCGACTTCAACCGGAAGGCTCTCGATTTCTACGAAAGGCTCGGCGGAAGGCCGCTGGGGCGGCGCGAGGTGGTTTTCCGGGCCGAGGGTCGGGATTTCCACGAGATTGCCTATGGATGGCCCCCAGGCGGATTGGCCGCATCCAATGGCTGACCGCGACCCGCTTCCCTACCGGACCGATGGCGGGGTGGCGCTGATCGAGCTTCGCCTGCAGACCCTCGACCAGCTCTTCAACGTCTTCGACCCCTCGCCCTTTCACCGGAAGGACCTCGACGGAGACGCGGAGAACTACATTGTCGGCGCGCTCCGCGAACTCGGCCCGCGCCCGGCCCGGCTGGTCCTGCACCTGCCGAGGGAGGTGGCGGTAGCCGAGGACGCCAGCCATGTCGGCGAGGCCATCCGCAATTACTTCGCCTATCAGACGCAGATCACCGCCCGCGACCTCAGGCTCGAGCTTCGCCGGGGGCGCGACAGCCTGGCGATCGGGCTTCTCTTCCTCGCCGGCTGCCAGCTTCTCCGCCAGGTCCTGCTTTCCTTCGGCGAGGGACCGGTCCAGACCGTCCTGGGCGAGGGTCTGCTGATCGCGGGCTGGGTCGCGCTCTGGCGGCCGATCGAGATCTACCTTTACGAGTGGTGGCCTTATCGCCGCCGGCTCCAGGTCTATCGCAGGCTCGCCGAGATCGACGTGGCGATCGCGCCAAGCGAGCGGGCGCCGCCCTTGTCTCCAGCGATGACTTGACGGCCGGAGACCGCGAACTAGGTTTCCGGGATGATCGTTCGCGAGATCGAATTCGGCGAGGCCGGGGCGAGCCCGGGCCTGGTGATCCGGGCACTCGAGATCCTGGGTCTCGAAGGCCGGGCGGGCCTGAAGGGGCCGCTCAAGGTCAACGGCAAGGTCACCGGCTGCCTTGTCCGCTTCCATGACGAGGCGGATGCCGAGAAATTCGTGACCGCCTGGAAGGGCTTCCTCGAGCTCAAGCGCAAGGGCGGTCCGGCCACCGGTTTCGCCCCGGCCTATTCCTTCGCGCCGATCCTGCCGAAGATCGAGCTTCCCAAGCCCGAATGACCCTGCCGCCGCGTCCGCCGGTCGAGATCGCCCGCCTCGCCGGCCGCACGGTCGCGCTCGAACGGGTCGACCTTGCCCGGCACTTGGACGGCCTCTGGGAGTCGGTCGGGCGGCATCGGCATCTGTGGGCGGCGACGCCGCCGGAGCCTTTCGCCGACCGCGATGCCTTCGGCGTCTTCCTTCGCGAGCGGTCGGCCAGGCCCGACCAGGTTCTCTATGCGGTCGTGACCGAAGACGGCTGCGCCGGCCTTTTCCTCGTCGTGTCGATCTCGCCCCAGATGGGCACGGCCGAACTCGGCCTGGTCTATGGCGCGGGACTGCAGAGGAGCACGGCCGGCACCGAGACGGTCGTGCTGGCGCTCCGCCATCTGTTCGAGGATCTGGGCTATCGCCGGATCGAGTGGCGCTGCAATTCCGACAACGCGGCGTCGCTGGCGGCGGCGAAGCGCTACGGCTTCACGCTCGAAGGCGTGCTCCGCCAGCATCGGTGGATCAAGGGCGCCAATTGCGACACCGCCGTGCACGCGATCATCGACCGCGACTGGCCGGCGATCGCCGCGCGCCTTGCCGACTGGCTCGACCCCGGGAATTTCGACGAGGGCGGCCGGCAACGCCGGCCCCTGCTGGAGGCGCAGCCATGATCTTCATCGTCGCCGCCTTCCTCGCCAATCTCGGCCTGGTCTCCTTCCGCTTCCAGCACTTCGTGCCGCCGGTCAAGAAGTCCGATCCGCTCTATGTCTCGATCCTCACCGGCTGCCTCGCCGCCGACCTCGTCGCGTCCTACGGCTTCTATGAGCTGATCCAGACGCAAGGCGCGCATATCCGGAGCTACAGCCTGATCATCACGACACTGGCGCTCCTGGCGGCGGTGGCGCTGATCGGCAAGTTCTCTTTCAGCCGCGAAGGCGCCCGCCCGGCTCGGCGCTTCGGCAGCTGGCTTTCGTCGATGCTGGTGGTGGTCTCGCTCTACGCGCTGTTCGGGTCGATCGCCTATTTCTCGAAGGTGATCCAGGACACGAAAATCATGCAGCTCGCCTATCTCTTCATCCCGGCGGTGATGTTGATCGTCCTCTGGATCAACACCGGCTACGATGCGTGGGACTACGCCGACAGCCCCGACATCGAGCGGCGGCGTCTGCTCGCTGAGCATCGGGCCGAGACACGCAGCTAGCGAGTGGACGGCGCGCGGGGCTCTCCGTCCGCCGGAAACGCGGCCTCGGCACCGCGCGCGTCGGCCGACGCGCGATAGGCGTGGCGGCGCACCTCGTTGATCGAGCCGAGCGGCGCATGCGCCTCGAGGCAGTTCCACGGGCTGAAGGTCAGCGCGTCGCCCAGCGCCACGCTCGCGGCGACGTCCTGAGGCGGAATCTCGATACGCCCGACGCGGATAGCGGGGCTGCGCCACGCGCGCCGCGCGTCGTCGATCGGGTCGTCGTCGAGCACGCGCGGCTGGAGAAGGAAATCGAAGCGGATCGGGCCCTTGTCGAGGGCGGCCTGCAGCCGCGCGCCAAAGCCGCGTCCGCGAGCCCGGCGCTCGAATGCCGCGGCCTCGGGACGGACAATATACTTCGCCGCGCCTTGTCCCAGGCGGTAGGGCGTGACGCTGTAATAGGCGAGCTGCGCGAGATCGCGGCCGAGAAGATGCCGCCCTGCCCCGGCCAGCGCGAAGGCAAGATAGCGCCACCGGATGCGGCGGGGATCGAGCGAGGGAAAGACGTAGCCCGGCGCCGCCAGCGAGAGCGGCGTCACACGAGCGACGCCGTCGAGCGCGGCGAACAGATGCACTGCTTCCTCGGCGTCGCGCGCCGGGCCGCTCGGCGCGCTCATCAGCACGAAATCCTGCTGGCCTTCCGGTGCGCCGTCGCAGACGGCACCCTCGACGCCGCGAAGCTTGATCGCGATGCCGCGCGCGTCGGCGAGGCGATCGTCGTCGAAGAACGAGCTGGAGAAACGCACTATGGCGTCGTAGCGGCCGGGGTTCGCGAAAAGACCCTGGCGCAGCCACCGATCGTCGGCGGGCTCGACCTCGAAGCGACCGCGCAGGCAGGCATAGGTCTTGCGGTGGAACTGGCGCGGCAGCGATCCGTCCGGCCCCGGCCTCTGGAACGTCCGCCGGCAGATCGCGAGGATCTCCTCGGTCGCGTGCGACATCGGGCAGCCCGGCGTCGTCACGCGGCATATCCCAGGAGCTTGAGGCCCGGCGCGCAGGCCTCCGTCAGCAGCCGCTGCTGCTCAGGCGGCAGCGTTGTGAACTTCGATCGGGTCGGCCGGATCATGCCTGCTGCTTCCTCGGTCCAGCTTTCGTCCTCGAGCGATGGATCGATGAATCGGATGAGCCGCCGAAGCTGATCGCGCGGCGAGGACTGCACCTCCTCGAAGCGGACGTCGAGGCGACGGTCGGGACCGAGATGCCTGAACACGCGCTCGCCGGTCTGGATCAGCCGGCTCCAGAAGGCACCGAGATCGACCACGCTCGGACTGTCCTCCGTGAGCCTGGCGACATCCATGAAGCGGAACGCGATCTGCTGCATCCAGTAGTCCAGGCGGCTGCCGCGATCGGCAAGGAAGCGGTCGCAGGGATCGATGCCGAGACGGCGGGCGCGGTGAATGGCGGCGACGAGGACGCGGAAATTGTGGTGGTTGAGCATCGACAGCGCCGTGTCGCGGCCGTCGCGAAAGACGTGGACGACGCGCGCGTCGGGAAACAGGCGCAGAAGCTTGGCGGCGAGCATCAGCGATCCGCCCGAGCGCTCCACCCAGACCGCGCGTCCGTACTTCTTCATCAGATAGCCGAACAGCGCACGGTAATGATCGGCGAGCGGCATGCCGGGGAGTGCACGGACCACCGGCTCGAGCTCGTCGAACAGCGCCTCCGGATCATCGGACAGATGCGGCAGGGTGACGGCCGCGATCGGCGGCAGGGTCGGCGCCTGCCAGCGCGCGCCCGGCACGTCGAAATCGTAGAGCGCCTCGTCGACCACGTTCCCGTCCTTGAGCATCGCGTGGAGCGCCGCGCTCTGCTCGGCATAGACGCGCCACATCCGCGCGCCGTCGGGATTCGCGAAGGCGAAGGCACCCTGGCCAAGCGGTACGAAGAACTCGGAAAGACTCAGCACCTTCGGATGCCGGTTGAGCATCTCGGAGACCATCGTTGAGCCGCAACGCCCGGTGCTGAGGATCAGGACGGGAGCGATCACGGTCATGACTGTCCGTCCTTCTCGGCGTGCACATGCTCCGGTAGCCGGTAGCTGAGGCCGTCCGCATCGTACAGGGACACGCCGAGCATGGTGCCGAACTGCCCGGCCCGGCGCCATCGGTCGAGCGCGGGGACAAGGCGGCGCCCGAGACGGTCGAGGCGGTTTGTCCAGCGCAGGACCGCAAGCGTGCCGAAGGTATTCGCCGAAGGATAATGCAGTCGGTCGGCCATCTCGTCGCCGATGATCGCGCGCGAGATCCGGTAGATCTTCCTCGCCAGCTTTCGGCGCGCGCCGGGATCATCTATTCCGGCGACCAACGGCGCGGCGTTGATCAGGCCGTTGGCCAGCATGATCGACTCGATGTCGGGCGGCGGCTCGCACAGCGCTCCGATCTCATGCAGGCGCAACGCCTCGGCCTCGGACGAGAACAGAAGTGTTTCCGGCACGCCCATGAGATGGCCGGCGTAGCGCCAGACCAGCATGAACGAGCGTCGCTCTTCGTCCGATAAGGCGACTCCGAGCGTCGCTGCGCGCTTCAGCAGCAGCGCGGAGAAGGCAGCGGTGGCGAAGGCGACATGCGCGGCGCTCACCGGCGTGCCCCACGCGCTTTCGTCCCACTCCGGCGCCCTTGAGAGCAGGCGCCGCACGCTCGCATGCATCAAGCGCACGCGGACCGAGAGCTTCCAGCCCTCGCCATGACGCTCGAGCCCGCCGGGCATGAAAATCTCGACCAGGTGCCGGTTGTTCTGCTTCAGCCGACGCGTGCCCCGGTCGACCATGCGCCCGGTGATGGCGAAGGATTTGGCGATCAGCGTCGTGAAGCCTTCGATCAGCACCGCGGCGACGAAGGCGCCGAGGAACATCTCGGAATTTCGGTGGAACGCGCGGCAGCCGGGAATCGTGGCAGCCGGGTCGAACCAGGACGGAACCGGCTCGATCGCATCGAAGAAGCGGCGAAGCTCGGAGGGAGCGTCGCCGATCACGCCGGCGCCGCCCTCGATGCCGCGGCGGATCCAGGCCTGGCTGTTCCCGCCATCCTCCGCGATGGACGCGACCGCCGCATCCGCGAGCGGATCGCCGATCCTGGTATGTGTCAGATAGCGGTCGGCTAACCCCGGGGCGACGCCGCGCGCCTTCTCGTATCCGTCGCGATAGTCCGAAGGAACGTCCATGTACCGCGCAGGCTACCACGCCTGCGCATCGCCACGGTCAAACAGAGCTTCGGCTATAGGGCGCAGCTGTCATCCACGACTGACGCCGCGTGAGGCGTAGCGAGAGAGTTTCTCGGTAGGTCGCGGCCGTTCATAGCTTCCAGCTAGAAGTCAAACATCTCGCGAAGGGCAGCGAGGACGTCACTCAGCGTTGAGTCCGGAACTGCGCCGAGATGCTTCACCAAGCGCTGTTTGTCGAGTGTACGAATTTGATCGAGAAGGATGAGCCCATCCTTTCCGTCGAAACGAACGGGAACGCGAAAACCCGCGGGGCGACTTCCGGTGGTCATCGGTGCGGCGATGACGGTTCTCAGATAGTCGTGAATGTCTGGCGGCGAAATGACGACGCAAGGGCGCGTCTTCTGGATTTCGCTTCCTTTCGTAGGATCGAGAACGGCGAGCCAGATCTCGCCACGCCTTACCATTTCAGGTCGGCATCGCCTTCGTTGGCGAACTCGGGCCAGACGAGAGCATCGTCCCCGGCCGCGGCAATCCGCTTGGCGTCATCCGACCAACCGGAACGCGATTGTCCGCGCAGCGGCGCGATGACCAAACGGCCCGCGTCGATGGTCATCTCAACCGAGTCCCCGGCACTCGCGCCAATCTGCGCAAGCATCGGCTTGGGAATGATCACGCCGGAGGAGTTGCCCATTTTCCTAAGAGGCACGCGCATCGCCGACCTCCGTTCTAACTATGTTAGAACATGGGGCGAGACATCAGCAACGTCAAGCAGATAGCCGACGCAGGTCAGCTCTTGAGGTCGGACCAGAGCTCCTTGACCTTGGCGAAGAAGCCGGCGGATTCCGGGCTGGTCTTTTCCGCCGATCCGGCCGCCTCGAATTCCTGCAGCAGTTCCTTCTGCTTCTTGTTCAGGTTCATCGGCGTCTCGACCATGATCTCGACATACATGTCGCCGCGCTGCGGGCTGCGCAGCACGCTCATGCCCTTGCCCTTGAGGCGGAACTGCGCCCCGGTCTGCGCGCCCGGCGGGATCTGCACCTTGGTGCGCGTGCCGTCGATGGTCGGCACCTCGATCGTGCCGCCCATCGCCGCCTTCACCATCGGGATCGGCGCGCGGCAATGCAGGTTGGCGCCGTCGCGACGCTGGAACAGGCGATGCGGCTGGATGGCCAAGAAGATGTAGAGATCGCCTTGCGGCGCTCCGCGCAGACCCGCTTCGCCTTCGCCGGCGAGGCGGATGCGCGTGCCGTCCTCGACGCCGGCGGGAATATTGACCTGGAGCGTGCGCTCGCGCTGCACGCGGCCGGCGCCGCCGCAGGAGCGGCACGCCTTCTCGATCACGCGGCCGGCGCCGCCGCATGAGGGGCAGGTGCGCTCGATGGTGAAGAAGCCCGATTGCGAGCGGACCTTGCCGTGGCCCTGGCAGGTGCGGCAGGGCTGCGGCTTCGCGCCCTTCTCGCCGCCCGAGCCGCCGCATTCCTCGCAGCTGATCGACGAGGGCACGCGGATCTTCGCCTGCTTGCCGGCGAAGGCTTCCTCGAGCGTGATCTCCATGTTGTAGCGAAGATCGGCGCCGCGTCCCTGCTGCTGGCCGCGGCCGCCCATGAACTCGCCGAACATCTCGTCGAATATGTTTGCGAAGCCGGCGCCGAAATCGAAGGAGAAGCCGCCGCCGCCCTGTCCGGGGCGCCCGCCATTCTCGAAGGCGGCATGGCCGAAGCGGTCATAGGCGGCGCGCTTCTGATCGTCCTTGAGGACGTCATAGGCCTCGCTCAGCTCCTTGAACTTCTGCTCGGCTTCCGGATTGTTCGGGTTGCGGTCGGGATGCCATTGCATCGCGAGCTTGCGATAGGCGCGCTTGAGCGCATCCGAATCGGCGCCGCGTTCGACGCCGAGAGTCTCGTAGTAATCCTGCTTGGACATGGCCTAGCTGACGCGGTCGAGACGAAGGGGGCCGAGGGTCAGAGAGCGCATCGCTGCATTCCTTCCGACTCTCAGGCCCCCTTCCCGGTTTCCAGATCAGGCGGACTTCTTCTTGTCCGAGTCCTTGACCTCTTCGAAGTCGGCATCGACGACCTTCTCGCCGCTCGCCGGCTTGGGCTCCTCGCCCGCACCGCCGGCACCTGCACCAGGCCCAGCCTCGGGGCCGCCGCCGGCGCCCGTCTCCTGCTGGGATTTGTAGATCGCCTCGCCCATCTTCATCGCGGCCTGGGCCAGTGCTTCCGTCTTCGCCTTGATGGCGGAAGCGTCCTCGCCGTCCTTCACCGACTTGACCTCGGCGATCGCATCCTCGATCGCCTTCTTCTCCGCCGCGCCGATCTTCGCTCCATGCTCGGCGAGATTCTTCTCGGTCGAGTGGATCATCGCCTCGGCGTGGTTCTTGGCGTCGATCAGCTCACGCCGCTTCTTGTCCTCGGCGGCGTTCGCCTCCGCGTCCTTGACCATGCGGTCGATCTCGGAATCCGAGAGGCCGCCCGAGGCCTGGATGCGGATCTGCTGCTCCTTGCCGGTCGCCTTGTCCTTGGCCGAGACCTGGACGATGCCGTTGGCGTCGATGTCGAAGGTGACCTCGACCTGCGGCACGCCACGCGGCGCCGGGGGAATGCCGACCAGGTCGAACTGGCCCAGCAGCTTGTTGTCCGACGCCATCTCGCGCTCGCCCTGGAAGACGCGGATGGTGACCGCGGTCTGTCCGTCCTCGGCGGTCGAGAACACCTGCGACTTCTTGGTCGGGATGGTGGTGTTCCGATCGATGAGGCGCGTGAACACGCCGCCCAGCGTCTCGATGCCGAGCGACAGCGGCGTCACGTCGAGCAGGAGGACGTCCTTGACCTCGCCCTTCAGCACGCCGCCCTGGATGGCGGCGCCGATCGCGACGACCTCGTCCGGGTTGACGCCCTTATGCGGCTCCTTGCCGAAGAACTGCTTCACCGTCTCGATGACCTTCGGCATGCGGGTCATGCCGCCGACGAGCACGACCTCGTCGATCTCCGACGGCTTGAGCCCGGCATCATTGAGCGCCGCCTGGCAGGGACCGACGGTCCGCTGCACGAGGCTGTCGACCAGGGCTTCCAGCTTGGCGCGCGTCAGCTTGATCGCGAGATGCTTCGGGCCCGAGGCATCCGCCGTGATGAAGGGCAGGTTGACCTCGGTCTGGGTCGCGCTGGAGAGCTCGATCTTCGCCTTCTCGGCCGTTTCCTTCAGGCGCTGGAGGGCGAGCTTGTCCTGGCGCAGGTCGATGCCCTGCTCCTTTTTGAACTCGGCCGCCAGGTAGTCGATGATCTCCTTGTCGAAATCCTCGCCGCCCAGGAAGGTGTCGCCGTTGGTCGACTTCACCTCGAAGACGCCGTCGCCGATCTCGAGCACCGAGACGTCGAAGGTGCCGCCGCCGAGGTCGTAGACCGCGATGGTGCCGGTCTTCTTCTTCTCGAGGCCGTAGGCCAGCGCCGCCGCCGTCGGCTCGTTGATGATGCGCAGCACCTCGAGGCCGGCGATCTGGCCGGCATCCTTGGTCGCCTGACGCTGGGAGTCGTTGAAGTACGCCGGGACGGTGATGACCGCCTGCGTGACCTTCTCGCCGAGATAGGCCTCGGCGGTCTCCTTCATCTTCTGCAGCGTGAAGGCCGAGATCTGGGAGGGGCTGTACTTTTCGCCGCCCGCCTCGACCCAGGCATCGCCGTTCGAGTGCTTGACGATCTTGTAGGGGACCAGCCCGATGTCCTTCGCCACCATCGGGTCCTCGAAGCGCCGGCCGATCAGGCGCTTGACCGCATAGACGGTGTTGGTCGGGTTGGTGACGGCCTGGCGCTTGGCGCCCTGACCGACGAGCCGCTCGCCAGAGTCGGTGAAGGCGACGATCGACGGGGTGGTGTTGGCGCCCTCGGCGTTCGGGATCACCTTGGGGTTCTTCCCCTCCATGATCGCGACGCAGGAATTGGTCGTGCCGAGGTCGATACCGATGACTTTGCTCATGCTCTCATCCTCTCGCTGGGCGAGCCCTTTGGCGGCCCCCGAAGGCAACCGCACCGGCTCCCGCTGATGTGTGGTCGGCGCCTTTCCGGCCGGAAAGACACCTTAGTTTCGAGGGGTATATAGGGGGCAGCCCCCGCACCTGCAACAGGAGAGAAGAGCGAAAACTCCCCGAATTTCGCCCCTTCAGCCGACCCCCGAGAGCGCCCGGTCGGCCTCGGTCAGGAGCCGGGAGACGATCTCGCCGGCCGGCAGCACCTCTTGGATCAGGTCGAGGCCCTGGCCGGCCCAGACGACCATGGTGTCGGTGTCGCCGGCGGCCGCCGCCGCAAGATATCGCGGCTTCTCGGTCTCGATCGCCGATTGCAGCGCCGGCTCTCGCCCATGCCACTGGCGGGCGAAGTCGTTAACGAGGGCGCGGCCGGTGTATTCGTCGGGCCAGTCGATGGCGCGGGCGGTGTCGAAGATGCGGGTGCGGACGGTGGCATCGGCCGAGGCCTCGGCGATCCGGCGCTTGGCGTTGGCGTGGCCCAGCGACTCCGTCGCGGCATAAAAACGCGTGCCGACAAGGACGCCGCCGGCACCGAGCACCAGCGCCGCGGCGAGGCCGCGCCCGTCGGCGATGCCGCCGGCAGCGGCAACCGGGATCGGGCGGACGCCATCGACCACGGCCGGAACCAGAGGCAGCAGCGAACGGCCGTCGCCGGGATCGGCGCCGTGGCCGCCGGCCTCGATGCCCTGGGCGACGACGATGTCGGCGCCGAGCGCGGCCGCCTGCTTCGCGCCGGCGAGGCTCTGCACCTGCATGATCAGCGCGGCGCCCGATTTCTTGATGCGATCCGCGAAGGGGCTGGCATCGCCGAAGGAGAGCATCACCGCTCTTGGCTTCCGCGACAGCGCGACATCGAGGCGAGCCGGTGCGCGCGCGAGATCCCAGGTGATGAAGCCGATGCCGACCGGCGTGTTCCCGGCCGCATCGAACTGCTGTTCGATCCAGTCTTCCTTGGCATAGCCGACGCCGATCAGCCCGAGCCCGCCGGCGCGGGTTACCGCCGCGGCGAGCGCACCGCCCGCGACCCCGCCCATCGGCGCCAGGATGACCGGCGCCTCGATGCCGAGGCGTTCGGTCATGGCCGTGCGGAAGCGGCGCGTCATGAGAGCGTCAGTTCTTCTCGGCCCAGTCGAAGAGCTTCTTCATGAAGGCCTCGCAGGCTTCGACCTGGGAGACGTCGATGAACTCGTCGGCCTGGTGCGCCTGGGCGATGTCGCCGGGGCCGAAGATCACGGTCGGCATGCCGCCTTCCTGGAACAGGCCGGCCTCGGTGCCGTAGGGGACGGCGCCGGCTTCGTTGAGGCCGGTGAGCAGGCGGATCAGCTCCTCGGCGGGCGAGTTCGGCCAGGGCGAGAGCGGCGGGATCTCGCCGTTCTTGTGGATGTGGATGTCGGCGCCGGCGAAGACCTTCTTCATCTCCGGCACCAGCTTGTTGGCGGCGAAGGCCTTGATGCGGTCGATGATCGGGTCGGTCGCCCCGCCCGGCAGCACGCGCAGCTCCAGCAGGAACTCGCAATGGTTCGGGATGATGTTGCCGGCGGTGCCGCCCTTGAGCATGCCGATGTTGAAGGTGGGATAGGGCGGCTGGAAGCCGTTCTTCGGATCGGCCTTGGCGATCAGCTCGTCCTGGATGCGGAGGATCTCGGAGATCAGGCGGACGGCGTAGAAATTCGCGTTCACGCCGCGCTCGGGTCCGCTCGAATGGCCCTCGAGCCCATGCACATGGACGGTCCACGAGCCCGCGCCCTTGTGCTGGTTGATCAGCTTCATCATCGTCGGTTCGCCGACGATGACCACGCGCGGCTTCGGCAAATTCTCGACGATGTCCTTGATCAGCGTGCGCGCGCCGTGACAGCCGACCTCCTCGTCATAGGAGAAGGCGAAATGGATCGGCGTCTTGAGATTCTTCTTCACGAGCTCCGGCAGCAGATGAAGCGCGACGGCGATGAAGCTCTTCATGTCCGAGGTGCCGCGGCCGTAGAGGCGGCCGCCGTCGCGCCTTACCTTGAACGGATCGGAGGTCCATTTCTGGCCGGCGACCGGTACCACGTCGGTGTGGCCCGAGAGCACGACGCCGCCGGCGCCCTTCGGCCCGATCGTGGCGTAGAGGTTCGCCTTGGTCTTCTCGTCGTTGTAGGTGAGGCGGCTGTCGATCCCGTGCTGCTTGAGAAGCGCGCGCACGTCGTCGATCAGCGCCAGATTCGACAGCGCCGAGGTGGTGTCGAAGGCGATCAGCCGCTCGATCATGGCGATGGCCGACATGGAATTCTCTCTTGTGACTTTGAGGCGAGGGGCGAGGAGTGCCCGTTCGGGCTATCCTCGTCAATGCCGCCAAAAAGAAAAACCCTCTTCCGCGGGCCCGCGGAAGAGGGTTCTCCCCCCGTGCGTAACTGAACTAGTGGAGCTGGCGCGCCTGGTGGGGGCTGTCCAGCGAGAAGGCGGGCACCTTGACCTGGAAGGTGGTGCCGGCGCCGTCATCCATTTCATAGGTGCCGAACATGATCCCAGACGGGGTCGAGAGCGGCACGCCCGAGGTGTATTCGAAGGATTGGCCGGGCTTGAGCACCGGCTGCTCGCCGACGACGCCGCGACCCTTCACTTCCTGCATGCGGCCGCGCGCATCGGTGATGCGCCAGTGGCGGTTCAGGAGCTGGACGGTCTGCTTGCCGCTGTTCTCGATGCGGACGTGATAGGCCCAGACGTAGTGATCGTCGGTGGGCGAGGACTGGTCTTCGAGGAAGGTCGGCTTGACCGAAACCTTGATCTCCTTGGTCTCGGCGACGTAGGGCCGCTTGTCATCGTCCTTGGCGCGGGCGCGCGAGCGACGCGTCTCGGTCTCAAGCCGCGGGCGGCGCAGCTCGGCGGTCGGCTTGGTCTCGACCACGGCCTCTTCCTTGGCGGCGGCGGGCGCGTCGGAGGCTTCGACCTCGGCAACGGTACTCTTGCTCGGACGGGTAACTCTGGGCGGCATAGACACGTGCCTCGCTCGGCCAAGGGGCCGGTTCCAAATGATGATGGAGGGAGTTTAGGCGCTCGCCGCGGCCGGGTCTAGAAATCAGGTGCAACCAAGATGTAAAGCTGTGACATTTCTCGCGGATCGGCAACATTTGATAACGTACAGAATCTTTCGCACTTTCGGGAATGGTGGCTTCTTCTAGAGTGAAGGAGCAAACGATGAGCAGTGAGACTGCGATGGGCCAGGTGATCCAGATCGACGAGGCTCGGATCAGGGATCATCTGGGAGAGATGGTGCGCGGCACGGTCGAGGAGACGCTGAATGCACTCCTTGCGTCTGAGGCCGACCGTCTGTGCGGTGCGGGTCGCTATGAGCGCAGCGAAGCGCGGCAGGACAGGCGAGCCGGCAGCTACGATCGGACGCTGCAGACCAAGGCGGGAGACGTCAATCTCAAGATACCG
>VGEH01000105.1 GCA_016869375.1 Alphaproteobacteria bacterium | reverse complement strand
GTGGTCAGCCAGGTGCTACATGAACATGCGGCCACTCTATCAGCCGCAGGTCCCACAATCCGGAGCCGCCGCCTGATCAAATGTGCGAAAGATTCTGGACAGGACCGTGTGGGCGGCTTCGGCTCAGGCTTGAGAATGATGAGTGTCATGACGCTCGGAACGGGCAAGCGGCCGCCTCGTTCGGTGATCATTGAATGCGAGGGCTAGTCTTCGCGGAGGAAGTTGCCGAGCAGCCCGTCGGCACGGAGCTTCCGCTTGATCACGCGTTCATTGGCGAGCGCGCGGCAGGTCGGCGTCACGGTACTGCTGGGCGTTCCCGGCCCGAACACCGAGGCCGCGATCTCGCGATCGGAGATGCCGGGCCGCAGCGCCACCAGCGCCATCGCGTAGTCGCGATCGAAGATCGCGTTCTTGCGATGCCTGGTGGAAGGGCTGGCGCTTGGATAGGGAAGCGACCGAAGCGCCGGTTCGGAGCGTCGGGTGATCATGCCGATTAAACGGCGCGACAATCGCCCCGTTGCCTTCCTCCGGTGACAACGGTGTGCGTGAAAAATCGATCTCCTGCCCGCGCGTGAGCAGGGGAGGAGCGCTTACGCCTGTGGATACCTTCGCCTTGCCTCTCGGCGCGGACTCACCGCATCTTGAGCGGTGGCCAATTTTTCGCTGGAACGCGAGCTGGGCGGGATCGTGATCGGGGTCGACGAGGTCGGCCGCGGTCCGCTCGCCGGACCCGTCCTGGCCGCCGCCTGCGTCTTTCCCGACGGCAAGCTGCCACGCAAGGCCGCTAGGCTGATCGACGATTCCAAGCAGCTCTCGGCGCAGCAGCGCGAGGCCGCCTACGAAGCCTTCCGCCCCTATGCCCGCATCGCGCTCGGCGCCGCCTCGGTCGCCGAGATCGACCGCTACAACATCCTCGTCGCCACCCACATGGCGATGAGCCGCGCGCTTCAGCGGCTCGGCATGGGCGAGGCGGTGGTGCTGATCGACGGTAATAAGGCGCCGCCGGCGCGCCTGCTTCCCGCCGGCTGCCGCGCCGTCACCGTGATCGGCGGCGATGGCCGCTCGCTCTCGATCGCGGCAGCGTCGATCGCCGCCAAGATCGCGCGCGACCGGCTGATGCAGAGGCTGGCGATTCGCCATCCCGCCTATGGCTGGACGACCAATGCCGGCTACGGCACCCAGGAACACCGCGCTGCGATCGAAACGGTCGGGGTAACTCGTCACCATCGTATGAGTTTCAGGCCTCTACAGCTCAATTTGTCGGGGCTATAACTCACCAATAACCCGGGTATGTTCCTGGGGATAAGTTGTTGATTTTATTTATTATTGACGGGAATCAAGGGGTTGCGCCATCGTCTGGGCATGGACGGCGGCTCACAGATCTCGAATATTCTCGTCGGCGACTGCGCCGACATCATGGACCGGCTCCCCGAGAAGTCGGTCGACATGATCTTCGCGGATCCCCCCTACAACATGCAGCTGGGCGGCAACCTGACGCGCCCGGACCAGAGCGTGGTGGACGGGGTCGATGACGACTGGGATCGCTTCGACGACTTCGGCGCCTACGACAAGTTCACCCGGAGCTGGCTCCGCTCGGCCCGCCGCGTGCTCAAGGACGACGGCACGCTCTGGGTCATCGGCAGCTACCACAACATCTTCCGCGTCGGCTCGGCGCTCCAGGACCTGGGATACTGGATGCTGAACGACATCGTCTGGCGCAAATCGAACCCAATGCCGAATTTCCGCGGCCGGCGCTTCACCAACGCGCACGAGACGCTGATCTGGTGCCTGAAGGACAAGAAGCAGAAGAAGTACACCTTCAACTACGAAGCCATGAAGTCGCTGAACGAGGGCCTGCAGATGCGGAGCGACTGGACGCTGCCGATCTGCAACGGCGGCGAGCGCCTGCAGAAGGACGGCAAGAAGGCGCATCCGACGCAGAAGCCGGAAAGCCTGCTGCATCGCGTGATCCTGGCGGCGACCAAGCCCGGCGACACCGTGCTCGATCCCTTCTTCGGTACCGGCACCACCGGCGCGGTCGCGAAGCGGCTGGGCCGGCGCTACATCGGCATCGAGCGCGACGCCGACTATGCCGCCGTCGCCAAGGAGCGGCTGGCCAAGGTCAAGCCGCCCTCCGATATGGAGACCATCGCGATCCAGGCCAAGCGCGAGGAGCCGCGCGTGCCCTTCGGCACCGTGGTCGAGCGTGGCCTGGTGCCCGCCGGCACCGTGCTGACCGATCCGCGCCGTCGCTGGAAGGCGAAGGTGCGCGCCGACGGCTCGCTGATCACCTCGGACACCAAGGGCTCCATCCATTCCGTCGGTGCGGCCGTGCAGGGTGCGCCGGCATGCAATGGCTGGACGTTCTGGCATGTCGAGCGGAAGGGAAACCTGGTTCCCATCGATCTCTTCCGCCAACAGGTCCGCGCCGAACTCGCCCAGGCCGGCTAGCCTCTGGGTTGAGTGGTGCAGGCGCTTGTCGGCCGTGACGCAGTCTCTCGCGTCACGGCCGACAACGAATTCTCCCGGTATCCGCGACAGCATGTGATCGCGTGGGACAAAACGGCGACACGTGCCACGGCAAGGAATGGTCATAGGCCCTAAGCCGGAGGGGCCGGCGTTCGGTCGGGCAAGCGGCGCGGTCTCGCGCCGTTGCCAACCCCACGGGAGTGAGACCATGAAACGCTTTGCCCTCGCCGCCGCTCTGACGGTGTCCGTCTTCGCCCTTTCCGCCTGCGGTTACTCGCAGGGCGACCGTGCCCTCTCCGGCGCCGGCATCGGCGCCCTCGGTGGTGCCGCCATCGGCTCGCTGACCGGCAATGCCGGCACCGGCGCGATCATCGGCGGCCTCGGCGGCGCGGCCGCCGGCGCGCTGACCAGCCCGCGCGACGTCAACCTCGGCCGCCCGATTTGGCGCTAAGGTTTCCCTTCCCGGCCGGATCGCAAGGTCCGGCCGGGTGTCGTCCCTGCTGGCGCATTCGAGTTTGCTGCGCAATAATTCCGGATGGCCGGCAAGCGTACCTCCCCGGATCGCGAGCCCAAGGACCGCCTGATCGACGCCGCTCTGGCGTTGGCAGCGGAGAAGGCGTGGAGCCGCGTCACCCTCGCTGAAATTGCAGAGAAGGCGGGACTGAGCCTCGCCGAGTTGCATCGTGCTGCACCGACCAAGACGCATTTGCTGCGCCTCTGGCTGCAGCGAATCGATGCTGCCGTCCTGGCCGGCCCGACCCCCGATTCGAGCGAACCCGCCCGCGACCGGCTGTTCGAGGTGCTGATGCGGCGCCTCGATGCCCTGAAGCCTGGGAAGGCAGCGCTGGCCTCGGTGGTCGACAGTGTCAGCCGCGATCCGGCCCAGGCTTTCTGCGGCTGGCCGGCGCTTCTGCGCTCCATGTCCTGGATGCTCGAGGCCGCCGGAATCGACGCCTCCGGCCTCAAGGGCGCGTTGCGCGCCCGGGGTCTCGCCCTGGTCTGGCTGGCGAGCCTTCGCACTTTCTTAACCGATGAGAGCGAGGATATGGCTGCCACCATGGCCACGCTCGACCGCGCGCTGAAGCGGGCGGAGCCCTTCGGGAGGGCCCTGGACGGCGCGTTCAATATTGCACCGCAAAGGGCCGGTTGACGCGAGGGTGGGTCGAGCTTAAACCTGATGCTGCGCTGCATCATGAAACGGAGGTCCCCAGTGGCGAAGAACCCGTTCCTCGATTTCGACATGCAGGCGATGCAGAAGATGATGGGCGACATGAAGCTGCCCGCCTTCGACTGGGAGGCGATCATGGCCGCCAACCGGCGCAACATGGAGGCCTTCGCCCAGGCCAACCAGCTCGCCGCCGAGGGTGCCCAGGCGATCATCCGCCGCCAGGGCGAGATCCTGAAGGGCGCGATGGAAGACGCCAACCGCACGATGAAGACGATGCTCGCCGACGGCTCGCCCGAGGACCGCATCGCGCGCCAGACCGACGCGATCAAGACCGCCTTCGAGCAGGCGATCTCGAATTATCGCGAGATGGTCGAGATGGCGTCCAAGTCGAACGCTGAGGCGATGAACATCATGAGCAAGCGCGTCTCCGAGAGCCTGGACGAGCTCAAGGGCGTGATGGCGAAGTCGACGAAGAAGTAAGGCCCTTGAGCGCCTGATGGCGCTGTGGCACTCGGGCGTCCTCTTCGTTTCGAGAGGACGTCATGGCCGCCGCCGCATCCCAGCTTCGCCCGCCGATCCAGTTCGCCGATTTCGACAAGGTCGACATCCGCGTCGGCACCATCGTCGAGGCCGAGCCGTTTCCCGAGGCGCGCCGCCCGGCCTACAAGCTGCGCGTGGATTTCGGGCCCGAGATCGGCCTCAAGCGCTCCTCGGCGCAGATCACCGGATACTACAAGCCCGAGGAGCTGATCGGCCGCCAGGTCGCCGGCGTCGTCAACTTCCCGCCCAAGCAGATCGGCCCGGTGAAGAGCGAGGTGCTGGTGCTGGGCTTCCCCGACGAGAATGGCGAGGTCGTGCTGGTCGCGGTCACCCACAAGGTGCCGAACGGAGGGAAGCTCTTTTAGATCTCCGCGTAGATCTCGAGCAGATTGCCGTCGGGATCGCGGAAGAACAGCGTGCGGTGGCCGAAGGGGCGATCGGTCGGAGGCGACAGCATCGCGACGCCCTTCTGCGTCAGCTCCTCGGCGCAGCGGGCGACATCGGGCGGCGGCACGCGGAACGCGAGCTGAACGGCGGCGGTGCCTTTCGGCACCGGCGCATCGTCCTTGGTCCAGCCTGGGCGCGACAGCGCGAGGATGTTGCTGCCGACCCGGTACTCGACCCAGTTCGCCGACAGCTCGCGCTCGAGCGGGAAGCCCAGCACCTCCTCGTAGAAGCGCCGCATCGCCTCCATGTCGCGCACGATGAGGGCCGTGTAGTCGATCGCGCGAATGGATTGAAACGCCGAACGACGGTCCGGTTCGCTCACGACTGTTCCTTCGTCGGGGACATCCTCAGTCGCGCACGTGTGGCCTTCGGTCACGCCAGGGCGTCGCCTTCTGATAGGCATGACCGACGGCGAGCGCGGTCGCGTCGCCGAAGGCTTGGCCGGCGATCTGGATGCCGAGCGGCAGGCCCTTGCCGGAAAAGCCGCAGCAGACCGTGACCACCGGCTGGCCGGTGACGTTGAAGACGGGCGACAGGCCCGGCTTCTTGAACATCGCCCATTTGTCGGTACTGGCGAAGGTCGGCGCGCCGCCGGGCGCGCTCGCGGTGAGCAGCACGTCGACCTCGGCGCTGGCGCGCCTCATCTCCTCGGTCAGATGGCGGCGAAGGCGCTGCGCGTTGACGTAGTCGGGGCCGGAGAAGAGCGCGGCGATGGCGACGCGGTCGCGGAACATCTCGCTGTAATCGTCGTAGCGCTTGCCCAGATCCTCGGCATGGATGGCGAAGGTCTCGCTCAAGCCGATCAGGTAGGAGCATGCGGTGTAGAGGTCGAGCGATGGCGGCGAGACGTCACTTACCTCGGCGCCGAGGCGGCGTAACACGTCGAGCGCGTCGTCGAGCGCTTTCTGCATCTCCGGCTCGACCGGCAGGTCGGTCTCGTGGAAGCGGCGGAGAAGCCCGATGCGCACGCCGCGCAGATCCTCGCGCAAGCCGGCGCGAAAATCGGGGATCGCGACCTTGGCGCTGGCCGGGTCGTTCTCGTCATAGCCGGCCATCGCCTGCAGCAGGATCGCGCAATCCTCGGCGGTCCACGCCAAGGGCCCGGCGTGATCGAGCGAGAAGGCGAGGGGGAGGATGCCGACGCGGCTGCAGAGACCGTATGTGGGTTTGATGCCGGTGACGCCGCAGAAGGCGGCGGGATGGCGGATCGAGCCGCCGGTATCCGAGCCGGTGCCGCCGAGGATGAAGCCCGCGGCGATCGCGGCCCCGGTGCCGCTGGAGGAGCCGCCGGTGACGTGATCGGTATTCCACGGATTGCGCGCCGGCGGCCAGGGCAGGTCGAAGGAAGGACCGCCCATGGCGAATTCATGCGTGGCGAGCTTGCCCAGCATGACCGTGCCCGCTTCGGCGAGCTTGCGTACCGTTGCCGCGTCTTCCTTCGGCACATGGTCGGCGAGCAGGCGCGAATGCGCCGTCGTGCGGATGCCCTTGGTCGAATAGATGTCCTTGTGCGCGATCGGGATGCCGTGAAGCGTCCCGCGCGAACGCCCGGCGGCGATCTCCTTCTCGGCGGCGCGCGCATCGGCGAGAGCGCGCTCCTCGGTCACCAGCAGGAAGCTGTTGAGACGCCCGTCATGCGCCTTGATGCGATCGAGCAGACTCTTGGTCAGCTCGACGGGGGAGAGCGCCCTCTTCGCGATCAGCCGCGAGGCCTCGGCGATGGTCGGGATCTCCGACAGGCTGGCCGCGGCGGTCATTTCGGCCCTCGCGTGAACGTCACCGCCGGCTCGGCCTCGCGCGGCAGTCTCATCGCGACCGTCTCGGCAAGCGCGCGCGCATAGCCCGAGACGCTGTGCAGCTCATCGATCTGCGCTTTGGACAGCGAGAGGCCGGCGCGCTTCAGCCGCGCCTCCACCTCCTCGCGGCTCATCGGCTCCGGTGCGCTCATGTCTTCCCCCCGAACGAAGCTCAGCCGAACGCAGGCGCCTTCTCGGCGAGCCCATCGAACAGGTCGCGCGCGCGCTTGTGCCAGGCGAAGATCGGATCGTCCTCGGCCAGAAGCTTGTAAGGGCTCGTGCAGCGCGCCCATTGGAAGGCGCCGAACACGGCGTAGTCGGCATAGTTGGGCTTGGCGCCGCCGAGCCAGGGATAGCTCGCCAGCACGGTGCGCACCGGCTCGAGGCTCTGGCGGAAGGCCGGCAGTCGTTCGTCGCGGTCGGCCTGCGCCGTCTCCAGCGTCATGCCGAAGCGCTTCTCGCGACTCTCGCGAAAGTAGACCTTGTCCTTCTCATCGAGCACCGCGACGATGTCGGCGATGATCATCCGTCCGATCTGCGGTTGCACCACCCGCTCGGTCCAGGAGGCGATGAGGCGGATCGGCGCTTCGGCACCGCCGAACAGTGAGGGCCGATCCGGATAGGCAGTCTCGAGGTGGCGGGCGATCTCCCAGGAATCATGCACGCTGCGGCCCCGGTCGACGATCACCGGCACGAGGCCCTGGCCGGAGAAGCCGATGGCGTCCTTCTCGGTGAAGCACCAGGGCCGGTCGTCGACCTCCAGCTGCTTGTGCGCGAGCGCCATGCGGATGCGCCAGCAATAGGGGCTGAAGCGCCGCTTCGGGTCGGCGCCGGCGAGATCGTAGAAGATGACGCTCATGCCGCCCTCGCCGCGAGCGGTGCTTCGCCTCTGATCTGAGTCCTCAGCATGATGCGCCTCGTGTTGGGGTCGAATGCGTCGCGGCGATGGATCACCTGTCTGTTATCCCAGACCAGCACGTCGCCGACGCGCCATTGATGGCGGTAGGCGAATCTGGGATCGGTGCAATGCGCCCAGAGACGGTCGAGCAGGCGCTCGCTCTCCTCGAGCGAAAGCCCGTCGATATAGCCGTTGCGGCGGCGGCCGAGGAACAGCGCGGGCGCGCCGGTCTCGGGATGGATCCGCACGATCGGATGCGAGGCACCGGGCGCCTCCCTGGGATCGGTGATCTCCTTCGAGCCGCGGCGAAGCTCGCCGGCGCTGGTGTAGGAGGAGTCGTGCTTGGCGGTGCGGCCGGCGACGGCGCGCGTAAGATCCTCCGGCAGCGCCGCGTAGGCCTTGGTCATCGAGGCGAAGAAGGTGTCGCCGCCCGTGGGTGGGATCTCGACCGAATAGAGCACGCTCGCGGTCGGCGGCGCGGTGATATAGGACATGTCGGTGTGCCACTCGGCCTCGCCATAGCCGAGGCTTCCGATCGGCTTCCCGTCCATGACGACATTCGAGATGATCCAGATCTCCGGGCGGCGCGCGCCGCCATCGCCGTAGCTGCGCTCGGCCGAGGCCGGCGGCATCTCGAGCTCGCCGAAATTCCGGCTGAAGCGGACGAGGCCGGCCTCGTCCATCGTCTGCTCGCGCAGCAGCAGGAGACCGCTCTCCGCCCAGGCCTTGCGCAGGCGCTGGCGATCGCCCAGGTCGATTTCCTGCGCTGCGTCGATGCCGAGGATTTCGGCACCGATCGCCGGGCCCAAGGGCCGGATGTCCATGGCAAGCCTCCGTTGCCGGAAGTCTAGCGCGGAAGGCGGATGATGCCGAGGGCGACGAGGAGGCCGATCATCGCCGAGGCGAGGCCGAGCAGCTGCACCCAGGTCGGCCATTCGCCGAGGATCGGAATGCCGAAGACGATGGCAAGCCCCGGCACCAGCGCCGGGAACAGGACCGCGCGTCCGGCGCCGAGCAGCACGACGATGCGGTTATAGGCGATGGTCGCGAGCGTGCCGCTCAGCAGGCCCTGCACCACCGCCTGCAGGACCAGCTCGCGCACCGGCAGCGAGAGGAGGCGGGGCACCGAGAAGGCGAGCGGATAGACGACGAGCATGATGAACATCGACAGCACGCAGACCACGGCCATCGCGAGCAGCGAGTCGAGACGCCAGTAGCGGAACAGGATCGTGTAGGCGGCCCAGAGCAGGCCGGCGAGCAGGAAGATCAGGTCGCCGACCCAGACATTGGCGCCGCCGCCCGAGGCGAGAAGCCCTTCTATGCCGATGAGGACGAGCCCGAGAATGATGCCGGCGGTGCCGACCGCATGACCGATGCCATGACGTTCCTTCAGCAGCACGATGGCGAGCACCGAGCAGAACACGGTCACCGACATCGGCACCAGCACCGCGCCATGCGCCAGCGGTGCGAAGAGATAGCCCGCGGCCTGCGAGAAGGCGGCGAACGGCCCCGCGGTCAGGACCAGCGCGAGGCCGCGGCCCCAGCCGATGCCGCCGAGAGTGGCGATGCCGTGCTTGAGCAGGATCGGCAGGAAGATGAGACCGGCGACGCCGAAGCGCAGCAGCGTGATGTCCTCGGGCCGGACGCCACGGAGGATGCCGCCGCGCGCGACCGAGAATGAAGACGCGGCCATGATCGCCATGGCGATGCCGAGCGCGATGCCGAGGCGCACGCGCCTGCGCGCCTCGGCCTCGGATTCGACGGGAATGGGTGATTGCTCGGCCATGGTTCCGGTCCGCCATCGCAAAGAAGGCCGGACGGGAAACCGGCGAACCGCGCCATCCTAGCGCCGGATGGCGTGGCCCGTCGCGAGACATCGCGCCGCAGCGCTGCCCGCTTTTAGAGCAGCGCCGCCAGCATGCGCGCGGCCTTGGCGGCGCCGTCGGCCTCGACCGGCTTGAAGCGGGTCGGCGTGCGGAGCGCGTCGATCATCGCTTCGGCGATCATCTCGGGCGTCGATGTCGCGAACTCCATGCGCCGTCCGGCGCCGTAGCGATCGAGGCGGTGGGCGACGTGGAAGTTCTGCTCGAAATGATTCTTCAGGGGGAAATAGAGGAACGGCGTCCCCGCCGCCGTGAGCTCCATGCAGGTGGTGAGCCCGCCCTGGACCAGCGCCAGGTCGCAGGCCGCGAGGTGGCGATCGAGGTCGGGCACGAAGGCGCGGACCTCGACGCCCGCCGGCACAGTGAGCGAGGCGGGATCGATGCGCGGGCCTGCCACCAGGATCATGCGGAGATCGGGCAGGCGCGCGCGGACCAGCGGCCAGGCCGCGAGGATGCGGCGGATCAGATGCGTGCCGACACCAGACCCGCCGACCGTGACGACGCATACCTTCTCGTCGGGCCGGTATCCCAGGCGGCTGCGAAGCTCGGCGCGGTCGCCGAAGGTGCCGGGGTGCTGGCCGATGATGTAGCCCGAATAGTCGAAATGCTTCGGGACCCAGTCGCGCATCTCGGGCAGATCCTTGCCGAAGGAATGCTGGATCACGTCCTCGGGATTGCCGACGAAGATGGCGCGGTCGCGCACGCCCGGATGCTTCTCGACATGCCCGATCATCTCGGCGTTGTAGTCGGCGGTGAGGAACGCCTCGCGCTCGCCATTCGCCGGCATGGGCACGAAGCCGACGAAGTCGGTGAGCCAGGCGAGCTTCGCCTTCTTGAGCTCGGGATGCTCGTGCCAGTAATGGTCGACATCCCAGGCCTCGTCTGCGATCACCAGGTCGTAGCCGCCCATCTCGACCGCATCCTGGAAGATCATGAAGTTCGCGATCAGCACCTCGTCCATGCGGCGGATCGCCTGGAAGGCGTTGAGGTCGTGCTCGCCGGATTCGAGCTCGATGTGCTTCGTCTCGCTCGCCAGCCGCGCGCTCAAGAGATGGACGCGCTCGCCGCTGGCCTCGAGCAGGCGGGTTACCGGGTCCTGCGCCAACCAGTCGATCTCGATGTCCGGATGCAGATTGCGCAGCTCGCGCGCGACCGCGATGTCGCGGCGCCCATGGCCGAGGCCGATCGGCGAGGAGAGATAAAGCGCGCGCTTGCTCTTTCCGCTCGGGCGCGCGCGGCGCTTCGGCGCAGCGATGGCGAGCCGGCGATCGAGGAAGTCGACGATCAGCGTGTTGGACTTCGCCGGAAAGCGGCCGAGCGGATTGTGGCCGCCGCCTGGAATGGTCACGAGCTCGGCGTTGGTGAGCTCGGCCACGACCTTGGCCCTTGCGTAGGGCTGGATGCGGTCGTCGTCGCCATGGATCGCCAGCACGGGGCACTGGATACGGCGATACATCGCCTCGCTGACATCGAAGGGCGGCGGGTTCACGCGCGCCTCGACGGTCTTTGCCAGCACCGGACCCGAGGTGTCGTTGGCCCAGGCGAGGCCTTCCTCGATCTGCCGGGTCGAATGCGGCTCGGAGAAGATATGGCGGACGAAATGCTCGGCGAAATCGGGATAGTGCTTAAGCCAGTAGTCGCGGTTGTCCTTGCTCCAGCCTTCGAAGCGCTCCTGCTTGGCGAGGAAATGCGCCGGCCCCATGTACGGGTAGCCGGGACCGACGGTCGCCGCGGTGCCGGCGAGGACCAGCGCCTTCACCCGCTCGGGATGGTAAGCGGCAAGTATGCAGGCGAGCGTGCCGGCGAAGGAGAGCCCGACGATCACCGCCTTGCCGGCCGCGGTCGCGTCCATGACCGCGAGCAGGTCCTTGACGTAGTTGTCGAGCGTGTACGCGGACACCTCGTCAGGCCGGTCGGTCTTGCCGTTGCCGCGGCCGTCATAGGTGATGCAGCGGAAGCGCTCGCTGAAGTAAGGCAGCTGCGCCTTGTAGACGCGGGAATGAACGATGCTCCAGGGCGGCGGAAAGACGATGGTGTCCTCGCCGTCGCCGTAGATCTCGTAGGCGATCTTCACGCCGTCCCGGGTGACGAAGCCTTCCTTGACCGGCAGCTTTGCGCGCATGACTCACCTCTTGGATGAAGCAGCTTCCGCAATGCGAACGAGATCCCCGATACGCCGCAGGACCTGGCGCACCGGCGCACCTTTCTTTTCGGCACCGAGGAGGTAGAGGCTTTCAGCACCGATGAAGACATTGGCGGCAAAGGCACCGACCTCCTCGGGCGAGAAGGGACCGAGTCGCCCGAGCTTGCTCTCGGCGCGGCGGGCGACGTCGGTGATGAGATCGAACCATCCCATGAGTCCGGCACGGATGACCTTGGCGACCGCCGGATCGGCCCAGCTTGCGGCGATCAGTTCTTGCAGGACGCGCACATAGCCGGAGGCGATGTCCTCTTCGAGATAGTCGCAGGCACGGTCCCAGCGTTCCGACAGCGACAGCGTCGCGTCGCCGAACATCGCGGTCTGGCGGTCGAGAAGCTGGGCGTTCAGATGCTCGAACAGCGCCAGCACCATCCCCTGCTTGGAGCCGAAATGGTAGTGGATCTGGCTCAAGGGCGCGCCGGCCGACGCGGCGACGTCGCGCGTGGAGAGACCCACGTAGCCTTTCTGGCGCAGCACCTTCTTCGCCGCTTCGAGCAACGCGGTGCGGGTCGCCGACGTCTTGGCCAAGCTGCGTGCCATGCAAGCCTTCTCTCGCGAGCGCACGAGTTTCGGTATTCGGTCGACCGATAGATTGACGTTAATTCGGCCGACCGACCGAAGTCAAGCGCGGCGTGAACCGGCCCCGCGATCGGGCTATACTCCGCCTCGCCGCCCAATCCCGGGCGGCACGTTCTCGGGGCGGGGTGAAAGTCCCCACCGGCGGTAAGAGGCCTCGGCCTCGAGCCCGCGAGCGCCGACGCGGTCCTGACGGACCGCTCGGGACAGCAGATCCGGTGCGATGCCGGAGCCGACGGTCACAGTCCGGATGAAAGAGAACGGGTTAGCCGGAAGAGTTCCGCCTCTTCCGGGCTTATGCCCGTGCGCCCTGATTCAACGCTTCATGAAAGGAAGCACGATGAATCAGCGCCACCCAAACAGCACCGAACCGCGTATCGCCTTCGTCCAGTCCTGCTGGCACAGGGACATCGTCGATGAATGCCGCAAGGCCTTCCTCGCCGAGATCGTTCGCCTCGGCTTTCCCGAAGCCCGCGTCGACTTCTACGAGGTGCCTGGCGTCTTCGAGATCCCGCTCGAGGCGAAGCTTCTCGCTGAGAGCGGCCGCTACGAGGCCGTCGTCGCATCCGGCCTCGTCGTCAATGGCGGCATCTACCGGCACGAGTTCGTCTCGGAGGCGGTGATCTCCGGCCTCATGCAGGTCCAGCTTGCGACCAGCGTGCCGGTGATCTCGGCGGTGCTGACGCCGCAGGCCTTCCACGAGCATGACGAGCATCGCCGCTTCTTCCGCGCGCATTTCCTGGTGAAGGGCGCGGAGGCGGCCTCGGCCTGCTGGCGGACGCTCGACCATGTCCGTCAAGCCCGAGGCCTGGCCGCGGCGGCGGACTAGAGCATTTTCCGATCTGTCTGAATCGACGGGGATTCCCAAGCCTGTCGCGATGTGATTCAAGATGCTTGCTGGAGGAGGAGGCCAGCGGGCATGGGAGTTCCGCTATCCGAGGATCTTCGTGTTCGAGTGGTGCGGGCGGTCGAGGGCGGATTATCGCGGCGCCAGGCGGCAGAGCGGTTCGGGGTCGGGGTGTCGAGCGCGATCCGGTGGGTGGATGAGTGGCGTCGCAGCGGCCGCACGGCGGCACTGGCTCAGGGCGGCGACCGGCGGTCGGATCGGATCGAGGCGGAGGCGGCATTTCTGCTGGCCCGGGTCGAGGAGACGCCGGATGTTACGCTGAGCGAGCTGCAGAGGATGCTGCGCAAGCGCGGGGTGCCGGTCGGGATCGGCACGTTGTGGCGCTTCTTCGATCGCCGCGACATCAGCTTCAAAAAAAACCGCGCACGCCGCCGAGCAGGAGCGCCCTGATGTCGCTCGCCGACGCTTGGCCTGGTTCGAGAGCCAGCCCGATCTCGATCCCACCCAGCTGGTCTTCATCGACGAAACCGGCGCCACCACCAAGATGGCCCGCCTGCGTGGCCGCTCCAAGCGCGGCGAGCGCTGCCGCGCCGCGGTCCCGCACGGCCATTGGAAGACCACGACCTTCACCGCCGGACTGCGCCTGGATGGCCTGAGCGCTCCCATGGTGCTCGACGGGCCGATGAATGGTGCGGTGTTCCTCGCCTATGTCGAGCAGCTTCTGGTGCCGACACTCAGGCCCGGTGACGTGGTGATCATGGACAACCTGCCGGCTCATCGCGTCAGCGGCGTGCGCGAAGCGATCGAGGCGGCCGGCGCGACCCGCTTGTTCCTGCCTCCCTATAGCCCCGAGTTCAATCCGATCGAGCAAGCCTTCGCCAAGCTGAAGGCTTACCTGCGAAAGGCCGCAGCACGAACCAAGGATGCTCTGTGGCAGGCCATCGCTGAGACTCTCGACTTCTTCACGCCTCACGAGTGCGCCAACTACTTCCGAAACTCAGGCTATGAACCAGAATGATCGGAAAATGCTCTAGCTTTTCGCCATCCGGCGGATCACGTCGGTGGTCGAGTGACCTTCGGCGAGCTCGGCGAGATAGACCTGACCGCCATAGCCTTGGACCAGGTCGGCGCCGACCACGGTGTCGACCGTGTAGTCCGCGCCCTTGACCAGGAGATCGGGCTTGATTGCACGGATCAGCTCGAGCGGTGTGTCCTCGCCGAAGATGACGACGAGATCGACCGAGGCGAGCGAGCCGATGACCGCGGCGCGGTTGCCCTCCGACTGTACCGGCCTTTCCGGTCCCTTGAGGCGCGAGACCGAGGCATCGGCGTTGAGCCCGACGACCAGCTTGTCGCAGCGCGTCCGCGCCTGGTTCAGCAGCGAGACATGGCCCGGATGCAGCAGGTCGAAGCAGCCATTGGTGAAGCCGATGCGGAAGCCCTGCCGCCGCCAGCCGGCGATGCGCTCAAGCGCCTGCCCCAGGCTCGCGGCCTTGGCCTCGCTGAACTTCCGGTCCTCGGCCCGCAGCGCGAAGACCAGCTCCTCGGGATGGACGACCGCGGTCCCGATCTTGCCGACGACGATGCCGGCGGCGACCGAGGCGAGATGCGCGGCGTCGTTGAGAGGCAGTCCGGCCGCCAGCGCGCAGGCCATCACCGCCACCACGGTGTCTCCGGCGCCAGAGACGTCGTAGACCTCGAGCGCCTCGGCGCGGAGATGATGCTCTTCGCTCTTGGCGGTGAAGAGCGCCATGCCGTCCTGGCTCAGCGTCACCAGCACTGCCTCGATCTCGCCCCGGCGCATGACTTCATAGGCGGCATCGCGGATCTGCTCGGGCGTGCCGATGCGCCGCCCGGCAAGCTCTCCGAGTTCGCGACGGTTGGGGGTGATGATCGTGGCGCCGCGGTAGCGCGTCGGATCGCTGCCGCGCGGATCGACGACGACCGGTCGCCCCTGGGCGCGGGCCGCGGCGATGATGCGCCCGATCACATCGTCGGAGAGCACACCCTTGCCGTAGTCCGAGAGCACCACTGCCTGACAGTCCTTGAGGTCGTCGCTGGCGCGGAGGACCAGCTCCGCCTCGGTGGTCGATCGTGCCGGCTTGATGGTCTCGCGGTCGGCGCGCAGCAGCTGCTGCGACCCGGCGACGTAGCGCACCTTGATCGTGGTGACGCGATCAAGCTCGGGCAGCAGGTTGGGTTCGACCAGCGGTTCGGCCGCGATCAACTGCGTCACCTCGCGGCCAGCGGGGTCCTCGCCGATCAGCGAGACGAAGCAGGAGCTCGCCTTGAGCGCCGCCAGGTTGCGCACGACATTGCCCGCGCCGCCCAGCATCGCCGTCTCGCGCGTGACCGCGAGGATCGGGATCGGCGCCTCCGGCGAGATGCGGTCGACCGTGCCGTAGATGTAGCGGTCGAGCATGACGTCGCCGACGCAGAGCACCCGCACGCGCGCGAAGTCGGCGACGCGCTGGGCGAGATCGGATCGCTCGGTCATTCCGGTCGGCTTCAGACGAAGGCGCGGAAGTAGTCGATGGTCCGCTTCAGGCCGGTCTCCAGCGGCACCGTCGGTTCCCAGCCGAGCTTCGACTTGGCCAACGTGATGTCCGGGCAGCGCTGGGTCGGGTCGTCCTGAGGCAGCGGCTTGTAGACCAGGGTCGAGGAGGAGCCGGTCAGCTTGATGATGCGCTCGGCCAGCTCCTTGACCGGGATCTCGACCGGGTTGCCGAGATTGACCGGGCCGGTGAAGTCGTCGCCGGTCCCCATCAGGCGGAGGAAGCCTTCGATCAGATCGTCGACATAGCAGAAGGCGCGGGTCTGGCTGCCGCTGCCGTAGAGGGTGATAGGCTGCCCCCTGAGCGCCTGGAGCACGAAGTTAGAGACCACGCGGCCGTCATTCGGGTGCATGCGCGGGCCGTAGGTGTTGAAGATGCGCGCGACTTTGATGCGCACCCGATGCTGGCGGTGGTAGTCGAAGAAGAGGGTCTCGGCGCAGCGCTTGCCCTCGTCGTAGCAGGCGCGAGGACCGATGGGGTTGACGTTGCCGCGGTACGACTCGGTCTGCGGGTGCTCGATCGGGTCGCCGTAAACCTCGCTGGTCGAGGCTTGCATGATCTTCGCCTTCACCCGTTTGGCGAGGCCCAGCATGTTGATGGCGCCGTGGACCGAGGTCTTGGTCGTGGCCACCGGGTCGAACTGGTAATGGATCGGGGAGGCGGGACAGGCGAGGTTGAAGATCTCGTCCACCTCCACGTAGAGCGGGAAGGTGACGTCCTGGCGCATCGCCTCGAAATGGGGATTCGTCAGGAGCGCGCCGATATTGTCCTTCGTCCCGGTGAAGTAGTTGTCCACACAGAGGACGTCGTTTCCCGCGGCGATCAGCCGCTCGCACAGGTGAGAGCCGAGAAAGCCGGCTCCGCCGGTGACCAGAACCCGTTTCCGCAGCTGCATTTCGTCCGAATCTCCCTAAGACGCCGACCGCGCAGGCTTTAGCCCAAGCCCGGGCCGCCGCCAAGCTGGCGCCCAGATCATGGCCCCGTGATGGCCAAGTCCCGGATTGTTATAGACAAATTGTAGGGATTTGTTATCCCATCCTTGCATGGCCTTGGCTCGGCGGTGGCCGCATGGACGGGTTCGCGGCAGGGCGCTAAGGTCCGATATGGATTTCAGGGACGAAGGGGTGGCCATTTGATGGAGGCCGCGACGCTATGACGGCGCCCAAGCCCGTAGGCGGCGGGGGGTCGCGCGCACCGAGCCAGGAATACATGCTGCTGGACTACCTCCAGCGGCTTGGGCGGAATCTGGAAGGCCGCCGCGCGGTGCATATCCATCTCTCCCGGCTTCGACCCCAGAACCGGCGCGACTATCACATCAAGATTGCGGCCGCGACCTTCGAAGGCATCGTGCAGAACTTCGAGGGCCAGACCTTCATTCTGTCCAATTCGGACATCTTCTTCGTCTGCAAGGGCGCGTCGGTCACCGACATCGACACCGCAGTGATGAAGGTGCGGTTCCTCTTCAGCGAGGACCCGCTCTCCCAGGGCGAGGACGAGGAGGATCTGGCGCGCTTCTGCACCTGGTACAACCTCGAGCTCCAGTACGACGAAGTCTTCCAGATGGTGCAGCAGGCGCACCGGGAGCGGGAGCGGAAGTCGCGGCTGTCGGTTGCCGCCGAAGCGGCCGCCGAGATGAAGGGCAAGGCGCAGCGGAAGTCGATAGATCCGGAGCAGCTGGGCAAGCTCGAAGGCTTCCTGACGCGCGCCGATCTCTCCAACCTGATGCGCCGCCAGCCGGTCTGCGCGATCGCGCCCGGCTCGACCACGCCGCAGCCGGTGTTCCGCGAGCTCTACATCTCGATCGCCGATCTGCAGGCGACCGTGCTGCCGGAATACGATCTCTCCGGCAATATCTGGCGGGGCTGTCCCAGATAACTACCTGAGATGACGCTTAACCCATTGTTTGATCTGGGTTAGTTGCTTGGATGGGTCACTGGTGTTGAAGCGCCACTCGCACTCTTTCAAGAATAGCCCGAAATGGGCCTTCGGGACACCGTTGAACTTGCGCATGTGGCGCTTGGCCTGGTTCCAGAAGTTCTCGATGCCGTTGATGTGATTCTGCCGATCAGCGAAGAGCTCGGAGTGATTGATCCGGAAGTGCTTGAAGTCGGATACGTCGAGCACGTTGTAGCCCTTCCAGCAATCGGAATAGAC
>VGEH01000104.1 GCA_016869375.1 Alphaproteobacteria bacterium | reverse complement strand
TAGAAATTTGGCAGCCTAGACTTTTGATTGGAGGGGCAAAGTCCGGGCTCTTCGCAGGCAAAACCGCGTCACCGGACGAGGTCAGGGAGATCCGCCATGCAGCCCACACGCATTCTCGCTGGTGCCGTCATTGTCACCTCGCTCATCGCCGCCGGCCCGGCCGCGGCGCAAAAGAAGGGCGGCGACATCACTGCGCTTCTCTATGCCGGCCTCAACAGCGTCGACCCGCACTTCACCGGCACATATCCGGCACGCAGCATGATCCTGCCGATGTACGAGTCGCTGATGACGGTCGACGAGAATGGCGGGACCATCCCGCTGCTCGCCGAGAGGGCCGACATCTCGGCCGATGGGCTCACCTACACCTTCCCGCTTCGCAAGGGCGTCAAGTTCCACAACGGCAAAGAGATGACCTCCGCCGACGTCAAGGCGTCGATGGAGCGCTACGCCAAGATCAGCCCCGGCCGCGCCGCCATGGATCCGGTTGCCTCATTCGAGGCGCCGGAGAAGTACACCTTCGTCATCAAGCTGAAGGTGCCGAGCGCTTCCTTCCTCGATCGCCTGGCCTCGCCGACCTCGCCGGCGACGATCATTCCCGAAGAAGAAGCGGCGAAGGAAGTCAACAAGACCGGCAACATCTCGACCGGTCCGTTTCAGTTCGTCGAATGGATCCCCGACAGCCACTTCCGCATCAAGCGCTTCGACGGTTTCGTCAAGCGCGACGTTCCTGGCGAGAAGATGACGGGTTATGGCGGGCCGAAGACCGTCCATATCAACACCGTCACCTTCCGCGTCGTCACCGAGGCGTCGGCCCGCATCGCCGCGCTCGAAGCCGGGCAGGCGCATCTGGTCGAGGACGTGCCCGGCCCGGCGGCCGAGCGGCTGAAGAGCAATCCGAAGATCAAGCTCTACGACATGCCGACCTTCCAGATGCCGGTGCTCTACCTGAATCACTCGCTCGCGCCGACCAGCGACCTCAAGCTCCGGCAGGCGATCCAGGCTGCGATCGACCTCGAGGAGGCGATCGGCGCCGCTGCCGCCGGCGCGCCCTACGTCGTCCAGCATGCCTGGGTCTACAAGGGCCATCCGATGTATTCGGATGCCGGCAAGGCGCTCTACAACATCAACAACATCAACAAGGCGAAGCAGCTTCTCAGGGAGTCGAGCTACAAGGGCGAAGAGCTCCAGCTCAACGTCGGCAATCTGGGATTCATGACTCGGTTCGCCGTGATCGTGCAGCAGGCGATGAAGGGGGCCGGGATCAACGTCAAGGTCAACACCATGGATCTCGGCACGCTGTTCAGCGTCTCGGGCAAGGACGAGGGCTGGCACCTGACCACCTCGGGCTTCGGCTCGCAGCCCTTCCTGGGGCCTTATATGTACCAGCAGATCACCACAGGGCCTGCGAACCTCGCCCGCCGCAAGGGTGACGCCACGATGGAGGCTGCCTGGGCCAGGTTCGACGGCACCCGCGACATGGCGATCAAGCAAGCCGCGTGGAACGACATCACCCAGCGCCTCTACGACGAGGTCTACTTCGTCAAGCTGGGCGATCTCGGCATGAAGTACGCGGCGGTCTCGAACCTCGCGGGCTTCCGGGCCTATCCCGGCTCGCTTCGCTTCTGGGACGCCTGGCTGGATTAGTCGCTAGGAGACCACCCGGGACCGGCCAATGGGGCGGTACCTCGCTGGCCGGCTGATCTCGACGCTGATCGTCCTGATCATCGTCAGCTTCATCTCCTTCTGCATCATGCAGATGGTGCCGGGCGATCCTGCGCTGGTCATGGCCGGCGCGGCCGCTCCTGTCGATGAAGTCCGGCGCATCCGCGAGCAGTTCGGCCTCGACCAGCCCTTCCACATCCAGCTTCTGCGCTGGTATGCCGGCATGCTGCAAGGCGATCTCGGGCAGTCGATCACGCTCGGCCGCTCCGTCGTCACCGCGATTGTCGAGCGGCTGCCCTCGACGGTGGCGCTCGCTTGCTTCGCCTTCCTGCTGACGCTGGTCTTCGGCCTCATCGCCGGTGTCGCTGCCGCGCTGAAGCAGGATAGCTGGATCGACCATGCGATCATGACTCTGGCAGTCATCGGCGTCTCGGTGCCGAGCTTCTGGATCGGCTTGATCATGATCATCGGCTTCGCCGTCATGGTCGACTGGCTGCCGGCCGGCGGCTACATCACCATCGCCGAGAGCCCGAGCGGCTGGTTCAAGAGCCTGGTGCTGCCGTCGATCGCCTTGGCGCTGTTGCAAATGGGGCTGCTCGCCCGTATCACGCGGGCCTCGATGATCGAGGTGCTGCGCCAGGACTTCGTCCGCACTGCCCAGGCCAAGGGCCTGCCGCGCTGGGTAGTGGTGCTCAAGCACGCCTTCATGAACGTGATGATCCCGGTCATCACCGTGATCGGCATCGTCTTCAGCCTGCTGCTCTCGGGCTCGGTGGTGATCGAGACCGTGTTCTCGATCCCCGGCCTCGGCCGGCTGATGGCGACCTCGATCGTCACGCGCGACTACCCGGTGATTCAGGGTGCGCTCCTGATCACCGCGGCGATGTTCGTGCTGATCAATCTCCTGGTCGATGTGCTCTATGCCTACTTTGACCCCCGCATTCACTACGACTGACGCGCTCAAGCGCGCGCGCTGGCGCAACAGCGCGTGGATCCGGCTGCTCCGTCACCGGATGGCGGTGATCGGCTTCGTGTTCTGCCTTGCCGCGCTCCTGATGGCGGTGTTCGCCGATGCGCTAGCCACGCACCACCCCGAGCGCACGCGCATCCGCGATGCCTTCCAGGCGCCGTCGCCGGCGCATGTGCTCGGTGCCGATCATCTCGGCCGCGACATCTGGAGCCGTGTCGTCTACGGCTCGCGCATCTCGATCGGCATCGGCGTTGCCACCGTCGTTCTGACCGGCGTCATCGGCGCCGCCTTCGGCCTGATCTCGGGATACTTCCGCCAGCTCGACGATCCCCTGATGCGTGTCATGGACGCGCTCATGGCCTTTCCCGGCGTCATGCTCGCGGTCGCGATCACGGCGGCGCTCGGACCTTCGGCGGTCAATGTCGTGATCGCGCTGACCGCCGTCTATGTGCCGCGAACGGCGCGCATCACACGAGCCTCGGTGCTGGTAGTGCGCGAGATGGACTATGTCCAGGCGGCGCGCGCGCTCGGCGCCGGCCACACACGCATGATCCTTCGCCATATCCTGCCGAATTCTCTAGGGCCGCTGGTAGTCCAGCTCACCTTCGTCTTCGCTTATGCCGTGCTCTCCGAGGCGGCCTTGAGCTTCCTCGGCATGGGCCCGCCGCCACCGACCCCAACCTGGGGCAACATCATCTCGGACGGCCGCGACTACCTGCGCGAGGCACCCTGGATCTGCCTCTATCCGGGGCTCGCCATCTCGGTCACGGTTCTCGGCCTCAACCTGCTTGGCGATGGGCTTCGCGACGTGCTCGATCCGCGGATGAAGGTAACGCAGGGCTGAGCGCCTTCACTCAGGGTTAGAACTTGACCCTGTCCCCGCCCTTGAGCTTCAGGATCTGACGCACCTCGTCGGGCGTCGCGATCTCGAGCGACAGCGTTTCCAGGATATGGCGGATCTTCTTCACCTGGTCGGCATTCGACTTCGCGAGCTCGCCCTTGCCGACATAGATCGAGTCCTCCATGCCGACGCGGACGTTGCCGCCCATCATCGCGCCCATGGTGCAGAGCGACATCTGATGCTTGCCGGCGGCGAGGATCGACCACTGATACTCGCCGAACAGGCGATCGGCCGTCCGCTTCATGTGCTGCAGATCCTCGGGGTGCGGGCCGATGCCGCCGAGGATGCCGAAGATCGTCTGCACGAAGAGCGGCTGCTTGATCAGCCCGCGGTCAAGGAAGTGGGCCAGGGTGTAGAGGTGGCCGACGTCGTAGCACTCGCACTCGAAGCGCACGCCATGGCCCTCGCCGAGGTCCTTCAGGAAGCGTTCGATCTGGCCGAAGGTATTGCTGACGATGGAGTCCTTGGTCTTCTCGAGATAGGGCTTTTCCCAGGGATGCTTCCAGGTCTTGATCTTGTCTGTGATCTGGAAGAGGCCGAAATTCATCGAGCCCATGTTGAGCGAGCAGACCTCGGGGCTGGCGCGTAGCGGGGCAGCCAGCCGGTCCTCGATCGACATGCCGAGGCTGCCGCCCGTGGTGATGTTCACCACCACGTTGGAGGCCCGCTTGATCCGCGGCAGGAACTGCATGAACACGTTCGGGTCCGGAGTCGGGCTCCCGTCGGGATTGCGGGCGTGCAGATGCACGATCGCCGCCCCCGCCTCGGCCGCGGCGATCGAGTCGGCGGCGATCTGGTCCGGCGTGATCGGCAGATAGGGGGTCATTGTCGGCGTGTGGATCGAGCCGGTGACGGCGCAAGTGATGATCACCTTGCGCCCGGCGGGCTTGGCGGCGGCGGTCATTTGGCGTTTTCCCTGAAGGTTCCGTGCCTTTCGTGGCGCGATCCTATCAATTGCTCCCCCCCGAATTAAGCGCCTATCTTCATGCACGGAACGGGCAGGGAGGATCGGCTATGGATCGCAAAACGCTTCGCGGCAAGGTACAGACCGTCACCGGGCTCCTCGACCCGTCCAAGCTCGGCAAGACGCTGATGCACGAGCATCTGCTCTGCGATCTGCGCACGCCGACGATGATGCAGTCGAACGAGCCCGATCCCGAAATCACGCTGGCCAACCGTTTCGCCATCGACTACGGCCGCATCCCGCACAAGATGCAGTATGTGATGGACCTCAAGGACATCGCCATCGTCGAGATGGGGAACATGAAGGAAGTTGGAGGCAGCTCGCTGGTCGAGCTGACCTGCGGCGGATTCAAGCCCGATCCCAAGGGCCTGCAGGACATCTCGCTCGCGACCGGTGTCAATGTCGTCATGGGTTGCGGCTACTACGTCGATGAGTACCAGACGGACGAGCTGCGCCGCCGCAAGCCGGAGGACTTCGCCCGCGAGATTTCCCAGCAGGTCTTCGAGGGTGCCTGGGGCGCCGATGTCCGCGCCGGCATCATCGGCGAGATCGGCTGCCAGTACCCCTGGACCGACCACGAGAAGCGCGTCATGCGCGGTGCCGTCATGGCGCAGAAGGAGACCGGGGCGACGCTGAACATCCATCCCGGCCGAAATGAGGACCTGCCGCTCGAGATTGCCAAGACCGTCGAGAGCTGGGGCGCCGATATGTCGCGCACCATCATCAGCCATATCGACCGCACTATTTTCGACGAGGAGCGCGTGTTGGCGCTCGCCGCGACGGGCGTCGGCATCGAGTTCGACCTGTTCGGCACCGAGCAGACCTTCTACTCGCTCAACAAGAAGATCGACCGGCCGAACGATGGCCGGCGCCTGCAGCTCATCCGTGCGCTGATCGACGGCGGCTACCTGAAGCAGGTCTTGATCTCGCACGACATCTGCTCGCGCACGCGGTTGACCGCCTTCGGCGGTCATGGCTATGGCCACATCTTCGTCAACGTGCTGCCGCTCATGCGCGACCGCGGCTACACGGACGAGGAGATCGAGGTGATCCTGGTCGACAATCCTCGCCGCTACCTGACTTTCGTGTGATATCGCCAGCCGAGTTTCCTGCTTGCCCGCAGGGCCATGCCGGCTAGGCTGCCCAAGTCCTTCAGAACGGAGAGTTCCATGACTGCCGCCCGCTCGATCAACGCGGATGTCGCTGAGGCCCTTGAGGAGGCGAAGGCAAACTACGCGAGAGTGAACCCGACGAGCCGGGCAACGCATCAGAAGGCGATCCCGACCATGCCGGGCGGAAATACCCGCACGGGCATCTTCTTCGATCCCTTCCCGATCGCCTGGGTGAGGGGCGAAGGGGCGCGGCTCTGGGACGCCGACGGCCACGACTATATCGACTTCATCTCGGAGGCGACGGCCGGCATCTACGGCCACAGCCACCCCGGCATCCGCAAGGCGATCGAGGACCGGATGGACCTGGGATGGAATCTCGGCGGCCACACCGCGCTCGAGGCCGAGCTCGCCTCGATCCTGATCGACCGCTTCCCGTCGATCGAACGGTTGCGCTTCGTCAATTCCGGCACGGAAGCCAATATGTTCAACGTCCAGGTCGCACGGGTCGCGACTGGGCGCCCGGCAGTCATGGGCTTCAACGGCTGCTATCACGGCGGCTTCCTGACCTTTACGGCCGCGACCAATCCGCTCAACGTGCCCTGCGAGACCGTAGTTGGCACCTACAACGACGTCGAAGGCACGGCGGCGCTGATCGACAAGCATGCCGACCGGCTCGCCGCGATCATTTTCGAGCCGATGATGGGCGGCGGCGGCTGCATCCCGGCCAGCCTCGAATTCATGCAGATGATCCGTGAGCGCACGAGGAAGCACGGGATCGTCATGATCCTCGACGAGGTGATGACCTCGCGGCTCTCCTCCGGCGGGCTCCAGCTCAAGACCGGCGTGATCCCGGACCTGACCTCGCTCGGCAAGTATATCGGCGGCGGCCTTCCGGCCGGCGCCTTCGGCGGCCGTGCCGACATCCTGGACCGCTTCGACCCGCGCAAGTCGGACGCGCTGCCGCACTCCGGCACCTACAACAACAACGTCATGACCTTGGCCGCCGGCATCGTTGGCCTCGGCAAGATCTACACCAAGGAAGCGGCGACGGCGTTGAACGCGCGCGGCGACGGCTTGCGGAAGCGCCTGAATGCCGTCTGCGACCGCGCCGGCGTCGCCATGCAGTTCACCGGCATCGGCTCGATGCTTTCCGTTCACATGCGGCGGGGCGAGATCAGGAACCCGCAGGATGCCGCCAAAGGCAATACCAAGCTGCGCGAGCTATTCTTCTTCGATCTTCTGGAACAGGGCGTCCACGTCATGCCCAAGCGCGGCCTGATGGCGCTTTGCCTACCGCTGACCGATGCCGATTTCGACACGCTGGTCGCTGCGGTCGAGGAGTTCGTGCAGGCGCGGCGCTCGCTCTTCGACTAAGGGATGACGAACCCCGGACGCGCGAGGGGCGGGCGCCAGGCACGCCAGGCGCAGCGATCAGGCGCGGCCGGGTCGCCCGCCGTCATCCCCGGTATCAGGCGTGCCATCCCGACCTACGATCTGATGGGAGAGGAAGGGCTCGACCGGATCGAAGCCGCGATCGATACGCTGCTGCAGGAGATCGGGATCGAGTTCCGTGGCGATCCGCCCGCGCTCAAGCTGTGGCATGAGGCCGGCGCCGATGTGCAAGGCGATCGCGTGCGTTTCCCGGTCGGGCTGGTGCGCGAGATCATCTTGCGTTCGACGCCGAAGAGCTTCGTCCATCACGCCCGCAACCCGGCGCGCTCGGTCACCGTCGGCGGCAGCAATGTCGTCTTCTCGCCTGCCTATGGCTCGCCCTTCGTCCATGACATCGACGAGGGCCGGCGCTATGGGTCGCTTGAGCACTTCCGGAACTTCGTCAAGCTCGCTTACGCCTCGCCTTGGATGCATCACTCCGGCGGCACGGTCTGCGAGCCAGTCGACCTGCCGGTGAACAAGCGCCACCTCGACATGGTCTATTCGCATATCCGCTACTCCGACAAAGCCTTCATGGGATCGGTGACGGCGGAGGAGAGGGCCGAGGAGTCGGTCGAGATGGCGCGGCTCGTGTTCGGCGCCGATTTCGTCGATCGCAACTGCGTCATCATGGGCAACATCAACGTCAACTCGCCGCTGGTCTATGACGCGGCGATGAGCAAGGCGCTCAGGGCCTATGCGCGCGCCAACCAGTGTACGGTCGTGGTGCCGTTCATCCTCGGCGGCGCCATGGGGCCGGTGACGACGGCCGGCGCCATCGCACAGTCCATGGCCGAGGCCATGGTTGGCGTCGCGCTGTGCCAGCTCGAGCGTCCGGGATCTCCGGCGATCCTCGGCAACTTCCTCTCCTCCACGGCGCTGCGCTCGGGTGCGCCGACCTTCGGCACGCCGGAGCCGGCGCTGGGCTCGCTCGTCATCGGCCAACTGACGCGCCGGCTCGGCGTGCCGCTCCGCTGCTCGGGCGCCTACACGACATCGAAGATCCCCGACGGCCAGGCGATGCTGGAAAGCACGGTCTCCATGCAGGCCGCCATTCACTGCGGCGCGCATTTCATCCTGCATTCGGCCGGCTGGCTCGAGGGCGGGCTCGCCATGGGCTATGAGAAGTTCATTCTCGACGCCGACTTCTGCAGCGCGCTCCACACCTACCTCGCCGGCATCCCGGTCGACGACAACGGCCTCGCGCTCGACGCCTTCCGCGAAGTCGGGCCCGGCAAGCATTTCTTCGGCTGTGCGCACACGATGCGGAACTACGAGACCGCGTTCTGGGATTCAGGCATCGCCGACAACAACTCCTTCGAGCAGTGGCGCGACGCGGGCAGCCAGGACGTGATGCGCCGCGCCAACGAGAAGTGGCGCGCTATGCTCAGATCCTACGAGGCGCCGCCGCTCGATCCCGGCATCGACGAGTCCCTTCAGGCGTTCATGGCGAAGAAGAAGGAGTCCAGGCCGGACGCGTGGCACTAGATCCGCATGCGTGCGCCCGTGGGATCGTAGGGCGACGGCGCGATCACCGTCGCCTTCCGCTCTACGCCCACGACATGAGTCGTAAGTTCGGTGCCGACCTCGGCATGCGCCTTGTCGATCAGCGCCATGCCGATGCTCTTGCCGACCGTATGGCCGTAGGCGCCGGAGGTGATGTATCCCACCATCTTGTCGCCACACCAGACCGGCTCCCAGCTCGACGGGTCGGCGTCGACGGCCGCTACCTCTAGCGTCACCAGGCGGCGCTTGGCGCCCTTCTCGCGTTCCTTAAGCGCGGCGTCGCGGCCGACGAAGCCCCTCTTGCCGAAGGCGATCCAGCGGTCGAGGCCGGTCTCGCCTGGCGTGTAGACCTGGGTGAACTCGCGGTTCCACAAGCCGAAGGACTTCTCGATGCGCAGGCTCAGCATCGCGTTGAAACCAATCTCGACCATGCCGAAATCGGCGCCGGCCTTCTTCAGCGTGCGATAGAGCGTCAGGTGCTCGGACGCCGGCACGTTGATCTCGTATCCCAGCTCACCATTGACCGAGAGACGGCCGACCTTGGCGCGGCTCAGGCCAACATCGATCTCGCGGCAGGCGAGGAAACGGAAGCCCTGGTTCGAGACATCGGCGTTCTGCACCACCGCTTCCATCAGCTCGCGCGAGCGGGGGCCTGAGAGCGAGAAGCCGACCCAGTCGTCGGAGATGTCGCGCACGCTGACACCGTCTTCAAGGTGGTCCCGGAACCACCGCATATGCCAGGCGCGGAGGTAGTAAGAGCCCATGATCCAGAACGTACCGTCGCCCCAGTTGAAGACCGAGAGGTCGCCACGGAGCTTTCCCGAAGGCGCCAGCATCGGTGCCAACGCGCAGCGCCCAGGCGCCGGGATCTTCGAGGCCATGACGCGATCGAGCCAGGTCAGCGCCTTCGGTCCCGTCACCTCGTAGCGCGAGAAGGCGGAGGTATCGAGCAGGCCGACCGTCTCGCGCGTCTTCCGGCACTCGGCACCGACGATGTCATGCGCGTTCGAGCGCTTGAGCGTCGGAGTCTCCTCGAAGTCCTTTGAGGGCGCGACGTAGAGCGGGACCTCGAGGCCCCAGAGCACACCCCAGCGCATGCCGTTTTGCGTCATCGCGCCATAGGCCGGTGCGGTCCGCAGCGGCCGCCCCGCCCAGAGCTGTTCGTTCGGATAGGTCATGACGAAGCGGCGTGAGTAGAACTGCCCGGTCGTCTGCCGGAGATACTCGCGGTTCGCTGCCCATCCGCCGTAGCGGGCGATGTCCATGCCCCAGATGTCGGTCGAGGGCTCGCTATGGACCATCATCTCGGCGAGACTCAGGCCGACGCCGCCGCCTTGGAGGAATCCCGCCATGACGCCGCAGGCCGTCCAGTAGTTGCGCACGCCGGGCGCACGTCCGACCAGCGGATTGCCGTCGGGCGTGAAGGTGAAGGACCCGTTGACCCACTTCTTGATACCGACCTGCTGCAGGGCCGGGAAGCGCTTGAAGCCGATCTCGAGCTCGGGCGCGATCCGATCGATGTCCTCCTGGTTCAGCTCGATGCCGAAATCCCAGGGTGCGCCTTCCATGCGCCAGTGCTTGAAGTTGCGCTCGTAGAGGCCGACCAGCAGCCCTTTGCCCTCCTGGCGCGTATAGGTGAAGCCTTCGAGGTCGACGATGAGCGGCAGCTCCTCCTTCATCGCTGCGATCTCGGGGATCGTCTCGGTGACGAGGTAGTGATGCTCCATCGGCGTCACCGGCAGGTCGAGCCCGGCCATGAGCCCCACCTGCTTGGCCCAGAGGCCGCCGCAATTCACGACATGCTCGCAGCCGATCGTGCCCTTCTCGGTGATCACGTCCCAGCCGTCCGGCTTTGCCTTAAGCTCCAGCACGCGGTTGTTCTCGATGATCGTCGCACCCCGCTTCCGGGCCGCGCCGGCATAGGCATAGGTGGTGCCGTAGGTATCGACATGACCTTCGCTGACGTCGTAGAGGCCGCCGAGCACATCGCTGACGTCCATCAGCGGATGCATCGCTTTGATCTCGTCGCGGCCGACGAGGCGGGCGGTGTCGATCCCCATGGTCTGGAAGATACGATAGGCGGCCTTGAGCCACTCCCAGCGCTCAGGCGCGCTCGCGACATTGATGCCGCCGGTCATGTGGAGCCCGACATTCTGGCCGGACTCGGCCTGGATCTCCTTGAACAGCTTGATCGTATAGGCCTGGAGCGCCGCGATGTTAGGGTCGGCGTTGAGCGCGTGGAAGATGCCGGCAGCGTGCCAGCTCGATCCCGAGGTCAGCGTCTTGCGCTCGACCAGCGCGACATCGGTCCAGCCCAGTTTCACCAGATGGTACAGCACCGAGCAACCGACCACGCCGCCGCCGATCACCACGACCCGATAGTGCGATTTCATCTCGTTTCGAAGCCCCCGAAATTGGCTACTGTACCACCCGAAACCGCCCGGAACTCCACCCGAGGATAGCCTTGTCTTCAACGAAATTCGCCATGGTCGCGACGACGGGGAACGAACGGCATCTCCGCACGATGAAGCAGATCGGCGTCGACCATGTCGTGCACTATGCGATGGACGACCTGCCGGAGTCCGCGGATGACCTCAAGGCGATCCGCAACCGCTACCGGGAGTTCGATCTTACCTGGGCGATTGCCGAGTCCGGTCCGGCGATCGACCGTATCGTGCTCGGCAAGGAGGGGTGGCAGGCGCAGACCGAGCGCTACAAGCGCATCCTCCGCATCCTCGGCGACCTTGGCGTCGGCGTGATCGCCTACAACTTCATGCCGCAGGTCAGCGAGGACGCGATGGTGATCCGCACCGACCTCGACGCCAGCGCACGGGGCGGGGCGAAGACCAGCCGCTTCGCGCTGGCCGATGTCGGGCCCAAGACCATGCCGCATGGCGAGGCGGCGATCCCGCGCGAAGAGATGTGGCGCAATCTCGAGCGCTTCCTGGAAGCCGTTCTGCCGGTGGCGGAGTCGGCCGGGGTCAAGATGGCGATGCATCCTGACGACCCGCCGATGTCGCCGCTCTGCGGCTTGGAGCGGATCATGGACCGGGTCGAGAGCTTCGAGCGGCTGCTGGCGCTCTCTTCCAGCCCGAGCAATGCGGTCACCTTCTGCGCCGGCTGCTTCGGCGAGCTCGGTGTCGATGTCGTGGCGCTGTTCGAGCGCTTCATCGACCGCGTGCCCTATGTCCATGTGCGCAACATCGAAGGAACGCCGACGGACTTCATCGAGACCTTCCCGGATGAAGGCCGGATCGACCTTCCGGGGCTGGTCGGCGCTTTCGAGCGACGCGGCTTCGGCGGTTTCGTCCGGCCCGACCACGCGCCGCTGCTGGCGACGGACGGTGACGAGATGCCCGCCGGCTACGGCATCCAGGGCCACATCTTCACCATCGGCTACCTGCGCGGCCTGCAGCAGGCGATCGCGCGTCGCATATGAGCGGCGCGGCAACTGCGACTCCTGAAGGGGACGACGGCTCCCCCGATTGGCGGCGCACCTTGACGGCGATGGTCGCGGTTCAGGTCGTCATGAGCCTGTCCTTCACCTTCGTCAGCCCGATCCTGCCGCTGTTCCTGCCGGATGTCGGGATCGCCAACGACCGGCAGCTCTATCTCTGGGCCGGTGCGCTCACGGCCATCACCTCGCTTATGGCAGCTCTGGTCTCCCCGATATGGGGGCGCATGGCCGACCGATACGGCCGCAAGCTCATGGTGCTCCGATCCTGCATCGCGATTGCCGCCTGCACGGCGCTGATGGGCGTCGCGCAGTCGGTCTGGCATCTCCTGAGCGCGCGGATATTGATGGGAGCCTTTGCCGGTTTCTCCGCCGCATCGGTGATCCTGGTCTCGACCCAGGTGCCGCGCGCGCGGCTCGGCTATGCGCTGGGCCTGATGAGCTCGGGGCAGCTGATCGGCTCGCTTCTGGGGCCTGTGCTCGGCGGCGCGCTCGCCGACGTTACCGCCAGCTATCGCATCCCTTTCTTCGTCAGCGGCGCGCTCTCGCTCGCGGCCACGCTCCTTTGCTGGTGGTCGGTGCCGGAGACGTTCAAGCGGCCGGAGAATACGCCGAAGACACCAGTACTCGCTGCCTATCGCCAGGTTGGCGGCATCCCGGGCATGATGGTGCTGGTAACCGTGTTGTTCCTCAGCCAGTTCGCGACCCAAGCGGTACAGCCGATCGTCGCGCTCTATGTGCAGAGCATCGTCGGCGATCAGCCGAACCTGGCGACCTTGGGCGGTGTCGCCCTCTCGGTGACCGGGCTGGCCGGCGTCGTCGCCGTGCCGCTGCTCGCCCGCTCTGGCGACCGCTACGGCGAGAAGGCGGTGCTCGTGGTCGCGCTCGTCGGCGCCGCGCTGGCGACCGCGCCCCAGGCCTGGGTCGGCTCCTACTGGGGTTTCGTCATCGAGCGCCTTTCGCTCGGCCTCTTCGTCGGCAGCATTGTTCCGATCACCAACGCGCTGATCGCCAAGGTGACGCCGGCCTCCGAGCGCGGCATGACCTTCGGCGTCACGTCATCGGCCTACTTCCTCGGCAACTCGCTCGGCCCCGCCTCGGGCGGCGTGATCGCTGCCTATGCCGGGCTGCCTTGGGTGTTCGTGGTGACCACGGTGATGCTGCTGGCCGGTGCGGTCTGGGTCGCCGCCGCAGTGCCGCGGCGCACGAGCCCCTAGTAGAGATAGCAGGCGACTTCTCGACTGCCGCCCTCGATCGGCCGCTGAGCGAGGGCCGGGCGTTCATTGGAGCATCGCGGCATCGCGTGCCGGCATCGGGTGTGGAAGGCACAGCCGCTCGGCGGCTTTGCCGGGTCCGGCATCTCGCCGGAAAGCAGGATTCGTTCGCGCCGCCGTGCCGGATCGGTATGCGGCACGGCCGAAAGCAGCGCCTGCGTGTAGGGGTGCGTCGGCCGGTCGAAGATCTCGGCCGTCGAGGCGATCTCGACGATACGCCCCAGATACATGACGGCGATCCGGTCGCTGACATGCCGGATGACCGAGAGATCGTGGCTGATGAACAGCATTGCGAGGCCAAGCCGCACGCGGAGCTCGGCCAGCAGGTTGATGATCTGCGACTGGATCGAGACGTCGAGCGCGGAGACCGGCTCGTCGGCGATCAGCAGCTTCGGCTCCAGCACCAGCGCGCGGGCAATCGCGATCCGCTGGCGCTGGCCGCCGGAGAATTCGTGCGGGTAGCGACCGGCGGCATCGGGCGGCAGGCCGACCAGCACCAGCAGCTCGGAGACACGGGCAGCTCGGCTGCGGGCATCGCCGATGCCGTGCACTTCCAACGGCTCGACGACAATCTCGCCGACGCGGTGGCGCGGGTTGAGCGAGCCGAAGGGGTCCTGGAAGACCACCTGCATGTTGCGCCGGCGGCGGACCATGGCGCGGCGGTCGAGCTTCGTGATGTCCTCGCCGAGGAAGCGGATCGAGCCGCCGGTAGGCTCGACCAGCCGCAACACCGTGCGGCCGAGCGTCGACTTGCCGCATCCGGACTCGCCGACGATGCCGAGCACTTCGCCCTCGGCCAATGTGAAGCTGACGCCGTCGACGGCGCGGATCGTCGCACCCGGCGTGGCGTAGTAGGTGGCGAGGTCAACGACTTCGAGCAGCGTGGCCATCACGCCGGGTTCCAGCAGCGGAGCCGGTGCGGCGGCTCGGTCAGCGGCGGCAGCTCGTTCGCGCAGCGCGGGATCGCGAAGCCGCAACGCGGCGCGAAGATGCAGCCTTCGCCGCGATCGGCAGGAGCCGGCACCGTGCCCGAGATGGAAGGCAGCTTCCGGCCGGGCGGGTTCGCCGCCGGCATGGTGTGCAGCAGCGCTTCGGTGTAGCGGTGGCGCGGTTGCTTGAAGAGCTGCGCTGCCGGTGCTTCCTCGACGATACGGCCGGCATACATGACGGCGACGCGATCGCAGAACTCGGCGACGACGCCGAGATCGTGGGTGATCAGCAACACGGCCATGCCGAGCTCGTGGCGCAGCCGGCCGATCAGGTCGAGGATCTGCGCCTGCACGGTGACGTCGAGCGCTGTGGTTGGCTCGTCGGCGATCAGCAGCCTCGGGCGGCAGGCAAGCGCGATCGCGATCATCACGCGCTGGCGCTGGCCGCCGGACAGCTCGTGCGGATAGCGGTCGAGCTGGTTGCGGGCCGCCGGGATGCCGACGAGGTCGAGCAGCTTGGCGGTCTCGCTCCGCGCCGTCCTGCCGTTCATGCCGCGATGGAAGATCAGGCTTTCGCCGATCTGGTCGCCGATCGTGTAGACCGGGTTCAGCGAGGTCATCGGCTCCTGGAAGATCATGCCGATGCGGTCGCCGCGGATGGCGCGCAAAGCGCCAATGTCGAGCGACAGCATGTCGGTGCCGTCAAAGAGTATCCGGCCGCCGATGATCCGGCCGGGCGGGTTGGGCAGGAGACGCATGATCGACAGCGCGGTCACGCTCTTGCCGCAGCCGGACTCGCCGACCAGCCCCAGGGTCTCGCCAGGAGCAATCCGGAAGGAGACGTCCTCGAGCACCGGCGTCACGCCCATGGCGACGCTCAGGGACTCGACCGCCAGAAGCGGCGCCTCAGCCATGTCCGCTCGCGCGCGGATCGAGAACGTGGCTCAATCGGTCGCCGACGAGATTGACCGACATGACGGCAAGGAAGAGCGCGAGGCCCGGGAAGATCATGGTCCAGGGGGCGTAACGCATGAACTCGCGCCCGGCCGACAGCATCGCGCCCCACTCCGAGGTCGGCGGCTGCGCCCCGAGGCCAAGGAAGGAGAGCGTCGCCGTCGACAGGATGGCGCCGCCGAGATCGAGCGAGCCCAGCACAATCACGATCGGCAACAGGTTGGGCAGCAGGTGCCGGCGCAGGATGCGCGTCTGGCTGGCGCCGACCGCACGGGCGGATTCGACGAACTCGCGGCCGACCAGGGTCAGCGTCGCCGAGCGGATGACCCGGGCGATGCGTGGGATACCGGAGATGCCCACGGCGAGCGCAGCGTTGAAGGCGCCGACGCCGAGTACGGCGACGATCAGGATGGCGAGAACGATCGCCGGAAAGCCTAGCATCACGTCGAGGAGGCGGACGCCGATGCGGTCGACGCGCCCACCGAGGAACGCGATCACCATGCCGAATATGGTTCCCGCGACGAGGCTGATCGCGACCGTCAAGAGGCCGACGGCGAGCGAGAGGCGGGCGCCGTAGAGGATGCGGCTGAAGATATCGCGACCGAAGAGATCGCAGCCGAAAAAGTGCGTAAACGACGGTGCAGCGAGCCTTGGACAGACGCGCGTCGCATTCGGGTCGAAGGGCGAGAGCAGGGGAGCGAAAATGGCGCCGAAGACCAGCACGGCAAGGATGATCGAGCCGGCGACGGCGCCTGGTGCGCCGAGCGTGCGCGCGATCAGGCGGCGCGGCGGCAGGATCGTGGTCGCGGCGGCGGGCGCGGCCGTCGTCATGCGCGCCTCGAGCGGATGCGGGGATCGACGATCCCGTAAAGCAGCTCGAGCAGCAGGTTGATCACGATATAGGCGGTCGTGGTGTAGACGACGAGGCCCTGGACCAGCGGGATGTCCTTGGTCAGCACCGCGTCGATCAGCATCGAGCCGAGGCCGGCGCGGGCGAAGACGCGCTCGGTGACCACGGCGCCGCCGATTAGAACGGCGAATTGCAGGCCGAGCAGCGTGATCGGCGGGATGATGGCGTTCCGCATCGCGTGCTTGGCGACGACGCGCACGGCCGAGAGCCCCTTCGAGTGCGCGGTGCGGATATAGTCCTGGGTCATGGTCTCGATCAGGGCGCTTCGGATAAGCCGTGCGAGCCCGCCGGCGAGGAAAAGCCCGATGGTGATCGAAGGCAGGATCAGCGCGTCGATGCCGTCGCCGAGGATCGGCACCCATTCGAGCTGAAGCCCGAACACGTAGATGAGCAGCATCCCGATCCAGAAGCTCGGGAGGGACACGCCGACCAGCGCGCTCGACATCATCGCCGTGTCGATCCAGCCATGGGGCCGAAGGCCGGCGGCAATGCCGAGCGCGACGCCGAGCACGATGCCGACCAGAAGCCCGCCGAGCGCAAGCTCGAGCGAGGGACGCATGCGTGCGGCGATCATCTCGCTGACCGGCTGCTTCGAGGAGTAGCCGTTGCCGAGGTCGCCGACGGCCATCTTCTTGAGGAAGGTCAGGTACTGGATATAGACCGGCTGATCGAGACCGAGGCGCCGGCGCTCGTTGTCGAGCACTTCGTCGCTGGCGGGCGTGCCGCCGAGCGCCAGCATGACCGGATCGCCGGGAATGAGCTGAAGAACGCCGAAGACAATGCTCCAGGTCAGGAACAGCGTCGGCACGATCCCGAGGATGCGCCGTATGAACCAAGGCATCGTCATACGAAAGGCCGCGGGTCCATGAAGCGCCTGAGCACGTTCGTCGTCAGCCTGGCGCAGACATTGCCGTAGTTGTCCGGCGGCAGCGATCCGACATAGGTCATCGAGCCGACGCTGAAGACCGCACCGCCGGAAGCGGTCTCGAAGAAGGTCATGTCGGCGCAGGACCAGTCCTCGCGCGGGCGCGGGTGACGGTGCACGAGCATGTCCTCGTTGACCCAGCCATAGTCGTCATGAATCACGATGCCCTTGGCGACGATCAACGCATTGGGCGGCGAGCCGTACTTCGGATCGACGCTGTCGAGCTCAAAGCCGGCGGCCCCGCCGCCCATGAAGCCCGTATCGCCGAACTTGGCGCCGGGCGTCGCCGCCGCCTCGATACCGTCGAGCATGAAGCGGACGCGCGGGTTACTGATCCCTTGTGTGAAGGCATAGGGGAATCCCAGATGGCGGCCCTGGGTCGAGAAGCCGATGCCGACGAGCTTGTGCGAGGCCTTGCCGACGCGGCGCCAGAGGCCGCCATAGGCGCCGTCGAACTGGTTGTAGCTCTCGCCGGGCTCGGTCGCCCAGACGCGAATGCCGCCCTCGGCGCGGCGTACCTCGAGCGCATGCGGTGTGTCGATGCTGGGCTCGGCCCGCCAATAGAAGCCGTTGCCGCCGAGGTACATGAGGCGGCCGCCCAGGCCGAGGAATCGCTCGAACGCCTCCATCATGCGGCCGGAGTGATACTCGGGATGCTGCGCGCAGATCACCACGCGATAGGGCTCGATGGCCGCAGCACCCTCCTCATGCAGG
>VGEH01000103.1 GCA_016869375.1 Alphaproteobacteria bacterium | reverse complement strand
CGAACCGCAGCCTCGCCGTCGACCGCACCGAGGTTACGCTCGGCACACCGGTCTTCATCGATCTCCAGCACCCGGACTCGCCTGGCGGCATCCTGCGCCGCCTCGTCGTCGCGCAGGACACCGGCGGCGCAATCAGGGGCGCAGGCCGCGGCGACCTGTTCCTCGGCCCGGGCCGCGACGCCGGCGAGATCGCCGGCCGCATGAAGGCCCGCGGCACGATGTATCTGCTGATGCCGAAAGGCATGGTGCCGACGTCGTGATGTCGGAGCTGACCTCGTGTCCCCTCTCCCTGCGAAGCACGGGGAGGGCCAGGGAGGGGGCCTCGATAATCGTCCTGCTTTTCGACACGATCTGCCGTCATTACGAAGCCCCCTCTCCATCCCGTCTGCGGCGGGAGAGGGGGTAGGAAAAAGCGCGTTCGATGCCGAAGAAAAAAACCATCCTCGTCCTCCACTTCTCCGGTCGCATGCCGGTCGCCGGCGTCGGCTGGGAGGGCATGAACTGGGTGCTGGGGCTGACCAAGCTCGGCCATGACGTCTGGTATTTCGAGGACAACCGCGTCAACCCGTACTCCTTCGTGCAGAACTCGGTGCATTGGGACTCCGCCGAGAACATCGGCTTCGTGAAGACGATGATGGAGCACTACGGGCTCGGCCATCGCTGGGCCTATCTCGACCCGGTCACCGAGTATTCATGGCACGGCGTCTCGAAAGAGAAGGCGATGAGCCTCTACAAGGAGGCCGACGCCATCATCAACCTGTGCGGCGCCACGCAGCTGCGCGAAGAGCACATGGCATGCCCGGTGCGCATCTTCGTCGACACCGACCCGATCTACGAGCAGATCAAGCTGGTGAAAGGCGACGAGGCCTCGATCGCCTATATCGACGCGCACACGCATCTGTTCACGATCGGCGAGAACCTCGGCGCGGCCGACTGCCCGGTGCCGCTGAACCGCACCTGGCACAAGGTGCGACCGCCGATCAATCTCGATGTCTGGCCCGCCGATCTCGAGTCATCGCCACGCGCATTCTCCAGCCTCGCCACCTGGCAGCACTCATCCAAGAACATCGACTTCGGCGCTGAGTCCTACCAGTGGTCGAAGCACATGAACTTCACGCGCTTCCTCGACCTGCCGAAGATGACGACGCAACCGCTCGATCTCGCGCTCCGGCCGCCGACACCCGAGGTCGATGCGCTGGTGCGCGGCAACGGCTGGAACCTGATCGACCCGGTGCCGGTCTCCAACGGGCTCGAGGTCTACAAGGATTTCCTCTACCGCTCGCGCGGCGAGCTCTCGGTCGCCAAGGACATCTATGTGCGGCCGCGCTCGGGCTGGTTCTCCGACCGCAGCGTCTGCTACCTCGCCGCCGGCCGCCCGGTGATCACGCAGGACACGGCGTTCGGAAAGTACATCCCGACCGGCGAGGGCCTCTTCGCCTTCTCGAACCACGAGGAAGCGCTGGATGCGATCGAGCGCATCAACAAAGACTACAAGCGCCAGCAGAAGGCGGCACGCGCCATCGCCGAGGACTATTTCGATGCTCCCAAGCAGATGAAGCGTGTCTGCGACGCAGTCGGGCTCTAGCCGGTCCTGCTCCCTGCCGAGCGCGGCGTCGATCCGTGCGCCAGGGAGCTTGACCTGGATCAAGCCGCTCTTGCCGGAGAGCGAATACCGTTAGTATTGAAGACGCACGCACCTTGGAAGGACCTGATGCTGAGACGGATCCTGCTTTTGCTCAGCGAGACCCCAGCCGGGAAGGTGGCGCGCCAGTGCGCCTTTCGTCTCGCTCGGGCCGACAATGCCGAGCTGATGGGAATCGCGGGCGTGGATCTCGCTTACATCGACGCACCTATGGTAGGCGGGATCGGGACGACCTATCGATGGCAGGCTGGGCAGGAGCTGAAGAAGCAGGCCAGCGAGACCTCCGTCCGGTTGCGCGATGCATACGAGAGGGAGTGCAAGACCAATAGCGTGGCGTTCGAGTGGCAGGACTTCGAAGGGGATCCTGTCGAAGCGCTGCAGGCCGCTTCGGAGCGGAGCGACCTGATAGTAATGGGCCATGACACCGGCTTTCGCGGGAATATCCGCGAGCGCCTTCCGGATACGATCGAAGCGCTTTGCCGGATGAGCCCGCGGCCCCTGATCGTCTGCGGGGACGAGGATCACGCCGACGCGGACATATTGATCGCTTACGACGCCAGCCCGCCTGCGATGCGCGCCGTGCAGCTCTTCGCTCTTCTTGGCCTTTGGCCTCGAAAGCGCGTTCACGTCGTGGCGATAGGCACCGAGAAGGCCACGGTTGATCGTGTTCCCGTCGGTGCGGCCCAGTATCTGCGCGGTCGCGGCTACGACGTCGAGACCGTTTCGATCGCGACGCGCGCGCACCCTGCCGACGTGCTCAGAATCGAGGTCGCCGACCGAAAATGCGGGATCCTGGTGATGGGCGTCTATGGGCACAGCAGCCTTGCCGACCGCCTGTTCGGATCGACCACGACGAGGTTGCTGGAGGAACCGCCCTGCGCCCTCTTCGTTTCCCATTGATGGGCGCCGGGAGGGAGGCGATATGAGGCTGCGCGACGATTCCGCCGATGCTCTCAATCGAGTCGCGCAGATCGATGCTCGAGACTCGGCAATCTACAGAACGCGTCGCATCGACGCGGCGGCCCGTGTGAAGGCCATAAACTCGTTGCTGCCCCTGTATCGACCCCGGGCCGTTGCGTTGCCTCGAAGACGACCGGAGAGCGTTCATTCGTTGTCGGAAGACACGACCGCGGCGATCTTCCGCTTTCAGGCGGCCGAAGCGAACCAGATCATCAAGGTAATGGTCGCGGCGGCAAGCGCCGACGGCGTGGTCGACGCAGGTGAGCGCCGGCGCATTGCGGACTACCTTGCGGACGCCGGAAGTACGCCCGCGGAGATGGCCTATGCCGAAGAGCAGCTGCGGCACCCGGCAACTGCGCAGGACGCGGCGCGGGGCACGACTTCCCGCGAAGCGGCGAGCGAGCTTTACATAGCGGCACTGCTTGTCGCCGCAGAGGCGACACCGGGTACCCGGTCCTTTCTAGGACGCCTGGCGACCGAACTGCCGCTTGAGCCGAAGTTCGTCGACGATCTGCATGCTGCTTGGGGCATCTGGCCGCCTGCTCCCGTCGAGGGTATCGGGCCGGAAGCCGATCACCGTCCGGATTGAGCGGCGACTGCGGCGCGTCCGACCTTCAGCCCGCCGGCTTCAGCACCAGCTCGAAGGTGAAGGGCGGGCCGCTGTCGGTGATCGGCAGCGTGGTGACGACGGCGCGGTCGCCGTCGAAGCGGACGGTGCGCGTCATCTCGGCGCCGACCCAGTTCGGGAACATCGACAGCTCGACGTTATGGAAGAGGCGGTTGCCTTCCATCCGCCAGCGCCCGCAATAGCTCATCGCCGTCGACATGGCGTGGTGCGTCTCTTCGGCCGAGCCGCCCATCGGATCGAAGCCGGCGAAGCGCTTGCGGTTGGGGCCCATCAGCGTCGCGAACATGAAGCCGTCGGCGGTGTAGCAGATCAGCCCGATCGTCCCCGGCAGCGGCGGCGTGCGTTTGCCATCGGCATCGACGCGGGCCCAGTCGGCGAGGCGCCAGGTTCCGACGAGCTTTTTGGCGAGGTCTATCATGGCCTTGAGAGTTAGCCGGCGACCCGCTCCCAGGTCAACTCGGCGATGCCCGACGCACCCTTGCGGGTCATGGGCGGCGTCTTCAAAATCACGCGATTGCCGTCGAGATGATAGTGCCGGACCTGCTCGGTACCGACCATGTTCGGCCACAGCGCCATCTCGACCGAGTGGACCACGCTCTCGCCGTCGATGCGCCAGCGCCCGACATAGGCGTGGCAGCTCGACATGGCGCGGTGCGCTTCTTCAGGCGAGCCGCCGAGCGGATCGTTGCCGGCGAAGGGCGTGCGATCGGGCATCGCCAGCATCGCCGACATGTAGCCGTCGGCGGCGTAGATGATGAGGCCCCAGGGGTTCGGTCCCATCGGCTCCGTCACGCGGCCATTGCCGTCGGTGAGGATCCATTTCTTGAGACGCCAGGAGCCGATCAGCTGCTCCGGTTTGGCGGGCATGTGTCTTTCCTTCCTTGTCTTAAGCGCGGCGCCAGATGAGCTCGGCATAGCCGGTGCTGCCGCGGCGTAGCGTCGGCGGCGTCCTCAGGACCATGCGATCGCCGTCGAAGCGGACATAGCGGATCTGCTCCGAGCCGACCCAGTTGGGGAAGACCGAGAGCTCGACGTCGTGCAGGATCGCATCGCCCTCCAGGCGCCAGCGTCCGCAATAGGAATGGCCGGTCGACATCGCCGCCTTGCACTCCTCCGCCGTGCCGCCATAGGGATCGGGTCCCGAGAAGGGCTTCCGGTTGCCGTCCTGCAAGGCAGCGAACATGAAGCCGTCGGCGGTGTAGGTGAGCAGGCCGCTGAAGCCAGAGCCGAAGCGCGGCCAGCGCCGGCCGTCGTCTTCGACCCGGTCCCAGCTCTCCAGGCGCCAGGTGCCGACGATGCGTTGCTCGAGAGTCATCTCTAGCTCAGCCTGAAGCCGTCATAGCCCTTGGCGACGACCTCCTGGCATTTCTGCACATAGGCCGGGAAGCCGCCGACATAGGGCATGAAGACGCGCGGCTTGCCTGCGATGTTGCTGCCGAGATACCACGAGTTGCAGGTGACGCGGAGCGTCGTGCCGGCGACCTCGGCGGTGTGATCGACCCACGCATCCTCGGCCTCGCGCGCCGCTTCGATCGTTCGGAAACCGTTGCTCCGCAGATGCGCGAGACAATCGGCGATCCACTCCACATGCTGCTCGATGGTCGGCAGCATGTTGGTGAGCACGGACGGGCTGCCCGGTCCGGTGACGGTGAAGAGATTGGGGAATCCTGCCATGCCAAGCCCGAGATAGGTGCGCGGCCCGTCCTCCCACTTGTCCTTCAGCTTCGCGCCATCGCGGCCCCTGATGTCGATGCGGTTCAAGGTGCCGGTCATCGCATCGAAGCCGGTGGCGAAGACCAGCGCGTCGAGCGCGTAGTCGCGTCCGCCGACCTTGACGCCGCTCGACGTAAGCGCCTCGATCGGCGTCGCGGATACGTCGACCAGCGTCACGTTCGGCCGGTTGTAGGTCGCGAAGTAGTTCGTATCGACGCAGAGCCGCTTGCAGCCGAAGGTGTTGGTCGGCGACAGGCGCTGCGCGATCTCGGGGTCATGCACGATTTCGCGGATCTTGCCGCGGATGAAGTCCTGCACCGTCCGGTTCGCCTCGAGGTCGAGCGGGATGTCGGCGAAGGCGCCGGTGAAGCCGAAGCCGCCCATCGCCCAACGCGCCTCGTATTCGCGCTGGCGCTCCTCGGCTGAAACTTCGAGCGCCTTCTTCGTGCCGAAGACGAGATCGATGCAGGCGCGGGTCTTGCTCGCGCGCTGACGGAGCGCGGGGTAGTCGGCCTTGATGCGCCGCTGCACCTCGGGATCGAGCGGCCCGTTGTGCGCCGGCACCGAGTAGTTCGCCGTGCGCTGGAAGACCGTGAGATGATCGGCTTCTTCGGCGATGAGCGGGATCGCCTGCACGGCCGAGGAGCCGGTGCCGATCACGCCGACGCGCTTGTCCTTGAAGCTCACCTTTTCATGCGGCCAGCGTCCGGTGTGATAGCGCACGCCGGCGAAGTTATCGCCACTCGGGAAGGCCGGCGTGTTGGCGGTCGAGATGCAGCCGGTCGCCATGATGACGAAACCGGCGCGAAGCGGGTCGCCGGCCTCCGTCGTGACGATCCATTCCGCCGCCGCTTCGTCGAAGACGGCGGATGTCACGCGCGCGTCGAAGCGGATGTCGCGCTTGAGATCGAAGCGCTCGGCGACATGCTCGGCATAGCGGAGGATCTCGGGCTGGGCCGCGTAGCGCTCGGTCCAGTCCCACTCCTGCTGCAGCGCTTCGTCGAACTGGTAGGAGTACTGCATGCTCTCGATGTCGCAGCGTGCCCCCGGATAGCGGTTCCAGTACCAGGTGCCGCCGACGCCGCTGCCGGCCTCCAGCACAAGCGCCCTGAACCCCATCCGGCGGAGCCGGTGGAGCATATAGAGCCCGGCGAAGCCGGCCCCGACGATGATCGCGTCGAAAGCGGGTCGTTCCATGCCGATAGAGCCTCCCGGCCGGAGTATGCCATTACCGGTAGCCGACGGTAACAAAAGGGCAATTCGCCCCCTTCCCTTCCGTGCCGCCGCGGCCTATAAGAACCGCCAATCCCGTCAATGCATGCAGGACCGGGCACGCCCAAAGGCGTGAATGCCCGATCTGCATCCGGAGCCTGTAGGAGACCCTCCCATGAGCACCCTTCTGATGCCGCGCGCCACCGCCGTCTGGCTGGTGGGCAACACCTCGCTGACCTTCGAGCAGATCGCCGAGTTCTGCGGGCTGCACACCCTCGAGGTCCAGGCGATCGCCGACGAGGAGGTCGCGGTCGGCATGCACGGGCTCGATCCGGTGGCCAACGGCCAGATCACCAAGGAAGAGCTCGAGCGGGTGCAGAAGGACCCGGCCGCCCGCCTGAAAATCGTCAGCACCGACAACCTTCCGCAGCCGGTCTCGCGCAACAAGGGTCCGCGCTACACCCCGATCGCCAAGCGCGGCGACAAGCCGGATGCGATCTCCTGGCTGGTCAAGAACTACCCGGACATGACCGACGGCCAGATCGGCAAGCTGCTCGGCACCACCAAGTCGACGATCGCCGCCGTGCGCGACCGCACCCACTGGAACAGCCAGAACATCCGCCCGCGCAACCCGGTGGCGCTCGGCCTCTGCACCCAGGCCGATCTCGACGCCGCGGCGACCAAGGCCGGTGTCGTGCTGCCCTCGCTCGGCGTGCGCTACATGACCGCCGAGGAAGCCGCCACCATCCCGGCACCGAAGCCGCTCGAGCCGCACCAGGCCGGCCAGGAGCGCGAGCGCGGTGACCGCAACCCCTTCGGCGACCACCGGCGGTAACTTCGAGTTCCCTCCCCCAGCTTGCTGGGGGAGGGGACTCTAGGCGCCGATCATCTCCACCACCTCCGCCGTCGTCCGCACGTCGCCGAAGCTGCGGTAGATCGTGTACAGCGTGGCGTTGTGGTCCTGGTCGCGGCGGGCGGCGTTGGCGTCGGCGAGGAAGATCACGCGGAAGCCGCCGGCATTCGCGTCGCGCGCCGAGGACTCGCAGCAGACATTGGTGACGGTGCCCGCGATCAGCACGGTCGAGATTCCGTGGACGCGCAGCATGCCCGGCAGATCGCACTGGCCGGGGAAGAAGGCGCTCGCGCCTTCCTTCTCGAAGAACAGGTCGGCGGGATCGTGCTTGAGCGCCGGCCAGAGCCGCGACGGCAGGGGGCCCTCGCCGCCGGAGCGGCGATAGAGATCGGCGATCTGCTCGCCGTAGAACTCGCGCATCAGCGCCGGGTAGCGCGGCGAGGCCCCCGGCACGATCCAGGCGACAAGCCCGCCCGCCTTGCGCAGCGCGCCGGCGAGCGCGTTGATATTCGGCACGATGCCACGGCAATAGGCGTTCTCGGTGGCGAAGAACGGCACCATGTCGATGACGACGAGCGCGGTCTTCGCACGCTCGAGCGAAACGAACGCATGCCGCCGGCCGCGCCGTTCTTCCTGCCGGCGATATTCGCGCTCCTCGATCTGCCACGCGTGGAGCCTGGCGTCGGCCTCGCTCATGCGCCCTTGGCGTAGCCGACGGTTTTCAGTCCCTCGGTGATCTCGTCGAGCGAGGCGGGATCGTCGATCGTCGCCGGCATCTTCCAGCTCTGGTCGTCGGCGATCTTCTGCATGGTGCCGCGCAGGATCTTGCCGGAGCGCGTCTTCGGCAGGCGCTTGACGATCACCGCGGTCTTGAAAGCGGCGACCGGCCCGATCGACTCCCGCACCATCTGCACGACTTCCTTGAGGATCGCCTCATGCGGCCGGTTGACGCCGGCCTTGAGCACCAGCAATCCGAGCGGCAGCTGGCCCTTCAGCTCGTCGGCGACGCCGATCACCGCGCATTCGGCGACGTCGGGATGGTTGGAGAGCACTTCCTCCATGCCGCCGGTCGAGAGCCGGTGCCCGGCGACATTGATGATGTCATCGGTGCGCGTCATGACGAAGACATAGCCGTCCTCGTCGATGAAGCCGGCATCGCCGGTCTTGTAGTAGCCGGGAAATTCCTGGAGGTACGACTTGAGGAAGCCCTGGTCGTTCTGCCACAGCGTCGGCAGCGAGCCCGGGGGCAGCGGCAGCTTGATCGCAAGCGCGCCGACCTCGCCGGGCTTCACCTGCTTGTGGTCGGGGCCGAGCGCCTGCACGTCCCAGCCCGGAACCGCCTTGGTCGAGGAGCCCGGCTTTACCTTGAAGGCCTCGATGCCGAGGCAGTTGGAGGTGATCGGCCAGCCGGTCTCGGTCTGCCACCAGTGATCGATCACCGGCACCTTCAGCTTTTCTTCCGCCCACAAGAGCGTGTTCGGATCGCAGCGTTCGCCGGCGAGGAACAGCGTGCGGAACCTGGACAGGTCGTACTTCTTCATGAAGACGCCGTCCGGGTCGTCGCGCTTGATCGCGCGGAAGGCGGTCGGCGCGGTGAATAGCGCAACGACGCCATATTCCGAGATCACGCGCCAGAAGGCGCCGGCATCGGGCGTGCCCACGGGCTTGCCCTCGTAGAGCACGGTGGTCGCGCCCAGCAGCAGCGGCGCATAGACGATGTAGGAATGGCCGACGACCCAGCCGACATCCGAGGCGCTCCACCACACCTCGCCCGGCTTGATCGCATAGACATTGTGCATCGACCACATCAGCGCGACCGCATAGCCGCCGCCGTCGCGCACGACGCCCTTGGGGATGCCGGTCGTGCCTGAGGTGTAGAGGATGTAGAGCGGATCGGTCGCCGCCAGATCGACCGGCGGCACCGGCTCGCTCTTGGCTTCGAGCTCGGCGAAATCGACGTCCCGGCCTGCGACAGGCTCGGCGCGGAGCTGCGGGCGCTGGAACACGACGCAGGTCGGGACCTTGTGCCTGGCGATCGACAGCGCCTGGTCGACCAGCGTCTTGTAGGCGATGGTGCGGCCGGGCTCGAGGCCGCAGGAGCCGAAGACGATCGCCTTCGGCTTGGCATCGTCGATGCGCGTGGCGAGCTCGGGCGCGGCGAAGCCGCCGAAGACGACGCCATGGATGGCGCCGATGCGCGCACAGGCGAGCATCGAGATCACTGCCTCCGGCACCATCGGCATGTAGATCAGCACGCGGTCGCCCTTCTCGACGCCGATCGAGCGCAAGCCGCCGGCGAGCTTGGCGACGCGCTGGGTGAGCTGGCGATAGGTGTAGGCCTCGGTCTTGCCCGCCATCGGGCTGTCGTAGATCAGCGCCGGCTGATCGCCGCGCCCGGCCTCGATATGACGGTCGAGGCAGTTATGCGCGACGTTGAGGCGGCCGTCCGGAAACCAGCGATAGAAGGGCGGGTTCGAGGCCTCCAGCGCCTTTGTCGGCGGCTTGGTCCAGGAGACGTGCTTCGCCGCCTCCAGCCAGAAGCCTTCCTTGTCCTCGAGCGAGCGTTTATGCGCCTCGGCGTAGCGCCCGGTCATCGGCGTGTCCTCTCCGCGTTTCTTGAGATGCAGGATGATCCGAGGTTGGCGTGTTGCCAAGGGTGCGGGTGTCTCAGCGAAATCGCCTTCGTATCCCCTCCCCCGCCTTCGGCAGGAGAGGGGATACGAATTGTCCGCATGTCGCGACGGAGAACAACTTTCTTCATCAGTCCAGAGGATTTGCAGTCCTCTGCAGGCTCGGCTTATCTGTTTCGTCATGACCTCGCCCTACGATACCGACCTCGACAAGAACCCAGCCAACTACGTGCCGCTGTCGCCGCTCGGGTTCCTCGAGCGCGCCGCCTCGGTGTTCCCGAAGCGCCTCTCCGTCGTGCATGGCAAGACGCGCCACACCTGGAGCGAGACCTATGCGCGCTGCCGCAGGCTCGCCTCGGCCTTGAAGATGCGCGGCATCCGCAAGGGCGACACGGTGGCGATCATGGCGCCGAACGTGCCGGCGATGGTCGAGGCGCATTTCGGCGTACCGATGACCGGCGCCGTTCTGAACGCGCTCAACTACCGGCTCGATGCCGCCACCATCGCCTTCATCCTCGAGCATGGCGAGGCCAAGGCGCTGATCACCGACACCGAGTTCGCGCCTGTGATCAAGGAAGCGCTGCGCCTCTTCAACAAGCCCATCATGGTCATCGACATCGCCGATCCGCTCGGCCCCGGCGGCGAGAAGCTCGGCGAATGCGACTACGAGGCCTTCATTGCGGAAGGCGACCCGAACGTCGAGTGGCAGTACCCGACCGACGAGTGGCAGGCGATCGCGCTGGGATACACCTCGGGCACGACGGGCAACCCGAAGGGCGTCGTCACGCATCATCGCGGCGCTTATCTCAACGCGCTCGGCAACATCCTGGTGTGGAGCCTGCCGTCGAAGCCGACCTATCTGTGGACCCTGCCGCTGTTCCACTGCAACGGCTGGTGCTTCCCCTGGACCCTGGCGGCGCTGGCCGGCACCAATGTCTGTCTTCGTCGTGTCGAGGCGAAGGCGATCTTCGATGCGATCGCCGATGAGGGCGTCACCCATCTCTGCGGCGCGCCGATCGTCATGGGCCTCTTGCTCAACGCCAAGCCGGAGCAGAAGCGCGACCTCGGCGGCCGGCGCATCAAGATGATGACGGCTGCTTCCGCCCCGCCCGCCGCGGTGCTCGAAGGCATGGAGAAACTCGGCTTCGACATCACGCATGTCTACGGCCTGACCGAGGTCTATGGCCCCGCCGTCGTCTGCGCCTGGCATGAGGAGTGGAACAAGCTCCCGATCGAGGAGCAGGCCGAGATCAAGGCGCGCCAGGGCGTGCGCTACCCGGTGCTCGAAGGCCTGATGGTCGCGGATGCGAAGACGCTCGAGCCCGTGCCCGCCGATGGCAAGACCATCGGCGAGGTCTTCATGCGCGGCAATATCGTCATGAAGGGCTATCTCAAGAATAAGAAGGCAACGGATGAAGCCTTCGCCGGCGGCTGGTTCCACACCGGCGATCTCGGCGTCTGCCACGAGGACGGCTATATCGAGCTCAAGGACCGCTCCAAGGACATCATCATCTCGGGCGGCGAGAACGTCTCGACCATCGAGGTCGAAGGCGTGCTCTACCGTCACCCCGCCGTGCTTGAAGCCGCCGTCGTCGCGCGCCCCGACGAGAAATGGGGCGAGACGCCCTGCGCGTTTGTGACGCTGAAGGAAGGCAAGCAGGCGACGGCGGAGGAGATCATCGCCTTCTGCAAAGCCAACATGGCGAGCTTCAAGGTCCCGCGCACCGTGGTCTTCGGCCCGCTGGTGAAGACCTCGACCGGCAAGATCCAGAAGTTCGCGCTGAGGGAGAAAGCCAAAGCTCTCTGAAGCGCCCCCACCCTAGCCCTCCCCCGCGCTTCGCACGAGGGAGGGGACACGAGGTCGAGCCCCTTCCCTCGGCTGCGGAGCAGACGGGGGAAGGATGGGATGGGGGCGAGCGAGTGATAGCGAGCGCTCTTAGCCGAACTTTGCGGTGACATACCCTTCCGGGCTGATCGGCCAGCCCGGATTCCACGCGATCTCCCAGGCATGGTCGTCGGGATCCGCGACGTAGCCGCGGAAGCCGCCATGCGGGGGCTCGTCGGCCGCGCGCAGCAGCTTGCCGCCATGCTTCACGAGCTGCGCGATGATCGGCTCGACCTCTTCCCTGCTGCGCACATTGTGCGCCATCGCGAAGGCACCCTTCTGCGCATTGCCGCTCCGCTGCATGTCTTCTTCGAGGCTCTTCTCCAGCCAGGTGGCGAAGACGAAGCCGTTGAGCTGGTAGAAGGTGATGTCCGGCATCTCGGCAACCGGCTTCCAGCCGAAACCCTCGCCGTAGAAGCGGCGCGAGCGCGCCACGTCGGCGATGCCGAGCGTGATCAACGACATCTGCTGCATCATGTCGGTCTCCCTTGATGCGTCAGCCTATCAAACACTTCCTGCCGATAGAGGGTTTATGATGGGGGCATGTCGGAGACGCCCACCGTCCTCACCATCGGCCACTCCAATCACGCTTGGGAGCGCTTTCTCGAGCTCGCGCAGGCGAACGAGGTCGCGTGCATCCTCGATGTGCGCTCGATCCCGGCCTCGCGGCGCTTTCCGCAGTTCAATCGCGATGCCTTCGAGCACGGGCTCAAGGAAGCCGGCATCGGATACCGCTTCCTCGGCGATAGGCTCGGCGGGCGGCCGAAGGACACGATCTGCTATGCCGGCGGCGCCGTCGACTATGCGCGCGTCGCGGCGACCCAGGCCTTCCGCGACGGGCTCGACGAGGCAGCATCGCTGGCGCGCGAGAGACGCTGCTGCCTTCTCTGCGCCGAGAAGGACCCGCTCGACTGCCATCGCTCGATCCTGGTGGCGCGGCATCTCGCGCCGAAAGGATTCTCGCTCGTGCATATTCATGGCGATGGCCGCCAGGAAGCGCAGAACGAGTTCGAGAAGCGGCTGGTGGAGACCGACGAGGACGCACCCTTGCTCGCTGCCGTCGAGGATGCGCGGGCGCTGCTGCAGCTCGCCTATAACCGGCGCGGCCGCCGGATGGCCTTTCGCGCCTAGATCAACGGCGCCTTCAGCCCTTCCTGCTCGAAGGCGCGCTTCACCGCCGGCCGCTCCAGCATCCGCGTCATGAAGGCGCTGACCTTGGGCAGGGTTCGTGCCGGTCGTTTCATGTTGCGCGTCCAGCGGCCGAGCATCAGCAGATAGGGATCGAGGATCGAGTAGGTCTGGCCGAGGAGATAGGGGCCGCCATGGCCGGCCAGCGTCTCCTCGATCGTGTCGAACATGCCGCCGACGCTCGCCTCTTCCTTCGCCTTGATCTCGGCGCGGGCACTATCGGCGTCGGCGATCTTCTCCGGATAGAAATGGAAGATCAGCTCGGCCTGCACGGTGTTGGTCAGGTACATGAGCCAGGAATAGAAGCGCCCGCGCTCCGGCGAGCCCAGCGCCGGCGCCAGGCCCTTTGCCGGATACTTGTCGGCGAGATGGAGGCAGATCGCCGCGGTCTCGGAGATCACCAGATCGCCGTCGACGTAAGTCGGGATGCGGCCCATCGGGTTGAGCTTCATGTACTCCGCCGATTTGTGCGCATTCTTAGCGCGGTCGACCAGCACGAGCTCGTAAGGGGCGCCCAGCTCCTCCAGCACCATGTGCGGCGCCAGGTTGGCGTTGCCCGGAAAATAGAAAAGCTTTGGAACCATCCCCTCCCCCTTTCGTGCCTTGTCAGCGCTCGCGATGCTCCAGCCCGTCCTCGATCCAAAGCCAGGGGAGCTGGCTCGAGCACCAGTCATGCGTCTTCGGCGGCACGCGCTCGGGCTCGTCGAGCGTCGGGATCGAGAGCGCGATCACCTCGGAATCCGCGTGCATGGTGGCGAGCGAGGAGCCGCAATTGGCGCAGAAGCAGCGATGCGTACCGGGCGAGGACTCATAGGACTTCATCTCGCCGGTGAAGCGCGCCGCTGATGTCGGGAACTTGACCCAGGCGGTGACCGGCGCGCCGGTGGCGCGCTGGCACATGCGGCAATGACAGTAGCCCGGTGATTTCGGCGCACCGATGACGCGGTAGCGCACCTGCCCGCAAAGACATCCGCCTTCGAAGGCCCGTGCGCTCATCGCTCAGGCGGACTTTCGGTGGAGGGCTACGCGGTCCTCGGCGTATTCCGCCGCGGCCTCGACGAAGGCCGAGATCAGCGGGTGGCGCTCGCCCTTGAGCGCCTTCCGCTCCGGCTGATAGGCGGTGCCGATGAAGAAGGGGTGGCCGAGCAGCTCGAAGCCGCGCGGATCGCCGTCGCGGTCGCGCGCGGTGATGCGCAGCCGGCTGCCGTCGAACAGCGACACCTTCTCGGGTGCGAGCCCGTAGGAGCAGTGATAGCCCTCCGTCGCCGAGCCGCGGCCATGGATCGCCATCAGCCGCGACTCCGGACGAAACAGCAACTCGCCGCCGACCTCGACCAGCGCACATGAAAGCGGCGCGATCAGCTTGAAGGATGCATCCGGCGTGTCCTCGGCATGCGCCGCCTCGGCCAGGTCCAGCACGTTGCGGGCGAATTCGAGGATCGCATGCTGATAGCCGCCGCAAGTGCCGAGGAACGGAATGCCGCGCTCGCGCGCATAGCGGATCGCGGCGATCGCGCCTTCGGCGCTGGCATAGGGGCTGGCCGGCACGCACCAGAGCCCGTCTATGTCGTCGAGCAGCGCCGGCGCGGCACCACCTTCGAGCGCGAGGGTGTGCGTCCACTCGGCGCGGATCTCGATCGCCTGCTGGCGCGCCACGGCGCCGAGCGCGAGCGGGATCGCCTGATGAGCGAGCTTGGTCGGGTCGAAATCGCCGACCAGGGCGATGCGAAGCGTGTCGATCACGAGGGGTAGTCCTCAGCCTTGGGTGATGGGGATATGGCCGGGCTGCGCCTTGACGCGCCCGATCCAGGCCTGGATCGCCGGATATTTCTTGAGGTCGAACTCGCCCTCGTCGGCGACATGCGTGTAGGCGAAGAGCGCGATGTCGGCGATGGTGTAACGCCCGGCGGCGAAGTAGGGCTCCGTCGCCAGGTGCTCGTCCATGACCTTGAGCGCCTTCTCGCCGCGCTGCTTGAGGTCGGGCAGGCGCGCCTTCCGCTCCGGCGTCAGCAGCTCCGGATGGTGCAGCCAGTTGCGCACGACGGCGATGTAGGGCTCGTGGCTGTACTGCTCGAAGAACATCCAGCGCAGCGCCTGGGCGCGGTCGATGCGCTTCTCCGGCAGGAAGGCCGTGTTCTCGGCGAAGTAGTAGAGGATCGCATTCGACTCCGGCAGCACCGTGCCGTCGTCCAGCACGATGGTCGGGATCTTGCCGTTGGCGTTCATCTTCAGGAACTCGGGCGTCTGCGTGCCGCCGGCGTTCGAGTCGACCTCGATGCGCTCGTGCTTGAGGCCGAGATGCGCCAGCAGCAGGCGCACCTTGTAGCCATTGCCCGACGGCAGATAGTCGTAGAGCTTCACGACGCCTCCTCTTCCGCCATGGCCGCGTCTTCGACGCTGCCGCGGCGCTGGCGATAGCGCGGCAGATGGTCGGTGAGCGTGAGCCAGCGGGCGCGGCTTTCGGTCCAGATGTGCTCGGAGGGGGCGAGCGCATTGGGATCGTCGAAAGCCGCGACCGCCAGGTCGAGAGTGGCCGCGTTCGGCCGCTGCCAGATCAGGGTCGAGCCGCATTCCTCGCAGAAGCCGCGCTCGGCCGTCGCCGACGAGGCGCGGAGCTTCGGCGTGCCGTCGAAGGCGATCTTGCTCCGCTCATAGGTGGCCCAGGCCATCATCGGCGCGCCGGAAGCCTTCTGGCACATCCGGCAATGACAGAAATTCACATGGGAGGGGGAGCCGCCCGCCTTGAAGCGGACGGCTCCGCAGAGGCAGCCGCCCTCCTGGTCCCGCTTGCTCACGGGCGCCAGAAGGGCTTGGCGACCTCGACATCCACGTCGGAACGGCTGATGCCCATGTCGCGGAGCATGCGGTCGTCCATGCGGCCGAGCAGCACGCGTGAACGCGCCCGCTCCTGCCATTCGGCAAGACGCTCGACGACGGTGGCAAGAAGACCAGAGCGGCGGGGGGAAAAGCCGATGCGGGCCTGAAGCTGGGAAGCGGAAGAACGGGTCATGGGGAGGACTCCTTCTCTAGGACCCAGAATTTGGGTCTGCCCTCGCTTTGCCACAAACGATCTTTTCGCATCCGCATCATAAGGCGAACTAATCCGTGATCTGCGTCGCAGACGCTACGCGGATACCTGTGGCTGCGGCGCCCTAAGGCGCGCTGCGATGCGTGGCTTCGCAGCGGACGGGAAAATTCACGGAGTTGGCAATGAAGCACATCTCATGCGCGGTGTGATGCAGCGCGTCCATCGTTGCCGGATCGGCGGTGCCCTGGATCGTCACCTCGGGCTTGAGCAGGACCTCGGCGAAGCGCCCGGCGCCGTTGGATTCCTCGACCATGGTGCCGCTGGCGCGATCGACATAGGCGGTGACGACGAGCTTCGCCGCCGACGCCAGATGCAGGAACCACAGCATATGGCAGCTGGAAAGCGAGGCGACGAGAAGGTCCTCGGGATTGTAGCGCGCCGGGTCGCCGCGGAAGGATGGGTCCGAGGATCCGGGGATCGGCGGCTTGCCGTCGATCCGGATCTCATGCGTGCGCTCATAGGCCTTGTAGCTGGAGGTGCCGCCGCCGGTATTGCCGAGCCATTCTATCGTGGCGGAGTAGCGATGCTGCTTGGCCATGACCACATCTCCATCGCAAGGCGCCAAGGTGGGGGAGGGTGACAATGCCGACAAATGAGATTTGTGCATTGCGCCAATGAGCAAAACTAATGCATAGTCCGGCCGCCATGAGCCGCCGCCTGCCGCCCCTGTCCGCGCTTCGCGCCTTCGAGGCGGCCGCCCGCCATCTGAGCTTCACACGCGCCGCGGCCGAGCTGGGCGTCACCCAGGCCGCGATCAGCCACCAGGTGAAGCTGCTCGAGGATCAACTGGGACAGCCCCTGTTCCGCCGCCTCACGCGCCGTCTTCTGCTCACCGATGCGGGACAGACTCTGTGGCCGGGCGTGCGCGACGGCTTCGATCGCCTGGCGCAGGCGGTGCAGAAAGTGCAGGCGAGCCGCGAGGGCGGCGTGCTGACCTTGAGCCTCACGGTCTCCTTCGCCGCGCGCTGGCTGGTGCCGCGGCTCGGCAACTTCCTCAAGGCGCATCCCGAGATCGATGTGAAGCTGACCACGACCGATCGCATGGTCGACTTCACGCGCGAGGATATCGACGCGGCGATCCGCCACGGCGCCGGCGAATGGCCGGGTCTGGATTCCTGGCGCGTGCTGTCGCCGGCCTATACGGCGCTGCTCAGCCCGAAGCTGCTCAAGGACATGAAGCTCGAGCAGCCGAGCGATCTGCAGCGTTTTCCGCTGCTCTCGGAGTCCGATGACAGCATCAACTGGCGTACCTGGTTCCAGAAGACGGGTTGCGCCTGGCGGCCGAACCGGCGCCTGATCGAATTCGATACAACGCAGATGGCGGTGCAGGCGGCGACCGAGGGGCTCGGCGTCGCCCTCGGGCCGCCCGAGTACTTCTACGACGAGCTCGACTCCGGCCGGCTCATCCAGCCCTTCGAGATCTACATCATGACCGACGAGGCGTTCTTCCTCGTCTGCCCCGAGGGCCGCGCCGAGGAGGCGAAGATCAAGGCCTTCCGCGACTGGATCCTGCCCGAGGCGGCGAAAAGCGAAGCCGAAAAAACGAACGCGCCCCGCACCCGGTCGAGGGCACGAGGCGCGGCCTGACGAGACGCGCTGCTCGAGACGCGTCGGAGTGGCGCGTCAGTGACGAGTCATTTCGGCGATCTCGTCCTTGACCTTCAGCTTCTTGCGCTTGAGGTCGGCGATCCGCTGATCGTCTGGATGAGGACGCGAGTTTTCCGCCTCGAGCTCGTGCTCGAGGTCGGCATGCTTGGCCTTCAAATCATCGATATTGTGCGTCGTGGGCATTCACTTGCCTCCGGAGGGTTGGCCGGGACGAAAAATCCACCGACCTGGAAATGCTACGCCCGGGTGACGGCCCTGCCAAGCCGGAACAGTTGCCGAACCGGACCCTTGTGGGTATGTTCCGCCCCCTTACGCGACCGGCCGCCGAAGTAGCTCAGTGGTAGAGCAACTGATTCGTAATCAGTAGGTCGGGAGTTCGATCCTCCCCTTCGGCACCATTAGTCTCAATAATATCAATATACTGCGCGGCTCGACCACGTCGAGTCGGCGATGACCGATCATTGTTAAACATTGTTAAA
>VGEH01000102.1 GCA_016869375.1 Alphaproteobacteria bacterium | reverse complement strand
AGCGGTCCTCATAAGTAACTCGCCGGTATCGGCTCATCAGTAACCTCTCGTGAGTGCAAGAGGTTACCCCTTCGCCCTTCCATAAAATTATGCACTGGCTACTTGAATCCGCGTGAGGTTTTACTGCGCATTGGACGGTTACTCGGCTAGCGTTCCCCTTTGGAGGTTGCCCATGACGCGCGTGCTCTTCGCTGGCCTGTTCCACGAGACCCACACCTTCCTGCCCGAGAAGACGCCGCTCTCCTCCTGGGAGGTGCTGAAGGGCGAGGACATGTTCCGGAGGGAAGGGGACGGATCGAATTTCGACGGCTTCCTCTCTCGCGCCAAGGCGCATGGGTGGACGGTGCTGCCGACCGCCGACTACCAGGCGATGCCATCAGGCACTGTCGAGCATGCGGTGTTCGAGGCTTTCTGGCGCGATGTAGAACGCGCCATGGCGAAGCTCGAGGGAACGCCGATCGACGCGGTGTTCCTCCTGCTGCACGGCGCCATGGTCACGGACGAGGAAGTCGATCCTGAAGGCGAACTGCTGGAGCGGCTCCGGCCGCTGCTGCCGAAGGGCACCCCAATCTTTGGCGTCTTCGACCTGCATGCCAATTTCACGCGGCGGATCATCGATCGCTCGGACTGCCTCGTCGCCTATCGCGAGAACCCGCATGTCGATGCGCGCGAGGCGACGATGCGTGCCGCCGATCTGCTCGACCGCTGCCTGAAGACGAAGAAGATCCCGAAGCAATACTGGCGCCGTCCGCCGCTGATGTGGCCGCCGACCGGACTCGGCACCGCCGATACGCCGATGAAGGATCTCGAGGCGATGGCGCGGAAGATCGAGGCCGAGGTGCCGGGCGTCTGGGTCGCCAATGTCATCGCCGGCTTCGCTTTCGCCGATGCGCCGGAGGTCGGCGTCTCCTTCAGCATCGTCTCCGACGGCGATCCCAAGGCGGTGGAGGCGGCGCTCGACCGGCTCGAGGCCGAGGCGATCCGCCTGCGCAAGGCCGGCACGCCGCGCGACCGCTCGGTCGATGAGGTGTTGAAGTCGATCCTGCCGGTGAAGGAGGGGCCGGTGCTGCTGGTCGAGCCCTCCGACAATATCGGCGGCGGCACCACCGGCGACGGCACCGGCATCCTGCGCGCGCTGCTCCGCCACAAGGTGCGCGAGTCCGCGGTGATCATCGCCGATCCGGAGTCGGTGGCGGCGCTGGCCGGCGTCACTGTCGGCGGCAAGGCGAAGCTCGCGATCGGCGGCAAGCGCAACCCCTTCGACGAAGGCCCGGTCGAGCTCTCGGTCACGCTCATTTCCAAGAGCGACGGACGGTTCACGCTCGAGGATCCGAAGAGCCATCTCGCCGCCTTCGGGCAGACCATCGAGATGGGGCCCAGCGCCGTGGTCGAGCACGAGGGCGTTCAGATCCTGCTGACCAGCAAGAAGATCCCGCCTTGGGATCTGGGCCAGCTTCGTAGCCAGGGTATCGAGCCGACAAAGCTCAAGGTGATCGGCGTCAAGGCCGCGGTCGCGCACCGCGCCGCCTACAACCCCATCACCAAGGCGAGCTACACGGTCGAGACGCCCGGCCCCGGCATGAGCGATCTCACCAAGTTCCCCTACAGGAAGGTGAAGCGGCCGCTCTACCCTCTCGACGAGATCGCCAGCTGATCCTTTAGGGAGCGTCGGCGCCGGATGCCCCGCGCTCAGACCATCGCCTTCATCGTCGCCTGCGCTCTCTTCATGGAGAACCTGGACGGCACGATCATCACCATGGCGCTGCCGCAGATCGCCGAGGATTTCGGCGTCAATCCGGTCCATCTCAGCCTGTCGATCACGGCCTACCTGCTGGGCGTTGCCGCCTTCATCCCGATCAGCGGCTGGATCGCCGATCACGTTGGTGCCCGAGACGTCTTCCGCGCCGCCATCGTCGTCTTCGTCGTCTCCTCCGTCGCTTGCGGATTCTCCTTCGACCTGACGAGCCTCGGCATCGCTCGCTTCGTCCAGGGCATCGCCGGCGCGATGATGATGCCGGTCGGCCGCCTCGTGCTGCTGCGCAACTGCACCAAGGCGGAGATCGTGCAGGCGCTCACCTACGTCACCATGCCGGCGATGATCGGCCCCATCGTCGGCCCGCCGCTCGGCGGCTTCATCGCGACATATGCCGATTGGCGCTGGATCTTCTTTCTGAACGTGCCGATCGGCCTGCTCGGCTTCGTCCTGGTCACGCTCAAGATCCCGCAGGACCCGGTGCCGCCGCCCCCGCCGCTCGACATCGTCGGCTTTCTTCTCTGCGCGGTATCGCTGTCGGGCGTGGTGATGGGCGTCGAGCTCGCCAGCAGCGCCGATGGGAGCCCAGCGCCGGGGCTGGCGCTTCTCGGCGTCGGCGCCGTCATCGGCGCGATCTACCTCGTTCATGCCGGGCGGCGAGAGAAGCCCATTCTCCAACTCAAGCTGTTGCGGACGCCGACCCTCGGCCTTTCGCTCTTCGGCGGCTCGATCTACCGCGTCGGCGCCGGAGCGATCCCTCTGCTGCTGCCGCTGATGCTGCAGGTCGGCTTCGGCAAGTCGGCCTTCGCCGCCGGCATGCTGACCTTCATCGGCGCGGTCGGCGCCTTCGCGATGAAGTTTACCGCGCGCGCGATCATCCGGGCCTTCGGCTTCCGCGTCGTCCTCATCGGCAATGGCGTGATCGCCGGCGCGTTGATCGCAGCCTATGGCATCTTCCGTCCGGACAGCTACGAGATCCTGATCCTCGCGATCCTGCTGGCGAGTGGCTTTTTCCGTTCGCTGCAGTTCACCGCGCTCAACGCGCTCGCCTTCGCCGACATGCGGCCGGAGGATCTGAGCCAGGCGACCAGCCTCAACGGCACGTTCCAGCAGGTGGCGCAGAGCCTCGGCGTCGCGCTCGGTGCCTCGGCGCTGCACATGACGCTGGCGGCGAGGGGTGGCGATCAGCTTGGTCCCGCCGACTTCTGGCCGGCTTTCGTCGCCATCGGCGTGGTGACGCTGATCTCGGGGCTGATTTTCCTCAGGCTCGAGCGGAATGCCGGCCAGCAGGTGAGCGGCCACGGCTCGTAGGAGGCCTCAAGCGTATTCGGCCTGGACCCGGTTGCGGCCTTCGTCCTTGGCCCGGTAGAGCGCGCGGTCAGCGCGTCCGATCAAGGTCTCGGCATCGTCGTCATCGGCGCATTCGGCGACGCCGCAGCTCACCGTGACGCGCAGCCCGTCATCCGGCTTGAGGACCGGCGCCGAGGCGACGGCTTCGCGCAGGGTCTCGGCCAGCTCCGTCGCATCCTCGAGCCGGCAGTTGTTCGCCAGCAAAATGAATTCCTCGCCGCCCCAGCGCGCGAACAGGTCGGCTTCGCGTACGCGCTCGTTGAGGGTCATCGCGACCGCCCTGATCACCTCGTCGCCCCTGAGGTGGCCGCGCGTGTCGTTGATCGACTTGAAGCGGTCGATGTCGATCAGCAGCACCGACAGCGGCAGCGGCACGCGGCGTCGGAGCTTGAGCGCCTGGTCGAGCGCGATGTCGAAGAGCTGGCGGTTGCCGACGCCGGTCAGCTTGTCGGTGACCGCCATGTCCTCGAGGCGCTTCTGGTAGAGGTTGATCGCGTAGGCGATCGTGCCGATCGTCAGCAGAATGATGCCGATGCCGATCGCGAGATTTGTGACGAAGCTCCGCCACAACGCCGACAGCGCTTCCGACTCCCGTTGCTCGACGATCACCCGCCAACCGAGGTCGGGGATGAGCCGGCTTGTCAGCAGCATGATCTCGCTGTCGCGGACATACTCGAAATAGCCGTCGGTCTTGGAGAGTATGTCGTTGGCGATGGCCGAGATGCCGGGCGCGGTCTTGATGTTGTCTTCCTGGATCACCGCGCCTTCCGAGCGGACGGTGACCTGGCCGTCGCCGGCGACGAAATAGATGCCGCGCTGATAGTTCGATTTGTAATGCGAGAGGATGCGCGCCACCGTGTCGAGCTTCAGGCCCACGCCGGTCGCGCCGATGAACCGGCCCTGGTAGTCGAGGACTCGGTAGTTGATGAAGATCGTGATCTCCATCCCTTGCGCCGCGTTGAAGTCGATGTTGACCTCGTAGGGCTGCGTCATCTCGCGGACGCGGAAGAACCAGTCGTCGTTCGGCTCGCCGACGCGCACGACCTTGGTCGGGCCGCTGAAGTGATGATACTGCTTGGTCGCGTCCGAGATCAGGAACGCAGTGAAGACGTCGTACTTGGCGCGGATCTCGTCGAGATAGCGGGTGATCTGCGCCGGGTTCTGCTCGCCGCCGATCAGCCAGTCCTTGACGAAGGTGTCGTTCGACATCAGCGAGGAGACGAAAATCGGCCTGAGCAGGTCGGTCTGGATCTCCGAGTAGATGTTGCTCGAGGTGAGCGGCAGCTCGTTCTGAAGGATCGTCGCCTTCAGCGCGGCGGTCGAGACGCGGAAGCTGATCAGGTTGGTGGTGAGGAAGCCGAGCAGCAGGATGCCGCCGATCAGGACGATCAGGCGGCCACGGCCTGGCAGCGCGGCGGCGGAGAACACGGCTAGGCTTCCGCCCTCAGCGGCCCGAGAGCTTGTCGATCTCGGCCATCTCGGCCGGGGTCAGAACCCAGCTCGCGGCCTTGGCGTTCTGCTCGAGCTGCTCGGGCTTGGTCGCGCCGGCGATGACGCTGGCGACCGTGGGCCGGCAGGCGAGCCAGCTGAAGGCGAGCTCCAGCATCGTCTTGCCGCGCGGGCTGGCGAAGGCCTCGAGCTTCTCGACGACCTGCCAGTTGGCGTCGGTCATGTAGCGGTCGGCGAGCGGCTGCATGTAGCTGAGCCGCGACTTCTCCGGCATCGGGGCGTTGCGCTTGTACTTGCCGGTGAGCATGCCGCCGGCGAGCGGGAAATAGGGGAGGAGGCCGATGCCGTAGGCCTGCATCGCAGGGATCAGCTCCTTCTCGGCGTCGCGCACGATCAGGCTGTACTCGTCCTGGCACGAGATGAAGCGATCGATGCCGTCGCGGCGCGAGATCCATTCCGCCTCGGTCACCTGCCAGGCCTTGTGGTTCGAGCAGCCGATGTAGCGGACCTTGCCCGAGGTCACGAGGTCGTCGAGCGCGCGGAGCGTCTCCTCCATCGGCGTCAGCGGGTCGGGCATGTGGATCTGGTAGAGATCGATCCAGTCGGTCTGCAGCCGCCGGAGACTCGCCTCGACCGCGGTCATGATGTATCGGCGCGAGGCGCCCTTGAGCTTGCCGGCATCGTCCATAGCGCCGCAGAACTTGGTCGCCAGCACGATGTCCTTGCGCCGGTCGCCGAGGACCTTGCCGATGACCTCTTCAGAGCCGCCCTTGTTCGCGTAGATGTCGGCGGTGTCGAGGAGGGTGATGCCGAGGTCGAACGCCTTGTGGATGACCTTCTTCGATCCCTCGAAATCGGTGCGGCCGCCGAAATTGTTGCACCCAAGGCCGACGACCGAGACCAGCAATCCTGACTTGCCGAGCGTGCGCTGTTCCACGGGCCCCACCCCTCGCTTCTGGAATAGCTCCGAGGCCGGGCAAGTTAGTGCCTTCGTCGGGGGTTGGCTACCTCTGTTCGCAGCCGCAAACCTCTGTCATGGTTAAGAACTTCAGCGAGGGGAACACCATGGGCGACTACTCGTCATCCAGCAGCTGGCGGAGCCGCGCCGGCACCGTCTTCGATTGCGAGAAGCGGCCCGCGTCAGGCTACCGTGGCATGGTGGTCAGCAACCATCCGCTTGCCTCCGCGGCAGGCGCCGAGATGCTGGCGGCGGGCGGCAATGCGATCGACGCGACCATCGCCGCTCTGTTTACCTTGAACGTCGTTGAACCGATGATGGTTGGCTTGTTCGGCGGTGGCCTGATGCATAGCCGCCTGGCGGACGGGAAGCACCTGGTGCTCGACGGCATGTCGACGGCGCCCGCGGCCTCCGGCCCCGACTGCTACAAGCCGGCTTCCGATACCTGGCCCGACTATCTTGAGACGGTTGGCAAGGAGAACGCGGTCGGCGCCAAGTCGATCGCCACCCCTGGCAACCTCAAGGCCTGGTGCGAAGCGCTCCAGCGCTGGGGCACCTTCAGCCTGGCCGACGTCATGGAACCGGCGATCCGTCACGCCTCGCGCGGCTTCCGCGCCACGCCGTTCCTGAACGACTGCGTCGATCAGGGCGCGGTCGACATGGTCAAGGACGCGCCGATTACGAAGATCTTCATGCCCGGCGGCAAGCCGGTAAACGAAGGCGACCGCGTGGTGCAGAGCGAGCTTGCCGAGACCCTGCGCGCCATATCGAAGGAGGGGCCGGGGCTCCTCTATGACGGCGCGCTCGGCCGCAGCGTGTCCGACCATCTGCAGAAGGCCGGCGCCTTCCTCGGCTTCGGCGACCTCCGCGACTACAAGACGATCGAGCGCCAGCCGGTGCGCGGCCTCTATCGCGGCGTCGAGATCGTGGGCCCGCCGCCGCCCTCATCCGGCGGCATCCATGTCATTCAGATGTTGAACCTGCTGGAAGGCTACGACATCGCTGGCCTGGGCTTCGGCTCGCCGAAGACCATCCACCTGATCCTCGAGTCGCTGAAGATCGCCTTCGCCGATCGCTTCGCCTCGACCGGCGATCCGGCCTTCGTCAAGGTGCCTGTCGATACGCTGCTCTCGAAGAAATACGGTGACATGCGCCGCGCCGAGATCGATGTGGCTCGCGCCGGCACGCACAAGGCCAAGGCGCACGCGACCGAGTCCGCCAACACCACGCATCTGACCGTCGCGGACGGCCAGGGCAACGTCGTCGCTGCGACCCAGACCATCAACAGCCTGTTCGGGGCGCGCGTGATGATCCCCGGAACCGGCATCATCCCGAACAACTACATGTACACCTTCGATCCGCATCCGGGGCAGGCGCTGTCGATCGCGCCCGGAAAGCGCATCGCCACTTCGATGTCGCCGATCATGGGCTTGAAGGACGGCAAGGCGCAGTTCGCGTTCGGGCTTCCGGGCGGTGTGCGCATCTTCGGCTCGGCCATGCAGGCGGTGCTCAACATCGTCGACCACGGGATGGAGCTGCAGGAGGCGGTCGAGGCGCCACGCGTCTGGACCCAGGGTCAGGCCGTCGAGCTGGAATCGAAGATCTCGGAAGGTGTGCGCGAGAAGGTCTCGGGCATGGGCCATCCGGCGATGTCGGTCGCCAGCGTCGGCGGCGGCATGTGCGCGATCCGCTTCGGCGCCGATGGGGGCATGACCGGCTCCGCCTGCTGGCGCGCCGACGGCACTGCCATCGGCATCGGCGGCGGCCATGCGCGGAAAGGTTCGCGCTTCGTCGCGGAGGCGAAGCGGGGCTGACCGACAGGTGACGGGCGAGCTGAGAGACCTCGGCTACAGGCTGCTTTCCCAGGGCCGTCATCACGAGGCCATCATCGCTTTTCGTCGTTCGCTGGCCGTCGTGCCCGCCGATGCCGGTCTTCTCTATGAGCTGGGGCGCCTGCTTTTCGCGGGCACACCGCCTCGCGCGTCCGGCGATCTGTTCGAGCGTGCGCTGGCGATGAGCCCCGGCCTGGCAGAGGCCGCGAACGGATTGGCCTTCTGGCATTTTCGGCATGGTCGACATGCCCAGGCGATCGTCGCGCTGAGAAAGGCGCTTGCCGCCAGACCCGACAGCGCCGAGTTCCGCTCGAATACCGCCGCAGCCTTGAAGAGCAATGGCGAGCCTGACGAGGCGACCATCCACGCGCGCATCGCGACCGCCCTCGCGCCGGCGAGTGCCGATGCGCACAATAACCTCGGCGATATCGAGATGCATCTCGGCGACGCCCTGTCGGCCATCCGGTCCTGCCGCCGCGCCCTGGCGGTGGATCCGCGCCGACTCGGCGCACATCGCAATCTGCTCGTATCTCTCCTGTACGACGCGGAAACCTCACCCGAGGCGCTTTTCCGGGAGAACCAGCGGTTAGCCCGGAATTTCACCGCGACGCCGCGCGGCGATATCCGCTTCCCGAACGAACCCGATCCGGAGCGCAGGCTCACGGTCGGCTATGTGTCCTCGGATTTTCGCAACCACTCGATCGCGCGCGTGACTCTTCCTTGGTTCAGCCGGCGCGATCCGGCGCGCTTCCGGCTGGTCGTCTTCTCCGACGTGCCGCGGGCGGATGAGATGACCGAGCGGTTTCGGGCGCTCTGCGACGACTGGCATGTCATCCGCGGACTGGCCGATGACGAGGTGGCGGAGTTGATCCGGCGGGCCGGCATCGACATCCTGGTCGTGGTCGCCGGGCACTTCGACGAGAACCGTCAGCTCCTGGCCTCGTATCGGCCGGCGCCGATCGTTATCAGCGCGCATGGCGGGACGACGAGCGGTGTCGAAGGCACGCACTACCTGATTGCGGATGCGACCGTGGCGCCGAAGCGGGGAGTGGAAAGATTCACCGAGCGCGTGATCCGGCTGCCGGTGTTCTCGCTGCAGAGCGCGCTCGAGAGTGCACCCGAAATCGAACCGCTGCCGGCGGCGTCGAGAGGATACGTGACCTTCGTCTCTTTCAATAATCTGCTGAAGACGACACCGGCGACGGTGGCGCTATGGGCGCGCGTGCTCAAGGCCGTTCCTGGCTCCAGGCTCATGATCAAATACGCCAACATCCTCTCGTCCCGGCGGGCGAGGGAGCGCCTGGCCGCGCTCTTCCGGGTGGCCGGCGTCGGCACCGATCGGATCGTGATGGCCTATGCCGAAAAGGACGACGAGAGCGCTTTTGCACATCTCGCCCGGTACGGCGAGGCCGACATCGCGCTCGACACGGTCCCGTTCAACGGCTCGACCACGACTTTCGAGGCCTTGTGGATGGGGGTGCCCGTGGTCACGCTTTGCGGGCGCACGATGATGTCGCGCTGGTCGGCCGCTATGCTCGAGCGCGTCGGCCATCCGGAGTGGATCGCGTCGGACGAGGAGGCCTATGTCGGTATCGCCGCCGCGCTGGCTTCGGACCTGGGCCGGCTGGCGGCGTTGCGTCGAGGGTTGCGCACGGAGGTCGCGGCATCGCGGCTCTGCAATGTGTCGCACGGTGTTGCCCATCTGGAACGGGCCTACCGCACCGTCTGGCGGCGCTGGTGCGCCGAGCGACGCGCTGCCTAGCCCAGGATCTCGCCGATCTTCTGCGTCGCCTTGAGACCGGAGCCGGTGAGCACGAGCACCGTCTTCTCCTCCGGCTTGATCTGCCCGTCCTTCACCAGCCGCGAAAGCGCCGCCGCGGTCTGCGCGCTGGTCGGCTCGGCATAGAGGCCGATCGCGGCGAGGCCTTTCAGCGCGGCGATGATCTCGTCCTCGGGCACGGCGATGGCAGCGCCGCCGGAGCCGCGGATGGCGCCGAGCACTTCCTTCATGCGGATCGGCTTGGCGATGGCGGTGCCTTCGGCGACGGTCGGCTCGATCTTGGTCTCCACGGGTGTATCGACACCCGCCTTGAAGCTGGCGGCGATCGGCGCGCAGTTCGCCGGCTGGCTGCCGAAGATGCGCGGCAGCTTCCCGATCTCGCCCTTGCGCTTGAGCTCGTTGAAGCCGATCCAGCATCCGAGGATGTTCGACCCGGCTCCCATCGGCGCGATGATGTTGTCCGGCGCCTCGAAGCCGAGGTCCTCCCAGAGCTCATAGGCGAGCGTCTTGGTCCCCTGCAGGAACAGCGCCTGCCAGTTGTGGCTGGCATAGAAGATCTTCGCTGCTTGCCGCTCGGCCTCGTCGGCGCAGTCCTGCCGCGTGCCGGGCACCAGCTCGACCTCGGCGCCGACAGCGCGCATCTGCACGATCTTCGCCGGCTGGGTATAGGCTGGCACCAGGATCTTCACCTTGAGACCGCCGGCGACGGCATAGGCCGCGACCGCGGCGCCGCCATTGCCCGATGAGTCTTCGAGAACGTGCTTCACGCCCTGCTGGCGCAGCACGGAGAGCATCACGGAGGCGCCACGATCCTTGAAGCTGCCGGTGGCTGAGAACCATTCGAGCTTCATCAGCGCGCGGGCGCCGCTCCAGCGCCGCTCGACCAGCGGCGTGCAGCCTTCGCCCATGGTGATCGGGTCTTTGACGGCGAGGGGAAGGGCCTTCGCATAGCGCCAGAGCGAACGCACCGAGGTGTCGATCTCGCCGCGGCCGATGCCGGGCAGATCGGTCGTCATCAACGGATTGCCGTCATCCGAGCGCCACCGCGGCTCGTTGATCGAATAGGTCTTGCGGGTATGCGGATCGATATAGGCAGCAGTCGTCATGTCAGCGTCACCACTCCTTGGGCTCGCCGGCGGCGAGCCATTCCTTGTACTCGGATTTGGTCAGGTCGTCGGCAGGGTAGACGCCGGGCGTCGCGGCGCCGGCCAGCACCTTGATCTGGATGAAACGCTCGAGCCGCTCCTGCTCGGCGCCTGATGTCGCGACCTCCTGGGCCAGCGCCTTCGGCACGACGACGACGCCATCCTGGTCGCCGACGATGATGTCGCCGGGAATGACGGCGACTCGCCCGCAGCCGATCGGTCCCTGCATGCCGGCGCCGGAGAGGCCGGAGATGCTCGGCGGTGCGGCTGGGCCGGCGGCGAAGATCGGAAGGCCCAGCGGCACCGTCGCCTCGACGTCGCGCAAGCCGCCATCGGTGACGACGCCGACGACACCGCGGGCGCGGAGCCGCGCGACCAGGATGTCGCCGACGATCCCGGTCGAGGCCTCGCCGCGCGCGTCAATGACCAGGACCGAGCCGGGCGGCGCCTGCTCGATCGCGACCCGCGGCGCATAATCGGGGCGGCCCAGTACCGCGTAACCGGAAAGGTCCTCGCGGAGGGGGATGTAGGCAAGCGTGAAGGCCTCGCCGACCAGGCGCTGCTTCATCGGCACCAGCGGGCGCACCCCCTCCATTGCGCTGCGCCGGATACCGCGGTTGAGCAGCTGCATGGTCAGGGTCGCGGTCGAGATCCCGCGCAGCGTGTCGATCAGAACAGGATCGAGGGGCATGTTTCACCCGGATGTGGTGGCAATTGGCGGGTTCGGTAGCCGCCGCTAGCATGGCCGGGACTAAAGCTTCCCTCAACTCGCGGATTGCCCATGGCCGATTTCAGTCAGGTCCATAACATCGACGACTTCAAGCGCTTGGCGCGGGGCTATCTGCCTCGGCCGATCTTCGACTGGATCGAAGGCGGGGCCGAGGACGAGATCTCGCTCGTCAACAACCGACAGGCCTTCGACCGCGTGCGCTTCAAGCCGCGCACCCTCGTCGACGTCAACAAGCGCGACCAGACGGTCGAGCTGTTCGGCAAGCCGATGGCCTCGCCCTTCTGCATCGCGCCGATGGGCAATCTCAGCCTGTTCTGGCCGAACGCCGAGGTGGTGATCGCGCAGGCCGCCGTCGCCGCCGGCATTCCCTTCGTGCTCTCAACCGCCTCGGCGGTGTCGATGGAGAAGGTGGCCGAAGGCGCTCCGGGTGGAAGGCTCTGGTTCCAGCTCTACGTCTTCAAGGACGAGAAGGTGAACCGCTCGCTGGTCGACCGTGCTGCGCGCGCCGGCTACGAGGCGCTGATGGTCACCACCGACACGCATATGTTCCCCAAGCGCGAACGCGACCGCCGCAACGGCATCGGCCTCAACCTCAAGAAGACGCCGGCCAACATCGCCGCGGTGATGGCGCGTCCGAAATGGCTCTGGGACGTGGTGCTGTCGCGGCCGATGCCGAAGCTCGCCAATCTCGAGAGCGAGGTTTCCGGGTCGACGACCTACGAGGCGCTGGCCAACTACTTCCTCACCCAGCGGTACAACGGGTTCGATCTCGAAGACCTGAGGCGGCTTCGCGACCAGTGGAAGGGCAAGCTGATGGTGAAGGGCATCCTGAATGTCGAGGACGCCTATCGCGCCATCGAGATCGGCTGCGACGGCGTCATCCTCTCCAACCATGGTGGCCGGAACCTCGAAGGCTCGGCCGCGCCCTTCGAGGTGCTGCCGGAGATCGTCGATGGCGTCGACGGCAAGATCCCGGTGCTGCTCGATAGCGGCTTCCGCCGCGGCAGCGACATCGTCAAGGCCCTCGCCATCGGCGCCAAGGCGGTGATGCTCGGCCGGCCCGCCGCCTATGCCGTCGCCGGCGCCGGCAAGGACGGCGTGGCGCACATGCTGTCAACGATGAAGGACGAGGTCGACCGCGTGCAGGGCTATATGGGCTGCCAGAAGCTCTCCGAGCTCGGCCGCGACCTGCTGCTCTTCGACCGCCAGCGCCCCGGCGCCAACACGCCATCCATCTGAGGAGACCGACCATGTCGGAAGTCTTCGAGCGCTTCGGCATCCGCCACGTCATCAATGCCTCCGGTACCGAGACGGTGCATGGCGCCAGTCGCGCTTCCGAGCGCATGGTCAAGGCGGTCGCCTCCATGCTGCCGCACTGGATCGAGATGTCGGAGCTGCAGCGCGTCGCCAGCGACTCCATCGCCAAGACCGCGGGCTCCGAAGCCGGCTATGTCACCGGCTGCTCGGCCGCTGGCATCGCGGTCTCGGTCGCCGCCGCCATCGCCGGCGACGATCTCTATCGCGCCGAGCAGCTGCCCGATGTCGACGGTCTCAAGCACAAGGTCGTGCTGCAGAAGGGGCATGAGGTCAGCTACGGCTCGACCATCAGCCAGATGATCCGCATCGTCGGCGGCACGCCGGTCGAGGTCGGCACCGCCACCGGCTGCGCCGCCTATCAGCTGAACGGCGCCATCGATGACAAGACCGCGGCCGCCGTCTTCGTGCAGTCGCACCACACCGTGCAGAGCGGGCTGCTCGACCTGAAAGCCTTCTGCGAGGTCTCGAACAAGCGCGGCGTGCCGGTCGTCGTCGATGCGGCCGCCGAATACGACTGGCCCGGCATGATCAAGGCTGGCGCCACGGCCGTCATCTTCTCGGCGCAGAAGGCGCCCGCGGGCACCACGGCGGGCGTCATCGCCGGCAAGCGCGACTTCATCCGCGCCTGCTACGTCCATGGCGAGCGCGGCATCGGCCGGCCGATGAAAGCCGGCAAGGAGAGCGTCGCCGGTGCCATAGCCGCGCTCGATCAGTGGCGCGACACCGATCACCAGGCGGTCGCCAAGGCGGAAGCCGTGCGCCTCGATAAGGCCGAGCAGATGCTGCAGAACATCCGCGGCCTCCGGCTCGAGCGCGAATGGGATCCGCCGGGCAATCCGTTCGAGCGCCTGATGCTGCATGTCGATCCGCGCGTCGCGCGCATCTCGGCCTATCAGCTCGGCCAGGCGCTCGCCTCGGGCAAGCCCAAGATCGTGCTGCGCTCGCTGCATGTCGATCGCGGCTACCTGCTGCTCGACGTGCGGCGATCAGACCCAGCGCGGGTTGGCGAGGTGGCTTAGCTGAGACACCCCCCGCCCTAACCCTCCCCCACAAAGGGGGGAGGGGATACGAGGGCGCCGCCCATTTTCCCCTCCCCCTTGATGGGGGAGGGTAGGGTGGGGGTGGAGCAAAGGCCTCGCTATCGATTGAGCGGATAAAGAGTCTTCGGCGCCTTCTTGAACGGGAAGCTCGAGAAGTCGAAGGCGGCAGGGCCGGCCACGTCGATGTCGATCATCTCCTTGAACACCGCGCCGAAGGAGGCGCGGAACTGGTTCTTCGCTTTGACCGCGAGGACCTGGAGCTTCGTCTGGTCGATGCCGGCGGCGCGGTAGAAATTGGCGTCGGTCGCGTCGTGGCAGATTCCGGTGATCATCACCGAGATCGGCAGCCCAACGAAGTCGAGGCGGGCGACGCCCTGCAGGTCGACGCCGATGCCGCCATGGACCGGGCCTTGGTTGACGTATTTGCCGTCCGAGAGATGGCCGACGGTGACCTCGGCCTCGACCGGCGGGCCGAAGAGGGGTGTCAGCCTCCCGCCCATCTTGACTTTGAGCTTGGCCCCGACGCCGGCCTTCTGCGCGCGGGCGACGAGCTCGGGATCGTGGAAGAAGCAGAAGGCGGTCGGCTTGGTCGGTTTCGAAGCGACCAGCGCGGCGAGCAGGCCGGGCGTGTCGCCGATGCCGCCGGCACCGGGATGGTCGGCGGAGTCGATGATCGCGATCGGCGCCGACTTCGCCGCGAGGCCGCGGGCGATGCCTTCGGCGGCTGATGGCAGCGTCTTGAAAAGGAGCGGGCGGCGCTTGTTCATCTCGACCACCAGCTCGGTTGCTCCTTTGAGCGCGAGGTCGCGGTTGCCGTCCGCCGTCGCCCAGGCGGAGGCCCCGGCTGCTTCGCTGTCGGCATAGGCGTAGCCCTGGTAGGGCGTCAGATCGAGAAGCCCGTACTTCTTCTCGATGTCGGCGGCGATCTGCTTGATCTCCGCCATCGGGCCGTCGGTGGTGCGGGCGAAGAGGCTGGGAATGATCGCATCCGCGCGGACGATCACGGCGACCGGATTCACCTCGCCCTTGATCTTCCGCAGCATGATGTCGAGGGCCTTGGTCGCGGTCTCCTCCATGTCGACATGTGGGTGACACTTGTATCCCACCAGGATGTCGGGGATGTCGGCCTCGGGCTGGCTGACATTGGCGTGCAGGTCGAAGCTGACGGCCAGCGGCGTGTTGCCGATGATGGAGCGCACGCGCTTCAGCAGCTCGTAATCGGCATGGGCGTATTCGGCGGCGTTCAGCGAGCCGTGCAGCGACAGGAACACCGCATCCCATTTCCGCTTCGACAATCCTGAGGTGATGTCGGCGAGGATGGTATCGAAGACGCCGGGCGCCAGCACGCCGGAGGAAGGGGCGCCGGCGCAGCGGAGGAAGGTGGGCTTCCACTCGGGATGCCTGTCCAGCCAGGCGAGCGCGCCGCCGATCTCGGTCTTGGTGCCGCGATAGAATTTCGGCACGCCGTCGCCGATCTGCCATTCGTCGTGCTTGAAGCAGTCGATCGGAGTCGGGATCGGCGAGAAGCTGTTGCCCTCATGGGCAAAGCGGGCAATGGCGATATCGGGCATGGGATCACCGGATGGGAAGGGCGTCTCGCTTATAGCAAGCCGGCGCGCTGGCCCGGCATGATCCGTGCCTCTCGCGAAACCTCACCGAGGCCGTCCATGACCTACGACCTGCTGCTCAAGGGCGGCCATGTGATCGATCCGGTCGCGGGCCGCGACGGCATCGCCGATGTCGCCTTCAAGGACGGCAAGATCGCCGCCGTTTCGGAGAAGATTTCCGACGGCGAGGCGAAGGAGACGCGCTCGGCCGAGGGCTCTTATGTCGTGCCGGGCCTGATCGACCTTCATACGCATGTGTACTGGGGCGGCACGATCTATGGCGTCGATCCCGACAAGATCGGCCGCGCCTCGGGCATGACCACGGCGGTCGATGCGGGCAGCGCCGGTGCCGGCAATTTCCGCGGCCTGGTCGACCTGCAGCAGTCGCGCACCGATGTGCGGCTGCTCGCCTTCGTCAATCTGTCCTATCCCGGGATCTTCGGCGACCTGCGCGCGATCAATTTCGGCGAGGCCGAGGACATCCGCCTGCTGAACGTGCCGCATGTGGTGAAGGCGCTGAAGGCCTGGCCGGACAAGGCGGTCGGCATCAAGATCCGCGTCGGCCGCTCGACCACCGGCGCGCTCGGCGCCATGCCGCTGCATCTCGCGGTCAACGCCTCGGAGCAGGCCGGCGGCGCGCCGATCATGGTCCATATCGGCGCCGACATGCCGCCCCGGATCGAGGAAATCGTCGATCCTCTGCGCCAAGGCGACATCGTCACCCATTGCTACACGCCGAAGATGAACAAGCCGCTCGACTCGAAGGGTAAGCTCCGCGACTGCATGATCGCCGGGCGCGAGCGCGGCGTGATCATGGATGTCGGCCATGGCGCCGGCTCCTTCGGCTTCGATATCTGCCGCGCCATGCTGGAGATGGGCTTCACGCCCGACGTGATCTCCTCCGACGTGCATCTCTACTCCGCCGACGGCCCGGCCTATGACGTGCTCGTCACCATGTCGAAGTTCCTCTGCCTTGGCCTGCCGATGGTCGATGTCATCCGCGCCGCGACGGCGACGCCGGCGGCAGCGATGAAGCGCACCGACATCGGCTCGCTCAAAGTCGGAGCGGCCGGAGACGCGGCCCTGCTCGAGATCAAGAAAGGTCCGGTCGTCTATGTCGATGCGATCGGAGGCGAGATGAGGGCCGATCAGCGTCTGGTGCCGCGCGGCGTCGTGCTCCACGGCAAATGGTGGAGCGACGGCATGGCGCCGACGCTCAAGGGCGGGAAGTGACGGATTGCCATAGTCGGATTATGTCGCGTATCAGGCTCAGACCTAAAGCGCGTTGCTTTTCCCGAGGTTGCATGGGCGGCACAAGGTCTGGAGGTTTTCATCGATCGTCCTGCCACCGCGGCTCCATGCCTCGATGTGGTCAACGTGCAGCGATAGACCCGGCTGCAATGCTGGGCTGGCTCCGCATGCGCGACATGCGAAATTGTCGCGCTTCATCACGCGGAACCGCATTCTGAGAGAGGGATCGCGACCCGTCTTGCGGCCGCTAACGTCTTCGGTTGGAGTTGGCGGGCGGGCGTCTTGAGCATTCGCATAGGCGATGAATTGCGCGAGCGCGTCCATCCAGGAACGAAACCGACGCTTGTACGGGCCTTGAGAAATAATTGACGGCAGATGTGCAAGCTCCCTGCGGCGCGGTTGACGACCGTAGTGCTCCCATAGGCGCATCAGATTTTCAAACAGACGTTCGTCGCAAATATCATTTTCGTGTGTGACGTCCAAACCGGCGGCGATGACGGCCTTGTTCCACGTTCCGAATCTCTTTGATGCGGTGGTATGAGAGTACTTCCCATCTCGCTGATACTGCCGCGCAGAAATGACGTTTGCGCCTGCGAGCTGGGCCACACGCTGGATATCGCGCAGCAGCTCGTCATTCGAAACTGTTGCACCTGGGACGGGCTCAAGCTGAAATTTCGATCCGCTCATCTGGGACTCAATCGTGAAGGATGGCGCTGCGGTTCAAGGGCATTCAACGTCCCTGGTTCCCTATCAAATCGCGATCTTGGTTTCGATCGCATCGTAGTCGGCGCGCACGCCACCGTCGGTGGCGTCGAGAAGTCCGGCGGCCGTCAATGCTTGAACGTCCGCATGCACATTGCTGTAGTCTCGCTTCAGCGCCTTCGCCAGGGCGCGGACGCTGCGAACGTCGTGCCGGCGAACATAGCGCAGCAGCTCCATCCTTTTGCCGGTTAGCACGCGGGCAAGGGCATCCCAGCTCTCGAATGCCAGATGGCGCTCGCTGAAGGTCTCGCCGCGATTGGCTCGATGCCATGCCTTGACGAACCTGCGGGACGCATCGTCTTCGATCGCGCCGCCGACCGTGATCTTCACGTCTCTCATCCTTTTCCTCGCATGGCCCGCACGTCGGACCAGAAATCAGCCATCAGCTGCTCGACCGTATTGAACCGGTAGGACGTCTCCGCGCCTTGAAAATGGCGGTGATCGCCTTTGCCTCGCTCATTGTCGTACCCGACGTCTCGACTGCCCGGACGGCCGTAGAACAACGAGTACTTGAATCCATGAGTTGATGGCGGGACCGCCGACGGAACCCGCCAGAGGACCATCTCGACGATCGCGCCGTCGTCATAGTCGATGCGCTGATGAAAAAGCAGCTCAGCCTTCAAGCCGGCGCATTATGGTTTGTTGTGCCATATGGTGTCAATGGCCATTGCTTACGGCTCGGCGGCGAGATGAAGGCCGATCGGCGCCTGGTGCCGCGCGGCGTCGTGCTCCACGGCAAATGGTGGAGCGACGGCATGGCTGATCGGCCCCCATCGAGTGGTCCAGATGGAATGTTAGTTCAGAGTTGGCCGTTGCGCTAGTTGGAGCGTGGCCGGCGAAGCCGATCGGCGTAGCGCAGCCGGCCATGCGGCGAATGCAGGCACGAACACTTCCGGTGCAGGCGGTTTGTAGCCGAGCGATTCATGCGG
>VGEH01000101.1 GCA_016869375.1 Alphaproteobacteria bacterium | reverse complement strand
GATCCGAGCCTCGTCGATCTGGATCACCTGGCCCATCGCAGTCTCACTGCTCATCGTTTGCTCCTTCACTCTAGAAGAAGCCACCATTCCCGAAAGTGCGAAAGATTCTGTACGTTATCCCCTATCTCCAGGCGCTCGGCCTGGAGAAGGACGATCTTGTCCAGGCGCTGGGCTTGTCATTCACCGTCTCGACCTTCGCGCTGGCCGCGAGCCTCGCGCATGAAGGGGCTTTCGGCGGCATGGACGCGATGGTCTCGTTCGCGGCTCTGGTGCCGGCGCTCGGCGGCATGTGGGCGGGGCAGTGGCTGCGCGGGCGCATCAGCGCCGCGTTGTTCCGGCGCTGCTTCTTCCTGGGCCTGCTCGGGCTCGGTCTTCACCTCGCCCTCCGGCACGCACTTTAGCGTTTCGCCGCCTCGCGAGCGCGGAGCTCGCGCCGCATGATCTTGCCGGTCGTCGTCATCGGCAGCGCCTCGACGAACTCGACCGCACGCGGATACTCGTGCGCGGCGAGCTTGGCGCGGACGAAATCCTGGATCTCGCGCCTGAGCGCCTCGTCGCCGCTGCGCCCGGGCTTGAGCACGAGGAAGGCCTTGATGCTCTCGGTGCGGATCGGATCGGGCACGCCGATGACCGCGGCAAGCGCCACCGCCGGATGCTTGAGCAGGCACTCCTCGACCTCGACCGGGCCGACGCGATAGCCCGCGGTCGTGATCAGATCGTCGCTGCGGCCGACGAACCAGATCGTGCCGTCCTCGTCCTGGCGCGCGAGGTCACCGGTGAGCAGGAAATCGCCGGCATATTTCGCCGCGGTCGCCTGCGGGTTGTTCCAGTAGCCTAGAAACATCACCGGGTCGCCGCGGCGGATGCCGACCTGGCCGACCTCGCCGCGCGGCCTCTCGGCGCCGGCATCGTCGACGATGCGCACATCATGGCCCGGAATCGGCCGGCCCATCGAGCCCGGCCGGACGTCGACCAGCGAGGCGCAATTGCCGACGACGAGATTGCACTCGGTCTGGCCGTAGAACTCGTTGATCGTGAGGTCGAAGGTCGCGCGGCCCCAATCGAGCAGCTCGGCCCCGAGGCTTTCGCCGCCGGAGCCGACGCTGCGCAGCCTGCAGCCGTGCCGGCGCGGGCTCTCGACCTGCCGCATCAGCTTGAGCGCGGTCGGCGGCAGGAAGGCGTTCCGCACTTCATGCCGAGCCGTGAAGGCGAAGGCTTCGTCGGGATCGAACTTGGCGAAGCGGCGCGAGACCACCGGAACGCCGTGATGCCAGGAGGGCAGCAGCACGTCGATGAGGCCGCCGATCCAGGCCCAGTCCGCCGGCGTCCAGAAGCGATCGCCGGCTTGCGGGAAGAACTCATGCGGATACTCGACGCCCGGCAGGTGTCCCAGCAGCACGCGATGCGGATGCAGCGCGCCCTTCGGATTTCCGGTCGTACCCGAGGTGTAGATGATCAGCGCCGGATCGTCGGCGCCGCTGTCTACAGCGGTGAAGGCATCGCTCGATCTCTCGAGCGCGGGTGCCAGCGCGGTGACGCCGGCACCATCCTTCGCGGCATCGACAACCAGCACGAGCTTGAGCTCCGGCAGGCGGTCACGGATCGGCGCCAGCTTGGCGAGGCTCGCGCTGTCGGTGATCACCGCCTTGGCGCCGGCATCGCCGAGCCGGTAGGCGAGCGCGTCCTCGCCGAACAGCGTGAAGAGCGGGATGGCGACGAGGCCGGCCTTGTAGCAGGCGACATGGGCGAAGGCGGTCTCCGGGCGCTGCGGCAGCAGGATGCCGACGCGGTCGCCGACGGCGAGGCCCGAGCCGATCAGGAGATTGGCGAGGCGGTTCGCGTGACGACGCACATCGCCGAAGCGCCAGCGCTCGACGGTGCCGTCCTCGCGTTCATGGATGAGCGCGAGCCCGTCATCGCCATGCTTGTCGCAGATGTCGGTGCCGACGTTGTAGCGGGCGGGGATGTCCCAGCGGAATCCGCCGACGAGATCCTCGTAGCTCGCCGCCCGCTTCAGCACTTGAGCAGCTCGACGACGTGGTCGGCGATGGCAAGCGAGGCGGTCAATCCCGGCGACTCGATGCCGTAGAGATTAACAAGCCCGGGGATGCCGGTCTCGCGCGGGCCTTGCACCATGAAATCCTTCGCCGCCTCGCCCGGCTTCTGCAGCTTCGGGCGCATGCCGGCATAGCCCGGCGACAGCGCGCCGTCGGGAAGCGCCGGCCAGTATGTGCGGATCGCCGCATAGAAGGAGTCGGCGCGGCGCGGATCGACGTCATAGGCGATCTCGTTCACCCATTCGACGTCGGGGCCGAATTTCATCTGCCCGGCGAGATCGAGCGTGACATGGATGCCGAGCCCGGCCTGCTCCGGCGCCGGATAGATCAGCCGCGTGAAGGGCGGCCTCACGCCGGTCAGCACATAGTAGTTGCCCTTGGCGAGATACGCGGGCGGAACTGTCGCCGGATTGAGACCGTCGAGCTTCCTCGACAGGGCCTGCGCATGCAGGCCGCCGGAATTGACCAGCGTCTTGCAGCGGATCCGCATCGGCTCGGCGCCGACGACTTCGATCTCGATCGAGTTGTGGCCGACATGGCCACCGATCACCGGCGAGAGAAAGGCGATCATCGCCCCACGCTCCTCGGCATCGCCCTGGAGGGCCAGCATGTAGGAGTGGCTGTCGATGATGCCGGTCAGCGGCGAATGCAGCGCGCCGATGCAGGCGAGCTGCGGCTCCATTGCCCTCGCCTCCTCGGCCGAGAGCCAGGCGAGATCGCCGGCACCGTTCGCCGCCGCGATGGCACGCAGCTTCTCCATGCCGGCGCGCTGCGACTCGTCGGTGGCGACGATCAGCTTGCCGCAGCGCCGGTGCGGAACGCCGTGCTCGGCGCAGAAGCGGTAGAGCTTGTCGCGGCCCTCGACGCAGAACTTGGCCTTGAGGCTGCCGCTCGGATAGTAGATCCCGGCATGGATCACCTCGGAGTTGCGCGAGGAGGTCTCGGTGCCGATCGCGTCGGCCGCCTCCAGCACGATCACCTCGCGGCCCTCGCGCGCCAGCGCGCGCGCGATCGCAAGCCCGACCACGCCCGCGCCGACGACGACTGCGTCCACCGTTTCCGTCATGGCCGGCACTCTTGGCCGGGGTCTCAAACGCGGTCAAGCGGAAGCCGTGACATCCGGCGCGGATGCCCTTCGCCGACTGTCAAAGCGGCAGCGAAATCGCTATGGTGGGGTCTGTCTCCGATCCGGCCCGATTCACCATGCCTCTCGACATCGTCCCGTCGGTCTGCCCGCATGACTGCCCGAGCACCTGCGCGCTCGAAGTCGAGCGTCTGGACGCGAAGACCATCGGCCGCGTCCGCGGCGCCGGCGAGAACTCCTATACGGCCGGCGTCGTCTGCGCCAAGACCGCCCGATACGCCGAGCGCGTGCATCATAAGGACCGGCTGACGGTACCGCTGCTGCGCACCGGGCCGAAGGGTACCGGACAGTTCAAGGAGATCGGCTGGGACGAGGCGCTCGACCGTGTCGCCGATGCGTTCAAGGCCGCCACCGCCAAGTACGGACCCGAGACGGTCTGGCCCTACTACTACGCCGGCACCATGGGCCTCGTGATGCGCGACGGCATCCATCGGCTGCGCCACGTCATGCGTTATTCCGGCCAGGACAGCACGATCTGCATCGCGCTGACCGATGCCGGCTGGCTCGCCGGCCACGGGGTCAAGCGCGGCCTCGACCCGCGCGAGATGCAGGATTCGGATCTGATCGTGATGTGGGGCGGCAATCCGGTCGCGACCCAGGTCAACGTCATGACCCATGTCGCCAAGGCGCGGAAGGAGCGCGGCGCCAAGCTGGTCCATATCGACGTCTACCGGAACGGCACCGCCGAGGCGGCCGACATCTTCATCATGGTGCGCCCCGGCACCGACGGCGCCCTGGCCGCCGCGGTCGGCCATGTGCTGCTCAAGGAAGGCTATGCCGATCGCGAGTACCTGGCGCGCTATACCGATTTCTCGCCCGAGGTAGAGGCGCATTACGCCAGCCGCACGCCGGAATGGGCGGAGGCGATCTGCGGCGTGCCGGCACAGGAGATCGTCGACTTCGCGCGCCTCTACGGCCGCTCCGAACGCGCGTTCATGCGCGTCGGCTACGGCTTCAGCCGCTCGCGCAACGGCGCCGCCCAGCTTCACGCCGCGACCTGCCTTCCGGCGCTCGCCGGCAAGTGGAAGCGCAAGGGCGGCGGCGCGCTCTACTCGAACAGCGCGATCTACCCCTGGAACAAGACGATGATCGAGGGGAAGGACCGGATCGATCCGAAGGTGCGCCTGCTCGACCAGAGCCGGATCGGCCCGGTGCTGATCGGCGAACCGGATGCGCTCAAGGGCGGACCGCCGGTGACCGCGATGCTGGTACAGAACACCAACCCGGCCGTGGTCGCGCCCGAGCAGAACAAGGTGATCCAGGGCCTCCTGCGCGAGGATCTGTTCCTCTGCGTGCACGAGCAGCTGCCGACCGACACGGTGAGATACGCGGACGTCGTGTTGCCGGCGACGACCTTCCTCGAGCATGACGACATCTACCAGGGCGGCGGCCACACCTTCGTCCTGATGGGCGCCAAGGCGATCGAGCCGTACGCCCAGAGCCGATCGAACCACGAGGTGCTGCAGGGCCTGGCGAAGCGCCTCGGTGCCGAGCATCCGGGCTTCGACATGACCGCCTGGGAGCTCGCCGACTGGACGCTGAAGGCTTCGGGCCTCCCCGACGCGGCGACGCTGAAGGAGCAGCGCTGGCACGACTGCGTCATTCCCTTCGAGCGCGCGCATTTCCTCGACGGTTTCGGCACGCCGGACAAACGCTTCCGCTTCCGCCCCGACTGGAGTGCCATCGGACCGGGCTTCGCGGCGATGCCGAGCTTCCCCGACCACCTGGACACGATTGAGAAGGCGAGCGAGGAGCATCCGTTCCGGATGACGACCTCGCCGGCGCGCCAGTTCCTCAACACCAGCTTCACCGAGATGCCGACCTCGGTCGCGCGCGAGATCCGGCCGAGCCTGCTGATGCATCCCGACGACGCGGCCGGCCTCGGCATCGCCGAGGGTAGCAAAGTCCGCGTCGGCAACCGGCGCGGGGACCTGCTGCTGCACGCGAAGATGTTCGACGGGCTGCGCCCGGGTGTCGTCGTCGCCGAGGGCATCTGGCCGAATTCGCGCCATGTCGAAGGCAGGGGCATCAATGTGCTGGTCGGCGCCGACGCGGCGCCGCCGGCGGGTGGGGCCGTGTTCCACGACATCGCCGTCTGGGTCCGCCCTGAATGACACGCGCGCATGTCATTGTTCTCGGCAACGAGAAGGGCGGCTCGGGAAAGTCGACGACCGCGATGCATCTGGTCGTAGCCTTGCTGCGCCAGGGCTATCGCGTCGGCTCGATGGATCTCGATGCCCGCCAGGGCACGCTGACGCGCTACGCCGCCAACCGCTCTGCCCGCGCCATCACCCTCGGCGCCGACAGGCTGCCGCTGCCGACGCATGTGCCGATCGCCCGCTCCGAAGCCGCCGACCAAGCCGTAGCCGCGGTCGACGAACGACAGCGCTTCGAGGCGGCCTTCGAGGAGCTGGCGGCGACCCAGGACTATCTCGTCATCGACTGCGCCGGCTCCGACAATTTCCTCGGCCGCCTCGGCCATGCGCATGCCGACACGCTGGTGACGCCGCTCAACGACAGCTTTGTCGACCTCGACGTGCTGGCGCTGATCGATGCCGACACGCTCACCATCCAGCGCCCCGGCGCCTATGCCGAGCTGGTCTGGGAAAGCCGCAAGCAGAGGGCCATGCGCGACCGGGGCACGATCGACTGGATCGTCATGCGCAACCGCCTCTCGGCGCTGGACGCCCGCAACAAGCGCGATATGAACCGCGTGCTCGAGAAGCTCTCCAAGCGCATCGGCTTCCGCTACGTGCAGGGCTTCTCCGAGCGCGTGATCTTCCGCGAGCTGTTCCTGAAGGGCCTGACTCTGATGGACCTGGCCGAGGCGGAGACCGAGCAGCTAAAGATGAGCCACATCGCCGCCCGCCAGGAAGTGCGGATGCTGCTGGAAGCCCTCAAGCTGCCCCTGCCGCAGTCCCAGGCGCTCGCCTCAGCGGGCTAGGCTTCCTATATGATGGAGCCATGAGCGGCTCCAAGCTGCCGACATCGGGCCAAGCGGCCGTGGATGCCTTCCTCGCGCAGGTGCGCGCGGCGCCGAAGCCCGTGCCGGCGACGCATCGCGGCCGGCTGATCTTCGCGCTCGATGCCACGCTCAGCCGGCAGCCGACCTGGGATCAGGCGACCCAGCTCCAGGCGGACATGTTCCGCGAGACCCAGGCGCTCGGCGGCCTCGACCTGCAGCTCGTCTACTACCGCGGCTTCCACGACTTTTACGCGAGCCCCTGGCTCGCCGACTCCGGTGCCCTCCTTAGGCATATGAACGGCGTCGATTGCCAGGGCGGCCAGACCCAGATCGAACGCGTGCTCGCCCATGCCGTCGACGAGGCCAAGGCCCGGCGCGTCGCCGCGCTGGTCTTCATCGGCGACGCCTTCGAGGAGAACGCCGACACCGCCTGCCGCAAGGCGGGCGAGCTCGGTCTTCTCGGCGTCCCCGTCTTCGTCTTTCATGAAGGCGGCGGCGAGCGTCCGGCGCAGGTCTTCCGCGAGATCGCCCGCCTTTCCAAGGGCGCCTACTGCCCGTTCGATGCCGGCTCGGCGAAGCAGCTGCGCGAGTTGCTCTCGGCGGTCGCGGTCTATGCCGCCGGCGGTCGCCCGGCGCTCGAGAGCCACGCGCGCAAGGCCGGCGGCGCCGCGCTCCTGCTCACGCACAGGCTCGGCTGATGATTTACATCCTGGGCGGGATCGTCCTTCTCACCTGCGTCTGGCTGATGGCGCGCGCCTTCATGACCGCGAGTCCGCGCCAGCTTGCCATCGGCGTGAAGTGGATCGGCGGTCTCGGCCTCGGCGTGCTCGCCCTCTTCCTGCTGCTGCGCGGCAACTTCCAGGCGATGGGCGCGACGCTGACCGCGATCCTGCCGCTGCTGATGCGATGGGGCTGGCTCAAGCGGATCCTGTTTCCGACCCGGACCTCGACCGCCGGCGGCCCGACCTCGACCGGTGGCTCGGCGCTCGACACGGCCTTCCTCCGGGTCGCCCTCGACCACGCGACCGGACGGATGACCGGCGAGGTGATCGCCGGCCGCCATGCCGGGCGCCGCCTCGAGGACCTGGCGATGACGGAGGCGGTCGACCTCCTGGCCGAGGCGTCGTCCGATCCCGCCTCCGTCCAGGTGCTGGAGGCCTTCCTCGACCGCGAGCACCCGGCCTGGCGCGAGCAGGCCGCCCCGCCTCCCCCCTCTCCCGACAGCGGCAGGATGACGCGGGCCGAAGCGCTCCGGGTCCTGGACCTGCCCGAGAACGCCACGTCCGAGCAGATCAAGGACGCCCATCGCCGGCTGATGCTGGCCAATCACCCCGACCGCGGCGGCTCCACATATCTCGCGGCCCAGATCAACCGGGCCAAGGACGTGCTCCTGGAAGGCAGCTGACCCTGGCCCGCCTCGGGCCGGCCGCGCCGACGCCCCACCCCCGCCGCAATCAAGGCCGATAGTGGCGATCCTTGCGGGGGATATCCGGCTATGGCAATAAGCGCCGCGGCGTGGGGACCCCGCCTAACGAATCCCTTAAGTCTCCCGATGGAGCGGGTATGAAGAAGCGGGTGCGCAAAGCGATCTTCCCGGTCGGCGGGCTGGGCACGCGTTTCCTTCCCGCGACCAAAGCGCTGCCCAAGGAAATGCTGCCGGTCGTCGACAAACCGATCATTCAGTATGCCGTCGAGGAGGCCAAGGCCGCGGGTATCGAGGAGTTCATCTTCGTCACCGGCCGCGGCAAGTCGGCGATCGAGGACCATTTCGACCACTCCTACGAGTTGTCGGAGACGCTGCACAAGCGCAGCAAGTACCAGGAACTCGCGGACGTCTCGTCCTCTACCCTCAAGCCTGGACAGGTCGCCTATACGCGCCAGCAGGATCCGCTGGGCCTCGGTCATGCCGTCTGGTGCGCTCGCAACCTCGCCGGTGACGAACCCGTGGCGGTTTTGCTCGCCGACGATCTGATCCTCTCCGACACGCCCTGCTTGAAGCAGATGATGGAGCACTACGACGGCAATGGCGGCAACCTTGTCGCGGTGATGGAAGTCGACAGGCAGTTGACCAAGAGCTACGGCGTCGTCGACCCGGGCAGAACCAAGGATCGCTTGGTCGAGGTCAGGGGGCTGGTCGAAAAGCCCGAGCCCGCCGCGGCGCCGTCGAACCTCGCCGTCATCGGCCGCTACATCCTGCAGCCCGAGGTGTTCGGCCATCTCTCCCGCTTCGAGCGTGGCGCCGGCGGCGAGATTCAGCTCACCGACGCCATGGCCAAGCTGATCGGCAATCAACCTTTCCACGGCGTCCTCTTCGATGGCCGGCGGTTCGACTGCGGCACGCGGGTGGGCTTCATCGATGCCAACATCGCCTTCGCGCTGAAGCGGTCCGACATGGTCGATCGCATGCGCGACATACTGCGGCGCTACCAGTAAACCCCTTTCCCCAAGTCAACGGACGTTCGCCATGCGCATTGCCATGATCGGAACCGGCTATGTCGGCCTGGTTTCCGGCGCCTGCTTTTCGGAATTCGGCATCACCGTCACCTGCGTCGACAAGGACGTCTCCAAGATCGACCGCCTGAAGCGCGGCATCATGCCGATCTACGAGCCGGGCCTCGATCAGCTGGTAGATGCCAACGTCAAGGCGGGTCGCCTGTTCTTCTCCACCGACCTGAAGCCTGCGGTCGCCGAGGCTGACGCGGTGTTCATCGCTGTCGGTACGCCGAGCCGCCGCGGCGATGGCCATGCCGATCTCTCCTACGTCTACGGCGCGGCCAAGGAGATTGCCGAGGCGTTGACGCACTACACGGTGGTCGTCACCAAATCGACGGTTCCGGTCGGTACCGGACGCGAGGTCGTGCGCATCATTCGAGAGAGCCGGCCCGATTCCGAATTCGACGTCGTCTCCAATCCCGAGTTCCTGCGCGAAGGTGCGGCGATCGGCGACTTCATGAATCCCGACCGCGTCGTGCTCGGCACGACGAGCCCACGCGCCCAGGAGGTCATGTCCCGGCTGTATCGGCCGCTTGAGCAGGACGGCAAGAAAATCGTCTACACCACGCTCGAAAGCTCGGAGCTGATCAAGTACGCGGCCAACACCTTCCTTGCCGCCAAGATCACCTTCATCAACGAGATCGCCGATCTGTGCGAGAAGGTCGGCGCCGACGTTCATGACGTTGCCGAGGGCATCGGCCTGGACTCCCGCATCGGACGCAAGTTCCTGCAGCCGGGCCCCGGCTATGGCGGCTCCTGCTTCCCCAAGGACACGCTGGCACTGGTCAAGACAGCCCAGGACTATGGCTCGCCGCTGACCATCATCGAGACCGTCGTCGACGTGAACGACAAGCGCAAGCGGGCGATGGCCAGGCGCGTGATAGACGCGCTCGGGGGCGATGCCAAGGGCAAGACGGTCGCCGTGCTCGGCCTGACCTTCAAGGCCGACACCGACGACATGCGCGACAGCCCGAGCCTCGACATCGTGCCCGAGCTGGTGAAGGCCGGCGCCAAGGTCCGCGCCTATGATCCGGCCGGCATGGAAGAGGCGCACAAGATGCTGGAGGGCGTCACCTTCTGCGAGCGCGCCTATGACGCGATGACCGATGCGGATGCGGCGACGATCCTGACCGAGTGGAACGAGTTCCGCTCGCTCGACTTGGATCGCGTCAAGCAGCTGATGAGGAAGCCGGTCATCGTCGACCTTCGCAATCTCTACGATCCGGACCGGATGGCCGAAGCCGGCATCACCTATCGCTGCGTCGGCAGGCGCCCGAAGAACGGCGCGCACAAGCCCGCCTAGAGGAAGTCATGCGTCATACCTTCGACCCGACCCTCCTGCGCGAATACGACATCCGTGGCCGCGTCGGCGAGACCCTCTCCGCCGCCGATGCGCGCGCGGTCGGCCGCAGCTTCGGCACCGTCGTGCGCGAGGCCGGCGGCAAGCGCGTCAGCGTCGGCCGCGACGGGCGCCATTCCTCGCCCGAGCTCTCGGCCGCGCTCATCGAGGGCCTGACCGCTTCCGGCATCGACGTCGTCGATATCGGCCGCATCTCCACCCCGACTCTCTATTTCTCGGTCTTCGAACTCGGCACCGATGGCGGGGTGATGATCACCGGCTCGCACAACCCGCCAGCCTATAACGGCTTCAAGATGATGCTGGGCCGGAAGGCCTTCTACGGCGCCTCGATCCTGCGCCTCGGCCGCATTGCCGAGGCCGGCCGCTACAGCGAAGGTCAGGGCAAGGTCGAGACGCACGACATCCGCGACACCTATGCCGACCGCGTCGCCCGCGACATCAAGCTCGACCGCCAGCTCACCGTGGTCTGGGACACCGGCAACGGCGCCGCCGGCCCATCCGTCAACGACGTGTCGATGCGGCTCGAGTCCCGCCACTACCTGCTCAATGTCGAGGTCGACGGAGACTTCCCGAACCATCACCCCGATCCTACCGTCGCCGAGAACCTGCAGGAGTTGATAGCCAAAGTACGCGAGACCGGCGCCGACCTCGGCATCGGCTTCGACGGCGACGGCGACCGCATCGGCGTCGTCGACAATCTGGGCCGCATCCTCTGGGGCGACCAGCTGCTGGCGATCCTCGCCGCCGACGTGCTGAAGAAGCATCCGGGCGCGCCGATCATCGCCGACGTCAAGGCATCCCAGGGCTTCTACGACTGGATCGCCCAGAACGGCGGCAAGCCGGTGATGTGGAAGTCCGGCCATTCGCTGGTGAAGGCGAAGATGGCCGAGGTGAAGGCGCCGCTCGCCGGCGAGATGAGCGGCCATATCTTCTTCGGCGACGGCTGGTACGGCTTCGACGACGCGCTCTTCGCCGGCGTCCGCCTGATGCAGATCCTCGCCAACGGCACCGAGACCCTGGCCCAGCTCAAGGACAAGCTGCCCCAGGCGGTGAACACGCCGGAGCTCCGCTTCTCCTGCTCCGAGGACCGCAAGTTCAAGGTGGTCGAGGACGTGAAGGCCTGGGCCAAGAGCCGCGATGACGGGCGCAAGATCATCGAGATCGACGGCGTGCGCGTCTCGACGCCCGACGGCTGGTGGCTGCTGCGCGCCTCCAACACCCAGGCGGCCCTGACCGCGCGGGCCGAGTCCGTGGACGAGGCGGGCCTCGACCGCCTCAAGGACGATCTCCGCGCCGCGCTCGCCGCGGCCGGGGTCGAGCTGGTCGAAAGCACCAGCGCCGCGCACTAGATGATCGACCGCGTCCTCGACTTCCTGACCGGCAAGGCGGCGCCGACGACGGCCAAGGGCGAGCATGATTTCGAGCTCGCGGTCGCGGCGCTCCTGATCGAGGCCGAGCGCATGGCCGACTGCTTCGATTCAGCCGAGCGCGCGATGATCGAGCATGTGCTCGCCGCCAAATTCTCGATGGACCATGTCGAGGTCCAGGAGCTGATCGCCGCCGCCGAGAAGGCGGTCCGGAACGCGACCCAGCTCTTCCCCTTCACGCAGAAGATCGTGAAGACGATGCCGCCGGAAGACCGCCACCACATCCTCGAGCTGATGTGGAAGGTCGCCTATGCCGACGGCACGCTCGATCCGCACGAGGACATGCTGCTTCGCCGCATCGCCGGCTTGCTCCACGTCCCCGACCGCGAGCGCGGCCTCGCCCGCCAGAGCGCGCTTGATAAGCTGAAGAAGCTGACGCAGTAGAATTCGCTTCGAGGGGCATGCTCGCCCGATTCGACGACGGATCTGAAAGAGCCGAGATGCACGTAGATGAGTTGGTAGGCGCTCTGATCGAGGACGAACCTGCGTGGAGCCCGGGACTGCGTGACGGTCTTCAGAGGTATTTAGCAATTCAGAAAATGCTGGATGATCCGACGATTGATGTTGCCAGGAACGACGACTTTCAGCGAGTGTTTGGAGTGTTCTACCGTGTCCGCCGCGATGCTTCATGGAGGCGAAAATTCTTTGAGCTCATGCAAAGATACCGACAAGATCCGCCGAGTTTCGAAGCGGTGTTGCACGAACTTGCAGGCGGCCTGACGCGTTGCGAGCCATCGTTCTCTTCGAAACTGGCGGCGTCCTTGAACCCCGACCTTCCTGTCTATGATTCGAGAGTCGTGGCGATCATGCGCTTTGCGCAAATGCCCGATCCGAGAAACTGGAGTTACCCAACGGGCACGTTAAGCGAAAGAGTGCATAGAGCCGAGGAACTATATCGTTCGCTGAATCGAGCCATTGAAACGATCAGAGCTTCGCGACACTTCCGTGCCCTGACAAGCGCATTTGACGAACGGCACAATAGCGGTCGGTTGCTGACCGACACTAAGAAACTCGACTTGGTCCTGTGGCAGGCGCGCGTCGCTGCGAGATAGAGGGCTTGGATTAAAGGATTTTGACGAGCGCCGCGATGATGGCGATTGATGCCGCCATCATAGCGCCCAATCGCAACGTCAAATCATGCTTCAGCCGAATTTCGAGTTCCGCCACGTCACGCCGGACACTTTCGATATCTCGGCGAACGTCTCGGATGTCGGACTTGGCGGCGATTTCCTCGGACATGACATCGCCAAGCGCCTTGGCCACGCCTTCGGCTTGTTCCTGAGGAAGCTTCGCCTCGTCACGCAGCTTCCGCGCCAGGGCAAGCGTATCGAATGGAACCGCGACCATAGTCGAAAGCTAGTGTGCAGGAGAGCCTGCTGCAAGAACCCCTTTAGCCTTTCTCCGCCGCCAGCGCCGCCAGGACCTTGGCGGTGGCGCCGGAGATGTCGCCGATCTTCTCGCCTTTCCTGACCCGGTCCTGGCTCTTGCCGCTGCGCTCCTGGCGCGTCCAGCCTTCCTCAGCGGCCGCCTCGGCATCGGCGACCGGCATCACCAGGACGCCGTTCTCGTCGGCAAGGATCACGTCGCCGGGGCTGACGGCGGCGCCGCCGCAGGTGACGGTCACGTTCATGCTGCCGCCTATGTCGTAGACGCGCGTGGTGATCGGCGAGATGCCGCGGCACCAGAGCGGAAAATCCTCGCGCCTGATCTCGGAAGGATCGGTGCAAGGCCCGTCGAGGATGGCGCCGGCGGCGCCGGATGCCTTCGCCGCGACGCAGACGCCGCCGCCAAAGCAGGCATGCTTGGTGTCGCCGAGCCGGTCGATCACCAGCACGTCGCCCGAACGGAGCAGGCCGAGCGCGTGGTGCAGCAGAGTCGAGTCCTGACCGGGAATGGCGACCGTCACCGCGGTGCCGACGATGTGCTTGCCGTCGATCAGCGGCTTGATGCTGTTGTCCATGAAGCCGATGTGGCGGAAATGGCCGATCGACGCGGTCTCGACCTTGCGGAGCTTCTCGAGCAGCGCCGCCGGCACCGGCGCCGGCATCGGGTTGACCACGTATTTCGGCGGCTTGGCGGGCATGTCGTTTCCTTCCCTGGAGGATCAGCGGCCGAGCGCGCGCATCAGGCCGACGCTGCGCTCGACGATGAGGACGGCGGAGATGGTGGCGAGGATCAGCGCCGTGGACAGGGCTGCAACAAGAGGATCGGTGCGACCCTCGACGTAGCGGAAGAGCTCGACCGGCAGCGTGGAGAGGCGCGGGCCGACGACGAAGAGCGAGATCACGACCTCGTCGAAGGAGATGATGAAGGCGAGCGCCGCGGCGGCGATCATGCCGGGCAGCATCAGCGGCAGGGTGATGCGCCGGAACACGGTCGCCGGCGAGGCGCCCAAGGTCGCCGCCGCGTCCTCGACATCGCCCGGCAATGTGGAGAGCGCCGTCGCGACGATGCGGACGACGAAGGGCAGCGTCACGACCATATGGGCGATGACGAGGCCGGTGTATGTGGCGGCCAGGCGCAGCGGGAAGAAGACGAGCAGGATGGCGAGGCCGAGCACGATGGTCGGCAGCAGCAGCGGTGCGGTCAGGAAGGCGAGCAGCGCGTCACGGCCGCGGAAGCGAAGCCGCGCGATCGCGTAAGCTGCCGGGACGCCGATCACGAGATCGAGCCCGACGACGATCGAGGAGATGATCACGCTGTTGCGGAAGCCGCGGGCGAAGCCTTCATGCGCGAGCAGCGCCTGGTACCAACGGAAGCCCCAGCTCTTCGGCGGGAAGGCGATGAAATTGTCGCCACTGAAGGAGATGGCGAAGACGAGCAGGATTGGTGCCAGCACGAAGGCGTAGAGCAGCGCGATACCGGCGCGAATGGCAATTGTGGTCATTCCGCCACCCGCCGCTGCAGCCGTCCGGAGCCGAAGAGGACGAGCGAGAACAGCAGGAGCATGCAGACCGCGATCGCGGCGGCGAGCGGCCAGTTGAGCGTGACCAGGGCCTGTTCGTAGATCTCCGTCGCCAGTAGGAAGACACGGCCGCCGCCGAGGAGCCTCGGCGTGATGAAGGCCGAGACCGCCAGCATCAGGCAGATGGTCGAGCCCAGCACCACCGCCGGCAGGCTCAAGGGCAGCGTCACGCGGAGAAAGGTGCGGAGCGGCGAGGCGCCGAGCGTGCGCGCCGCCTCCTCGAGCCCGCGGTCGAGACGGCCTAAGCCCGCCAGCAGCGACAGCGTCATATAGGGCAGCAGGCTTTCGGTCAGCCCGATGGTGACGCCGACGTGATTGTTGACGAGGCGGATCGGCCGGTCGATCAGGCCGGCACCTCGCAGTATCGAGTTGATCCAGCCGGCATCGCCGAGGATCACGATCCAGCCGTAGGCGCGCACGACGCCGGAGACCAGCAGCGGGCAGATCGCGAGCAGCACCAGCAGCGTCTTCCAGCGCGACTCGAGGCGATAGAGAAAGAGCGCGATCGGATACCCGACGAGGAGGGCGAAGAAGGTCGAGGTCGCCGCCATCCTGAAGGTGGCGAGCGTCAGCTCGGCATAGAAGGAGTCGGTGACGAGCTCGACATATTGATGTGCGGTCCAGCCTTCCCCAAGCGCGCCGCTCGGATCGACCGGGTTGAAGGACATGCGCGCGAGCCACAGAACCGGCACGAGGAATCCGAGCGAGATCGCCGCGACCGCGGGCAGCGACAAGCTCGCCGCGAGGCCCGGCCGGCGCTGCCGGTCATCGGCCATCGCCGCTCTCCGGAAACACCAGCGCGGCCGAGGCCGGCCAGCCGACGCCGACCTCCTGTCCGACGCCGAGGCCACGCCAGGACGGATCCGCCGTGCCGCGCTCGGCGATGACGGCAAAGCCCTCGCCGGCGACCGCGACCTGCACGATGTCGCCGACATAGGTGAGGCCGGTAACGCGGCCGGCGAGGCCACCCGACGGTCCCAGCGCGACGTGCTGCGGGCGCACCATGACAGTGACGCGCGTGCCGGCCGGCCGCGTCTCGCCGACCGGGATCGGCTGGCCGCCGATGCGAAGCCCGCCGTCGTCGCCCGCATCCGCGGCGAGCGAGTTGATGCGGCCGACGAAGCGCGCGACGAAAGGCGATGCCGGCGTCTCGTAGATCGCCTCGGGCGTGCCGAGCTGGGCGAGCCGACCCCTCTCCATCACCGCGATGCGGTCGGCCAGCGCCAGCGCCTCGGTCTGGTCATGCGTGACGAAGACCGTTGTGATGCCGAGCCGACGCTGGATCTCGCGGATCTCGCTCCGCATCTCCTCGCGCAGCTTGGCATCGAGGTTCGAGAGCGGCTCGTCGAGCAGCAGGAGGTCGGGCCGGATCACCAGCGCCCGTGCCAGCGCAACGCGTTGCTGCTGGCCGCCTGACAGCGCCTTCGGCCGTCGCGCCTCGTAGCCGGAGAGCCGCACGAGCGACAGCGCCTCGGCGACGCGGCCCTTGACCTCGCTGCCGGCGACGCCGCGCATCTCGAGCCCGAAGGCGACGTTGTCGGCAACGCTCATATGCGGGAAGAGTGCGTAGTTCTGGAACACCATGCCGATGTTGCGGCGATGCACGGACTTCGCCGTCAGGTCCTCGCCGCCGAGCCGGATGCGCCCGCCGGTCGGCTCGACCAGGCCCGCGACCATGCGCAGCGTCGTGGTCTTGCCGCAGCCCGACGGCCCGAGCAGCGCCACGAACTCGCCGCGTCCGATGTCGAGGTCGAGCCGGTCCACCGCCGGCTCTCCGACGCCGTAGTCCTTACTCAGGCCTTCGAGCGCGAGATAGGCGTCCCCCGACGCCATGGCGTCAGCGGCCGGCGATCACTTCCCGGCGCCAACGGTTGTTCCAGCCGTCGCGGATCGTCGTCACCCAATCCCAGTCGAGTGCGATCATCCTCGCCATGTTCGCCGGCGCCGCGGCGGTGCGGCTCGCCGCCGCCGGCGCGATCTCGGCCTTGGCGTTGGTCGGCGCATAAAACATAGTCTCGGTGAAGCGCTTCTGCGCCTCGCGGCCGAGCGCGTATTCGATGAAGGCGGTTGCCGCCTCGGCGTTCTTCGAGCCAGCGACGAGATTGATCGTGTTGATCTGGAAGACGCTGCCTTCCTTCGGGAAGACGACGCCGAGGCGCTGCTTCGACTCGTCGTGATAGAGCTGGGCGCGCGCGTTCCAGCCGGATGCCACGGTCAGCGTGTTGCCGAGGATCAGCGTGTATCCGTCCGGCTGCGGATCGAAGGTCTGCACCGAAGGCGCCAGGTCCTTGAGGCGCTTCATCGCGCCGTCGATCGTGGTCTTGTGGTCCTCGCCGGCAATCTTGGAGGCGAGCACCGTCGCGGCGATGCCCTGGATGTTGGGCATAGCCGAGAGACCGATCTGGCCCTTGAAGCGCGGATCCCAGAGATCGGCAAGGCCCGTCGGCGCCGGCTTCACCTTCTCGGCGTCATAGACCAAGACCCAGTGATCGAAGGTGACGGCCGGGCCGAACCCGTCCGGCACGATCGCCATCGGGTGGAGCTCCTTGAGGCTCGGCACCTTTGCCGCATCGAGCTTGGCGAAAACGCCTTCCTTGTTGCCGACATTCGAGACTGAAACGTCGAGGATGGCGACGTCGATCTGCGGGCTCGAGCGCTGGGCGCGGAGCGTACCCAGCATCTGCGCGGAGTTGCCGGCGGTGTGGTAGTTCACTTTCACCTGCGGGAACTTCGCCATGAACGGCTTGATCACCGCCTCGGTGTACTTGTCCTGGAAGATACCGGCATAGGCCATGACGGTGATCTCGCCCGACGGCTGTGCGCGGGCGACCGAGATCGAGAGGGCGAGAGCGGCGAAAGCGAGAGCGGCGCGAGCGAGCATCGGAAGCCTCCGGCCTTGTGGTTCGCTCGACGATAGCCGACCAGCGCCGGACAAAGAAAGCCTCCGGGGATGAACCCCGGAGGCGAGTACGGATCGGAGACTTAAGGGCTGTCGAAGACGGCTAGTTGAGGCGTGTGCGCTTGTCGGAGGCATCGGCCATGGTCGCCTTCGGCCCCGCCGGCGCCTGGATCGGCTGGCAGGCATGCTTCTGGCGCTTGAGTTCGTCGCAGAGCGACTTGGCCTGGGTCGGCGACAGGTTCTGCAGGCGCGCGCGGAAGCGCTTGCCCTCTGCGGTCTTGATCTGGGCGATGTCGCTGGTGGCCGTCGCCGTCGGCTTCGGCGCCAGGCGGAAGGCGTCGGCGATGGCGCGCTCGGCCCGGGCCTGGGTCTTGAAAACACCGATCTGCGCCGACCAGCCGCGGCCACCGGCCGCCTCGATCGCCTGGCGTTCGATCTCCTCGGCCGAGGGGCCTTTGGCCTTGCCCTTGGCATCGGCCTTCGCGGGCTTCTCCGGCGCCTTTTTCTGGTCGGCGACGCGGACCAACGGCGCATCCATCTGACGGGCGCCGAGGCTGCGGAAGCCGTCGTCGAGCAGCGTCGCCATGTGCGCATCGCGCGAACGCCCCGTCGAGCCGCCGAAGACGACGCCGATCACG
>VGEH01000100.1 GCA_016869375.1 Alphaproteobacteria bacterium | reverse complement strand
CGATGAAAGACTTTGCCGGTGTTCCAGGTGATGCCGCGCTCGACGATCGGCCGGGCGATGCCGAGGCGATCGAAGATCTCGAGGCTGCGCTTGGCCCAGCAGATGGCGCGGCTGCCGGTCGAGACGGTGTCGTCCTCGTCGAGGAGCGTGACGTCGATGCCGCGGAGCTTGAGGTCGATCGCGAGCGTGAGCCCGACCGGCCCGGCGCCGACCACGACGACGCGACGATGGACACATGACGCGCCCAGCGACTGGTACGGAAAGCTAACGGCCCTCTGGGATCGCATCGTCATGGGACAGGCACTGGGCTGCTGATAGCATGCAGGATCGTCACGGACACACCGCCAGGCAAGGGGGAGACCGGATCGTGAGGAAGACGACGGGCAAAGGCGCCGATCGCCGGGCGCTTATCGCGGGCGGCGCGGCCTTGGTCGCCGGCTCGCTCGCGGCGCGTGACGTCGCGGCGAATACTCAGGACATCGCGGTATTCACCGAGCTCTCGCCGGAATCCAAGCTGGTGAAGCCGGGTTTCAATACGCGTGTCTTCACCGACACCGATTTCCGTAGGGGCAATGCGATCCAGTGCGACTTCGCGACCGGCGCCGTCACCCTGCAGCCCGGGCTCTACCACCTGTCGGGGATGTCCATGGTCGCCTACTTCATGCCGGAACCGCCCGAGATGACGACGATCCGCGCGCCGGCCTCCGCGGGCTACTGCCGGCTTCGCACCTATGTTCCGAACGAGGTCATTCCGGCGGGCATGCGCGGCATCGAGAACAGCGACCCGCGTGTCATCTGCGTCGGTTCGTCGAGCACAGCCAACCTGACGCCGAGCGTGATCGAGGGCTATTTCGAAGCCAGGGAGACGACGCAGATCATCCTCGAGCATCAGTCCGGCTCGAAGCCGGAGCAGATCTATCTCAGGGTCTATGTCGAGAACTCCAAATGGCACGCCTTCGCCAGGCTGGCCATCCGGAAGCTCTGAGCTAGGTGAACGCCTTGAAGGTGATCAGCGTGAAGGTGTCCTTGATGCCGCTGATGCGCTGCACCTTCTCGGTGACGAAGTGCCCGATATCGTCTTCGTCGGGCAGGTAGCACTTCATCAGGAGATCGTACTGGCCGGAGATCGAATAGACCTCCGACACCTTGTCGATGTTGAGAATGGCTTCGTCGGCGACCTGGTAGGACTTGCCGAGCTCGCACTTGACCATGATGAAGATCGTCTTCATGGCCGCGAGCCTGCCATGGTTCCTCTGCGGACGCTACCGGGCGGTGACGCCGCGCAGCAGGAAGGCAGGAACGTGGTCGCCGAGACCGACGACGGGCGTGCGGTCCTCTCTGTCTTCGCGCCGCGGCCGGTCTTGCTGCGGCGGACGCTGGCGGAAGGGCGTGACGTTCGCGGGCGCGGGCGCCTCGGCACGTTCTTTGGGGGGCTCGGAGCGAGGCGCCTCGCTGCGGCCGCGGCCGCGGCGACGGCGGCCGTCGCCGGCTTCGAGCATGCCGCCGGCGTAGCCCTCGACTTCGACGCGCGGGATCTCCTTGTGGATCAGGCGCTCGATCGCCTGGACGAACTTGCCGACCTCGCCCGTGGCGATGGTGAAGGCGGTGCCGCTGCGGCCGGCGCGGCCGGTGCGGCCGATGCGATGGATGTAGTCCTCGGCGTGGATCGGCACGTCGAAATTGAAGACGTGGCTCAGATCGTCGATGTCGAGGCCGCGGGCGGCGACGTCGGAGCAGACCAGCAGCGTGATCTCGCCCGACTTGAATTTCTCCAGCGTCTCGGTTCGCACGCTCTGGTGCATGTCGCCATGCAGCGCGCCGGCATTGAAGCCGTGGCGCTCGAGCGACTTGTGCAGGATGCCGACGTCGCGCTTGCGGTTGCAGAAGATCAGCGCGTTCTTGACCGCCTCGCGGCGCAGCAGCGAGCGCAGGATCTCGCGCTTGGCCTCGGCGGCGGGCGCGATGATCAGACCCTGGGTCACGCTCTCGGCGGCCGGCTTCGAGGCCGGAGCGACCGAGATCTGCTTCGGGTTCATCAGGAAGGTTTCGGTCAGGCGCCGGATCTCGGGCGGCATCGTCGCCGAGAAGAACAGTGTCTGGCGGATCTTCGGCAGGAAGCTGACAATCTTCTCGATGTCGGGGATGAAGCCCATGTCGAGCATGCGGTCGGCTTCATCGATGACCAGCAGCTTGACGTCGTTCAGCAGGACCTTGCCGCGCTCGAACTGGTCCATCAGGCGGCCGGGGGTCGCGATCAACACGTCGACGCCGCGATCGAGCACCTGCTCCTGGTCGGAGAAGCTGACGCCGCCGATGAGGAGGGCCTTGGAGAGCTTGTTGTACTTGCCGTAGATGTCGAAATTCTCGGCCACCTGGGCGGCGAGCTCGCGGGTCGGCTCGAGGATCAGCGAGCGCGGCATGCGGGCCTTGGCCCGCCCGGCCGAGAGGACGTCGATCATGGGGAGCGTGAAGGAGGCGGTCTTGCCGGTGCCGGTCTGGGCAATGCCGAGAATATCCCGCCCCATCAGGACATAGGGGATGGCCTGGGATTGGATCGGGGTGGGGGTTTGGTAGCCAGCGTCGGAGACGGCCTTGAGCACCTGTTCGCTCAGGCCCAGATCGGAAAACGACATCTGTGTCGGGCTTCTTTCAATCGTTTCGAAGTTGCGCTGTAGATTGTGGATAAAGAGCGAAATGTCAAACCTTGGCCCCTCACAAGTCACGGATTTCCTTGGCCCGTGGCGGATTGGTCCCGGTTTGGGTAGGGTCCGCACATGCTCATCGAACGAAGCCGTTCCTGCCTCTTGATCGTCGATGTCCAGGAGCGCCTGATGCCGTCAATCGCCGGGATGCGGGCGATTCTTGGAAGAATATTGCTCCTGATGAAGGCGGCGCGCCGTCTGACTGTCCCGATGATGGCGACCGAGCACGCGCCGGAAAGCATCGGTCCCATCGCGACCCCGGTGAAGGCGCAGCTCGGCGGTGCCGAGATCTTCGTTAAGCGGCACTTTGACGCAACGGCCGAGCCGGGCTTCCCCGAGAAGCTGGACAAGAACCGCCCCCAGATCATCGTCTGCGGCACCGAGGCCCATGTCTGCGTGCTGCAGACCGCGCTGGGCCTGCTCAGTGCCGGCATGGCTCCGATCGTGGTCGCCGATGCTGTCGGGTCGCGCGAGCCGGCCGACAAGGACGTGGCCCTGGCGCGGCTCAGGGACGCCGGAGTCATCGTCGCCTCGGCCGAGATGGTCTGCTTCGAATGGCTGGGCCAGGCCGGCACGCCCGAGTTCCGCGATCTGATCACGCTCATCAAGTGAGGCCGACGCTTCTGCTGCTGCCGGGCCTGCTCTGCGATGCCGCGCTATGGGCGCCGCAGGTCGAGGCGCTTTCCGATCTCGCCGACTGCCGGGTCGCCGATCTCAGCCGTGACGACTCCGTCGAGGCGATGGCGGGGCGCGCCATCGCTGATCTACCGGAGAAGTTTGCCGTCGCCGGTCTCTCGATGGGGGGCTACGTCGCGCTCGCGATCATGGCGATGGTCCCCCAGCGCGTGGAGCGCCTCGCGCTGCTTGACACCTCCGGGCGCGCCGACACGCCCGAGCAGAAGCGGCGCCGCCAGGCGCTCATCAAGATGGCCGATATCGGCGAGTTCAAGGGCGTTACGCCGCGCCTGCTGCCGCTCTTGATCCATCCGGCGCGGACCAAGGACGAGGCGTTGACCTCGGTGGTCACGGGCATGGCCGAGCGCGTCGGCAAGGATGCCTTCCTCCGCCAGCAGCGGGCGATCATCGGCCGGCCGGACCGGCGGCCGCTCCTGGCCAGGATTCACGCGCCGACGCTGGTCGTCTGCGGCAACGAGGATGCGGTGACGCCGCGAGCTCAGCCGCGAACTCGCCGCCAGCATCGCCACCAGCCGTCTCGTGGTCGTGCCGGAATGCGGTCATCTCTCCACGCTCGAGCGGCCGGAGCCGACAATTGCCGCCATGCGGCGATGGCTTGGCGAGGCGCTTTAAGGTCATTTGCTGATCAATCCGTTCGTCGCCGGGGGAGTTATGCCTGAGCTGGAGTCGTTCTTGTCGGCGTCGTTCAAGCAGATGGACCCGATCGGCCGCCTGTTTCCGAACGACAGCAATGTGAAAGGCGGGGTCTGTTTCGCGCTGTCGACGCTATGGATGCGCCGGCACAAGGACTACAAGTCCGAAGGTCCGCAGAAGCGCATCGACTTTCTCGGGGACGACGACACCATCTATCACGCCGCGATCCTGCAGCGGCTCTATGGCGCCGAGTACGTCGACGATGCGGCCGGCGGGCACGATCGGGCGCAGGGCGTGGCGATGGGCTATCGCGGCATGAGCTACAACGCCCGCAAATACGAAGACTTCGTCCGCTTCAGCGACGAACCCAGCGACACGGACGTGGCGGAGATGCTGAACGGCATCAACAACACCGCCAATCGCACGCACGAGTACACGATGGTCTCGTTCAGCTTCAAGGGTGGCGGCGGTCACGCCACCTGCTGCTACAAGTCGGGGGGCAAGCTGCTCGGTATCGGCTCTCACCTCTATGCCTTCGATCCGAACTTCGGCGAGTACAAGGTCGATGGCGGCCAAGTGAAGACCTTCTACCGCACTCTGTTCTCCCGCTACCACAACTACCGGGGTAAGGACGGCAAGCTGAATCGGCACACCATCAACCAGGTCACCATCCGCGGCGTGAACGTCGGTAACGTGGTCTAGAGGTACCGATCCTTGGATGTCGCGCGGATCGTCGAGCATGCCGTCGCGCTGGCCATGGCGGGCCGGTTCGAGGAAGCGTTGCCCGGCTTCCGGGCCTGCGTCGTGCTCGCGCCGGCCGACGCCCAGTCGATCGTCAATCTCGCCAATGGCCTGATCGCGACCCGGCGGCACTCAGCCGGGGCCGTCTGGTTCCGGCGCGGTCTCGCGCTCGGTGCCGTCGATGCGACAACCCTGATGGGGCTCGGTATCGCGCTCAATGCCCGGCACGAGTACGATCAGGCCGCCAGGGCTTTTCATCTGGCCCTCGATCGCGATCCGGCATCGCCGACCATCATGCTCGGTTACGGGCACTCCCTGGTGAGCCTCGGCCGGTCGCGCGAGGCCCTCGTGTCGCTCAGGCGCGTGGTCGCTCTCGAGCCGGCGCATCGGGACGCGCTCAAGACCCTCGGCAGTGCGCTGCTTGCGCTCGATGACGCGGGATCGGGTATCGGCATCCTGCGCCGGTCCTTGGCCATGGGGATGGGGGATGCGGATGCGATTTCAAGGCTTGCGATGTCCTACCGCGCCGTCCAGCAGACCGCGGCGAGCGTCGCCTGGGCGCAACGCGGCCTCGCATGGCATCCGGGCGACCCGAGCCTCCTGGAAGCCTATGGCAACGCGATCCTGTACGCGGGTGACATCGTTCCGGCCGGGCTGGTCCTCTCGCGCGCTCTCGCGATAGAGCCCGCCGCTGCGAAGAGCCATAGCAACTTGCTGTTCGCGCTCTCCTATGACGACACCTTGTCCAACGAGCGCTTCTACGACGCCTTCCGGCGCTGGGAGCGTCGGCACGCCGAGCCGATCTACGCCTCGGCGCGAAGCGATGGCCCGAGTCGGGCGAATGGCAAAAGGATCAGGATCGGGTATGCCTCGGGCGAGTTCCGCGACCACCCGATCGCCCAGCTCATGGAAGGAATCTTCGTTCATCACGACCGCTCGCGCTTCGAGGTCGCGGGCTATGCCGAGGTCGACAATCCGGATCACGTCACGCGGCGGCTGCAGTCTGTCGCCGATCTTTGGCGTTCGACCGTCGGCGTCAGCGACGAGAAGGCGGCCGATCTCATCCATGAGGACGGCATCGACATCCTTGTGATGCTGGGCGCGCATACGGGTCGGAACCGGCCCCTGATCCTCGCGCACAGGCCGGCACCGATCCAGGCGACGATGCACGATCTGTCGACCAGTGGCATGCGCGTGGTCGATGCCTGGCTGACCGACCCCGTGCTTCATCCGCCCGATAACAGCGAAGGGCACACCGAGACGCTCGTCCGGCTGCCGTCGCTCTACCTGCACCGGGAGCCCGAGCACTCGCCGGATGTCTCCGAGCTTCCGTGTCTTCGCGCGGGCGGCATCACATTCGGCTCGTTCAGCATTCCGCCCAAGCTCAACGATCGCGTGCTTCGCCTCTGGTCTCGGGTCCTGGCGGCGGTTCCCGGATCGCGCCTCGTCATCGGGCACAACGCCGCCTATGCCGATCCGCTGATCGCCTCGCGCTTCCGGCGTCGCTGCGAGGTCGCCGGCATCGCTGCTGACCGTCTTCACCTTGTCACGGCCTATGCCGGTAGGCAGGACCATCTGGCGCGCGTCGGCAGTCTCGACATCGCTCTCGATCCTTTCCCGTTCAACGGCGGCATCACGACTTTCGAGGCGCTGTGGATGGGAGTGCCAGTGGTGACGCTGGAAGGGAAGAGGTTCGCCGCCCGCGGCTGCGCCAGCCACCTGGCGCAGGTCGGGCTGGATCATCTGATCGCGTCGGACGAGCAGAGCTATGTCGAGATCGCCGTGGGGCTCGCCCAATCTCCGGAGGCGTTGGGGGAGCTGCGAGCCTCGCTGCGCCAGCGGGTGCGGTCGTCTCGACTCTGCGACGCGCCCGCCTATGTCCGGGCACTTGAGGAAGCGCTGTTCGGGTTGTGGGCGAGGCGCGGCTAGCGCGTCAGGTTTTCTGAATCTCGCGTTTTGCCTCGGCGAAGGCGCTGAGCAGCGCCGCGAGCGGCCCGAGCGTCTCTTCTTCGGCGCTGAGAGCACCTTCCAGTACTTCGGCGGCGCGGCCGACGCGCATAGCACCGGCGCTGCGGGCAGCCCCCTTGATCGAATGCGCGAGCCCGCGCGCCTCCTCGCGGTCGCGGTCGAGGGCCGCCGGCAAGGCGGCCAGCATCTGGTCGACCGAGCGGGCGAAGACGTCGAGGAGACCGCGTCGCTCCTCGGTCGAGTCCTCGAACAGCTCGTCCAGGATCGCGGTGTCGAAGACCGGCAGCTCGGCAGCCGGCACCGACACCGTCACTGGCGATGCTGACGCGGCTCCGGCAGTCCATTTGCGCAGCACGGAGGAGAGCTGCGCCAGCGAGGCCGGCTTGGCGATGTAGTCGTCCATACCCGCAGCGAGGCACTTCTCGGCCTCGCCCTGGAGGGCGTTGGCGGTCAGCGCCACGATCGGCACGCGCTTCGCGGGCAGCTTCTTTTCCGCGTCGCGGATCGCATTGGTCAGCGCGAATCCGTCCATGACCGGCATATGGCAATCGGTCAGGACGAGGGCGTGGCGGGCGGCGTCGTAGGCATTCAGCGCGGCGCGGCCATCGGCGAAGATCTCGTGGCGGTACCCGAGCTTCTTCAGCTGCTTGGCGATGACGGTGCGGTTGGTTGGGTTGTCCTCGGCGACGAGGATGAGCGCATTGGACGCAGCGGTCGCCGTCTCCTCGGCCCTGGCCACCGTCTCCTTGTCCATTGCTGGCACCAGGGCCGAGAGCAGGAGAGAGCGCCGGATCGGCTTGGTGAGATAGGCCGAGAAACCTTGGGCGAGCGCGCGACGGCGGTGGTCGGGCTCGTCGAACGCGGTCAGGAGAACCAGCCGGGTCTGGGCCAGCGCGCTCTTCCTGCGGATATCGTTGCCGAGCGTCCAGCCGTCCTTGTCGGGAAGGCGCATATCGAGGATCGCAGCCTGATAGGGACGGCCCGTGCTTGCCGCGCGTTCGAGCTCGATCATCGCGGCGAGCGCCGTGTCGACCGTCTCGGTCTCGGCTCCGGCCTCGTCGGCATAGCGGCGCACGAGGTCGCGAACCATCGCGCTGTCGTCGACGATGAGCAGGCGCTGTCCATTGAGCGGGCGCCTGGAATCCGTGGCCTTGGCCTGACGGCGCGCGAGCCTGGCGGTGAAGGAGAAGGTCGAGCCCTGGCCCGGTACGCTCGCGACGCTGATCTCGCCCTGCATCAGCTCGACCAGGCGTTTGGAGATTGAGAGACCGAGGCCGGTGCCGCCGAAGCGCCGCGTGGTCGAGCGGTCGCCCTGCATGAAGGGTTGGAACAGACGCGAGATCTGCTCGTCCGTAAGACCGATCCCGGTATCCGCGACCTCGAAACGAAGCGTCACCGAGACGGCATCCTGGGCAGCGACACGGACGGCGATCGACACTTCGCCATGCTGCGTGAACTTGATCGCATTACCGACCAGGTTGAACAGGATCTGGCGCAGACGGACGGCGTCGCCAGCCAGCGGCTCGGGAACGGCCGGGTCGACGAAAGTGACGACCGCGATCTCCTTTCGCCGCGCCTCGGGGGTCAGCGTCTCGGCGACGCCCTCCACGACCTGCAGTGGCGACAGCTCGACTTCCTCGATCTCGATCTTGCCGGCCTCGATCTTCGAGAAGTCGAGGATGTCGTCGATGATCTTGAGCAGCGAGTTGGCCGACTCGCGGACGACGCTCACCATCTCCGACTGCTCGGCATCCAGCCGCGTGCCTTTCAGGAGCTCGATCATGCCGAGCACGCCGTTCATCGGCGTGCGGATCTCGTGGCTCATCGCCGCCAGGAACTGCGACTTGGCGAGGTTGGCGTCCTCGGCTTCCTGACGGGCCTTGAGCGCCAGGCGTTCGGAGTCCTTCTGCTTGGTGATGTCGACGACCACCAGCATGCGCGCGCCGTCGGGAAGGGCGGCGACGACCTGCAGGGTCATCACCGAAAGCTCGCGGAACTCGAACTCCCGCGGCCCGGTCTCGCTGCCGAAGATCCGGCGCGCCCAGGACCGGGTGAAGTCGGCCAGCGGCATCGTCCGCAGGTTCGGGAACCTCGAGTAGGTGTGAGCGCAGAGATCGTCGAGATCCTTCGCCTGGTGATAGAACGCCTCGTCGGTGCCGGTCAGCTCGACGAACTTGCGGTTCCAGTAGCGGAGGTTGGTCTCGCCGTCGAAGACCACGACCCCGATCGGCAGGTGATTAAGGATGGCGCGAAGCTGGGCCTGAATCGCCTCGGCGCGGCCGATCACCTTGAGGACGTCGCGCTGCGCCTCCTTCTGCGAGGTGATGTCGACGATGACGTTGACGGCGCCGCCGGTCTTGAGCGGCGCGATGATGTACTGGATGTCGTAGTGCGGGTTTTCGAAGGTGACCTCGCGGACCGAGAAGCCTTCGGTGAACATGCGCGCCCGCCGCTCGGCGACGAACTGTTCGACCGGCACCGTCCGCATATGCGGGTAGTTCGCGTAGATGTACCGAGAGTTGTCGTCGACGTCGCGATTGGCGTCGAGGTCCTTGGCCGGGATGCCCGTGTAGTTTACGTAGGCTTCGTTCCACATGACGATGCCGCGCTGCTCGTCGAGCACGAGCACGCCGACCGGCAGCGACTCCAGGATATCGCGCACCTTGGCTTCTGCTGCCTCGGCTTCGGCGCGGGCCCTCTGCGCCTCGCGCGCCGCTTCCTTCTGCGCGCTGATGTCGACGATGACGTTGACGGCGCCGCCGCTCTGGAGCGGAGAGGTGATGTACTGGATGTCGTAGCGCGGATACTTGAACGCGACCTCGCGGACCGCGAAGCTTCCTCCGAGCATCCGCTTGCGGCGTTCGGCGACGAAGTCCTCGAGCGGCATGTCCCGGCGGTGCGGGTAGTGCTCGTAGATGTAGCGAGAATACGCGTCGAGCTCGCGATGGCTGTCGAGGATCGAGCCGGGGACGCCGGTGTACTTGCAGTAAGCCTCGTTCCAGGTCTCGATCTTCGCCTGCTCGTCGAGCACGACGACGCCGACCGGCAGCGAGGCCAGGATCTCACGGAGCTTGGCCTCGGCTTCCGCCGTGTCGGCGAGGGCCTCGCGCATGACCTTCTCGCTCCGGCGGCGCTCGGTGACGTCGGTGATGACGCGGATGAAGCCGCCGTCGGGAAGCGGATTGGAGAAGACCTCGACCGTGGACCCGTCGGGGCGTTCGCGCTCGTAGGTGTAAGGCTTGTCCGGCGGTGGGGCGCGGGCGATCCAGTACTCGATGATCGCTTCCTTGTCCTCGGGCATCGAGAGCCACTCGGGCGGCGTCACATCGCCATTGTCGACCTGCCGGACCAGGATGTCGCGCAGCGTCGGCTCCGTCGCGAGGAACTCGGCCGGCAGGTTGATCATCTCGACGTAGCGCCGGTTGAAGGCGACCAGCCTCTGCTCGGCGTCGAACATCGAGATCGCCTGCACCGTATTGTCGAGTGTGCCGGCAAGAACCGCCGATTTGCGGGCGAGCTCGGCTTCGCGCTTCTGCAGCGTATCGATCGACTCGACGCGGGCGACCGCGACCCCGATGAGCGCGGAAGCGGCGCGCAACGCCTCGACCTCTGCCTCGGTCCAGACCCGCTCCTCGAAGCAGTCGTCGAAGCCGATGGTGCCCCACCATTGCCCGGCGACGAAGACCGGCAGCCGCACGAGGGCCTTGATGTCCTGCAGGGACAGCCATTCCCGTTTCGGCCCCTCGAGCTCGCGGACGACGGCCTGGATGGCCTCGCCGCGCTTTTGCCGCTCGCGCCAGTCCTGGAACGCATCGTCCTTGACCGTCAGGGTGCGGAGCTTCGGGTTGTCCCAGAACCAGCTGACGCCCGGCAGGCACCACTGGAACAGCTCCTCCTGCCGGTACTGGCCGTCGTCCGTCCGGTAGTCGCGTGCGAAGTAGACGCGGCTCACCCCGGTTACCTGGCCGATCGTCGCCAGCATTCGCTCGACCGGGCCGCGCCAGTCATTGGAGGCGAGAATGGCGCTGGAGGCGACGTTGAGCGCCGATACCACCGCATCACGCTGCTGCGTCGCCGCCTCGGCGCGCGAACGGCGGGTGATGTCGGTATAGGTCGAGACGAAGCCGCCCTCCGGCAACGGCGAGGAGCGGACCTCGAGGACGAGGCCGGTCGGGATGTGAAGCTCGAAGACGCTCGGCTCGTCCATTCGAGCGGTGGTGCCGTAGCGCTGGAGAGCGATTTCCGGCGTCACCGACGGACCGTAGTAACCTCGTTCGGCGAGGTGACGGATGAGACGGCGAAAGCCTTGCGGGTCGGCGAGGATTTCAGGCTTGACGTCGAAGAGATCGAGAAACCGCTGATTGAACGCCTTCACGTCGAAGTCGAGGTCGACCACGAGAATGCCCTGCGCCATGTTGTCGAGGGTTGTGCGCAGGATCGACTCGCGTGCCTTCAGCTGCACGGTCTGGCGCGTGACTTCGGCCTCGAGCAGCTCGGCCTGGCGTGCTCGCTCGGTCACGTCGGTGAAGGTGAAGGCGTAGCCGCCATTGGGCAGCGCGTGTCCGGTCAGATGGATGATCGTGCCGTTGGGAAGGCGCCGATCGGCCGAGAAATCCTTGCGCTCGGCGAGCGAGGCGAGGCGTGCGGCAACCTGCTTGTCCGGATCCTTGCCGGTGATTAGGCCGCGATCGGCCATCATCCGCAAATGATCGGCGAAGTGCAGGCCGGGGACGATCGTCTCCTCGCCGACGCCGTAGAGCTCGCAGAAGCGGCGATTGCCCCGGACCAACCGCATGTCCGGGCCGACGATCAGCACGCCTTGCCCGATGCCGTCGAGGGCATCGGCGATCAGCGCGCTCGGATTGGGTTGCTGGCCGTCATCGGCCATGCGGCGGGAACTCCGGTCGGGAACGGCCGGAGCAATTTAGCCCAAATTGACGGCGACGATACCCCGTTACGCGGTGCCGGCGCGGAACCTCAGAACACGGCCCGGAAGGGTTCCCGTCGCAAAACCCTTCTCCAGGCTCACCTGACCGTTAACCACAACCCAGTCGATGCCACGGGCATAGCGGTACGGGTCGCCGAAGTCGTTGGTCTCCGCGACCTGATCCGGATCGAGGATGCAGAGATCGGCGAAGGCGCCGGTCTTGAGCACACCGCGGCCGGCGAGGCGGAATCGGTTGGCCGGATAGCCGGTCAGCTTGTGAATCGCCGCCTCCCAGGAAAGCTTGCCGTCCTCGCGCACGAAGCGGCGAAGAAAGCGGGCGAAGGCGCCGTAGGAGCGCGGATGGTGGCGGCCGCGCGCAAGCGGTCCCTCCGGATGCAGCGAGAACCCGTCGGAGACGACGCCGCCAACCGGATGGCGCGCGATGTTGAGGAAGTCTTCTTCCGAGACGTCCTCGGCGAGCATCCAGGGCTTGCCTTCCTCCTCGATCAGGATGTCGAGAAGCGCGTCATAGGGATCCTGGCCGCGGGCCTTGGCGATCGCACGGAAATCCTGGCCGACGAGGTTGGCGTTGCGCGTGCCGCTGGCGAGCCAGATCTTGTGCCAGTCGCCATTCTTGCAGAGCGTGCGCTTGCGGCTGCCACCGGATTCGGCGCCATGGGCGTTGGTGTCGTCGATGATCTTCCGGCGCGTCGCCGGATCCTTGAGGCGCCTGATCATCGCCGCGTCGCCGCCATCGCAGGCCCAGGGCGGCAGCAGCGATTTCAGCGTCGTCGAGCCGACGGTGTAGGGGATCGCGTCGCAGCTTGCGTCGAGCCCGCCGCGGCGCTCGTCGTCGATCAGCGACAGCAGCTCATGGGCGCAGCCGAGGCGCGGCGCACCCGGCTGCATATGCGAGACATGCGCGGGGATGCCGGCTTGGCGCCCTACATCCAGGCATTCGCGCACCGAGCTGACGATGCTCTCGGTCTGGTTGCGGATATGCGAGGCATAGAGGCCGCCATGCTTCGCCACCACGCGGGCGAGACGGACGATCTCCTCCGACTTGGCGTAGCTGCCAGGGATATAGGCGAGGCCCGTGGTCATGCCGATGGCGCCGTCGCGCATCGCCTCGTCGGTGAGCGCCTCCATGCGCGTCATCTCGGCATCGGTCGGCGCGCGGTCGCCATAGCCCATGGCCGCGGCGCGGACATTGCCGTGGCCGACGAAGCTCGCGAGGTTGGTCGCGACGCCCTGGCGCTCGAGGCGCTGGAAGTAACCGCCGAAACCGGTCCAGTCGCAGCCGAGCCCGTCGGTCAGGGTCGGGTCGAGCGGGCCGTAATAGGGCTTGCCGTCGATGGTCGGCGCGGCCGAGACCCCGCAATTGCCGGCGATCTGCGTGGTCACGCCCTGAGTCACGGCCGAGGAAGCGCGCGGCTCGATCGCGATGGTGAGGTCGGAATGCGTATGCGCGTCGATCAGGCCCGGCGTGACCAGCCGGCCTTTGGCGTCGATGCTGCGCTTGGCTGCGGCGCCGTTCAGGCGCCCGATCGCGACGATGCGGTCACCCTCGACGCCGATATCGGCCTTGAACCACGGCGCACCGGTGCCGTCGACGACCTGGCCGCCCTTGATCACGAGGTCGAGCATTCGAAGAGCTCCTTGCGATGGCCCTGCGGAACCGATCCGAGGCAAGGGGGATTTTATATCCGGTGGCGCGGCCGGATGCCCGGCCGCCGACCAGTCACGGAATTGCGACAGGAGACGAGCATGGCCCGATTCAGAGCGCTCATGCTGGCCGGCGCGATCGCGTCGCTGTGGACCTTCTCGATCCCGGCCGAGTCGCTGGCACAGGCGGCCGGCGTCGTGCCGCAGCCTGCCGAGGGGACCAAGGCGCCGCCGCCGCCAAGCCCGCAACCGGGCGCCGTTGTCGGCTCCGCTGCCGACGCTCCCGCTGTGGCGGCCCAGGCCGACAGCCAGCCCGTGATGACGCCGGCAGAGGACGCGAAGCCGATCCCCTCTCAGCCAAGCCAGGCGCAGGCGCCGGTGATCGAGAAGTCGTGGATCTTGCCGCGGTATTCCGAGGCGATTCCACCGATGACCAGTCGCACGCCGGAGACGCCGACGATCAGGTAACCGGTTGGTCCGTGGAGAAGCGTTGCCGCTTGCCTCGCCCGATAGCTGGCGGCTCATTGAGGCATGTCCCGGCCCAATATCCTGCTCATCACCTCGGACCAGCATCGCGGCGACTGTTTTGGCTTCGAGGGGCGGCGCGTGAAGACGCCGCATCTCGATCGCATGGCGGCCGAGGGCACGCGCTTTGCCGCCTGCATCACGCCCAACGTGGTGTGCCAGCCCTCGCGCGCTTCGATCCTGACCGGGCTTCTGCCGCGCACGCATGGTGCGTGGGACAACGGCTTCGAGCTGGATGAAAAGATCGGAGAGGGCGGCTTTGCCGGCACCTTCGCCAAGTCCGGGTGGAAGACCGGCTTCATCGGCAAGGCGCATTTCTCGACCGTGCACACCTTCAAGCCGACCGGGCGGCCCGAATGCCGGGCGAGCACGATCAATTTCGGGCCGGAGTGGCACGGGCCCTATATGGGCTTCGAGCATGTCGAGATTGTGCTGACCGGTCACAACTCGTTCCTGCCGCAGGAGCCGCCGGCCGGCCTGCACTACGAGCACTGGTATCACCAGGGCGGACGCGGCGAGCGGCTGAACCAGCTTTACGCCAAGCGTCTTGGACCCGATGTCGGCGCGGCGCAGACGCACAATTCGGGCCTGCCGGTCGCCTATCACAATTCGACCTGGGTCGGCGACCGCACCATCGAGTTCCTGCGCAGGAACAAGACAGACCGCTTCATCGCCTGGGCCTCGTTTCCCGATCCGCATCATCCCTTCGACGCGCCCGATCCCTGGTGCTGGATGCACCGGCCCGAGGAGGTCGACCTGCCTGATCACCGGACGATGGATCTCGACCGCCGTCCATGGTGGCACCGCGCAAGCCTGGAGGGCGTGCCGGCCATGACCGATCCTGCGCTGCGCGCGTTCCGGCAGAAGCAGTCGCGCGTGCCGCCGCAGACCGACGAGCAGCTTCGCCATATGATCGCCAATTACTACGGCATGATCTCGCTGCTCGACCACAATGTCGGCCGCATCCTGCTGGCGCTGGAAGACTTGGGTCTTGCCGACAACACGATCGTGGTCTTCACGTCGGACCACGGCGACTGGCTCGGCGACCACGGCCTGATCCTGAAGGGGCCGATGCACTACGACGGCCTGCTGCGCGTCGGCTGCATCATGCAGGGGCCGGGCGTGCCGGCCGGCAAGGTGGTGCGAGACCCGGTCTCGACGCTCGATCTGCCGGCGACATTCCACGACTACGCCGGCGTCGCGCCGTCGCGTGCGCTCCACTCGCGATCCTTGCGTCCGCAGATCGAAGGCGAGGGTAGCCGCGACTTCGCCTACAACGAATGGGACCTGCACCCGGCACGCTGCGGCGTTGCGCTCAAGCTCCGCACCGTGCGCACGAAGACGCACAAGCTGACGCTGGAGGAGGAATCCGGCGCCGGCGAGCTCTACGATCTCGCGAGCGATCCGACCGAGATGGACAACCGCTTCGGCGATCCCGGCACGGCCGCGATCCAGCGCGAGCTCACCGACATGATCCGCAGCCGGCCGAACGACGTGAACATCACGCAGTTCGAGCCGGACGGCATGGCCTGATCGCCTAATCGCGATCCGTGGCGAGGTGGAAAAGGCAGTCGCCGCGCTCGACGCGGCCGGGAACGCGCTTGCACAGCACCATGCCGTCGCGCTGGAAATAGGCGGGCACCGGCGGACGCAGCGGGTTGTCGACGAACTGCACCACGCCCGCTTTCTGGCCTTTCTTCACCATGTCGCCGAGATCGGCATAGGGCTCGAACAGGCCGGCATCGGGCGCGTAGCAGTAATAGTCGTCGCCGCCGACATCCATCATCCGGGTCTTCGGCTTGGCGGTGGTGAGCTTGCTCTTAGGAGCGATGCCCATGTGCTCCATGACGCGGCGGATACCGTCCTCGGCGAACTTCTTCGCGTCGATGCCGACCATGCCGGCACCGCCGAGCTCGGTGCCGAGGCGGAGCTTGCCGGCGCGTTCGGCAGCGCCGGTCGAGGTGCGGTCGCCGCCGCCGACGTTGACGTAGCCGACCGGCGCGCCGAAGGCCTCGGCCAGCGCGATCAGCTTCCTGGTCCGGCCCTTGTCCTTGCTGACCGCGACCAGTGCGCTCGGGATGTAGAGCAGGCTCGATCCGCCGGAATGGAGATCGAGGATCACGTCGGCGCGCGAGACCAGCTCGGTCTCGATGAAATGCGAGATCATCCAGGTCGGCGTGCCGTCCGGGTCGCCGGGAAAGGTACGGTTGAGGTTGCCCTGGTCGATCGGCGAGGTGCGCATGCCGGCCATCGCTGCCGGGAAGTTCGCCGCCGGCAGCACGATCACCCGCCCCTTGATGTCTTTGGGCTCCAGGTCGCGGATCAGCTTGGTGGTCGCGATCTGACCTTCGTATTCGTCGCCGTGGTTGCCCGACATGGCGAGCAGGGTCGGGCCCTTGCCGTTCCTGATGCAGGCGATCGGGATCGCGATATGGCCATAGGCCGAGCGGTGCACCGAGAAGGGCAGCTTGAGCCAGGCGACCTGCTTGCCGTCGGCGTCGAAGTCGATCTCGCAGCCGATGCGGGTCTTGCCGCCGCCCATGCCGCCATTCGCCGTCGCATTGATCGCCGCCATCGCGCGCTCCGTTCCTTCAAGGGTGCGCGCGATGGTGCGGCGACGCCAGGCGAGGCATCAAGCGGCTTCGCGCTTTCGCGGAAGCCGCTTGCCAGAGATCAGCCTTTCGTCACGTTCCAGAAGTAGCGGACCGGAGAAGCCTGGATGCCTTTCAGGTTCGAGCGGAACGCGGTCTGCGTGAACCACTGGCCGTAGGTGTACCAGATGCCCTGCTCCATGAGCTGCGCGTGCAGTTCATCCAGCACTTCGCGCTGCTTCTTGGGGTCGACTTCGCGCGTCCAGGCGTCGCGCAGCTTCTCGATGCCGGCATGGCAGGGCCAGCCGAACCACGCCTTGTCGCAAGCGGTCGAGGCGGGGTTGGTGAAGGGATCGCCGCCGGAGACGCCGGCACCGGACGTGAAGAAGATGTTCCAGCCGCCCTGCGCCGGTGCCGCCTTGACGGCGCGGCGGGTCAGCACCGAGTTCCAGTCGGTCGCCTGCAGGTCGACCTTCACGCCGATGCGCTTGAGCGAGTCGGCCATCACCAGCGCCGCGGCGCTGAAGGTCGGGAAGTCGGTCGCCTGCAGGATGACGATCGGCTCGCCCTTGTAGCCGGCCTCCTCGAACAGCTTCTTCGCCTTGGCATCGCGCTCGGCGCGGGTGCCGGCGGTATACGCCTCGGTGCCCTTGGTGGTGTCGTTGCCCGAGCCGCAGACGAAGAGAGACCAGCAGACGCGCCAGTCATTCGGATCGCTGGAGACCGAAGCGCGGAGGTAGTCCTCCTGTTCCATCAGGTAGCCGAGCGCCTGGCGCGCGCGGACGTCGTTGAAGGGCGGGTGCAGGTGGTTCGGCCTGAGGGTGCCGACATTGCCGAGCGGGTCGCCGCGCTGGATGGTGACGTTGGGATTGCGCTTCAGCCCGGGGATCATGTCGTTGATCGGCGTTTCCCAGAGATCGATCTCGCCGGCGTTGAGCGCCGCGGCGATGGTGGCGGGATCGGGGATGTAGGTCCACTCGACGCGGTCGACCATGACCTTCTTCTCGCCTGCCGCCCAGCTCGAGGGCTCGGATCGGGAGACGTATTTCGGATTCTTGCGCAGGACGATCTTCGAGCCTGGCACCCACTCCTTCGGATCGTAGGTGAAAGGGCCGGAGCCGATATGCTCAGGCACCTGGGTGCCGGCATCGGTCGCTGCCATCTTCGCGGTCATGATCACCGGCGCCAGGCCGCCGACGCGGCCGATCGATTTGATGACCAGGCCGTAGGGCTCCTTCATCGTGATGGTGAAGGTGCGGTCGTCGACGGCGTCCAGCTTGGCGATCGACTGGAACAGGCGCTGGCCCATGATGTCGCGTTTGCCCCAGCGCTGGAGCGAGGGGATCACGTCCTTCGACGTGACGGGGCTGCCGTCATGGAAGGCTAGGCCGGACCTGAGCGTGAAGCGATAGACGAGGTTGTCGGGCGTCACCGACCACGATTCCACCATCTGCGGCTGCACCTGCAGCTTGCCGTCATGCGCGAAGAGCGTGTCGTAGATCATCATGCCGAAGACCTGGGTCACCGTGCCCGTCGTCCAGATCGGATCGAGCACGCGAAGGTCGCCCTGCGGCACGTAGCGGATGACGTTATTGTCCTGCGCCAGGGAGGGCGCGGCGAGGGAAGACGAAAGCAGCAGGGCCGCGGCCAGCGGGCGGATCAGGTTGCGCATTGGAAATGCCTCGTTCTGTCTATATGCCGACGTTTCCGGCAGGGTTTTTCTTCCTCGATACGCTAGCACTGCGCGGTTCGCCGCGTAAGCCCGTGGTCACCTAGGTCGTCGCGAGGCGATAGAACCTTGTGGTCCTGTCCAGAATCTTTCGCACATTTGATCAGGCGGCGGCTCCGGATTG
>VGEH01000099.1 GCA_016869375.1 Alphaproteobacteria bacterium | reverse complement strand
GTCATCTGAAAATCAACCGTGCCGTCGCCACCCGCTACGACAAGCTCGCCAGATCGTTCCTCGATATGCTCCATTTGGCCGCGCTCAGACACCTCTTGCGTCACGCCACTTTGTAAACACCGCCTAGGCACCTTCGTCAACAAGACCCACACCTATCACATCGTGAATATGGATGGCGAAATGCCCCATACCATCTGCGTCTACAAGTCGGGGGGCGGACTGTTCAGCGCCGCCCATCTCTATGCGTTCGATCCGAACCGCGGCGAATTCAAGCTGGCGGCAGAGCACATCGACTCCTTCTTCGCCCTGCTGCTCGCGAAGTACCTGTCGATGGACGTCAAGTTCTCCCAGCTCGTGGCGCAGCAGGTGAAAAAAGGCCAGGGCACGATCAAGATCTGACCGCGCCCCTCGCCTCAGCTCAGCGTCTTCACCTCGTGGCGCGGGCGACCCCAGTCGCGCGCCGCCTCGACCACGCGCGGAATGTCCTCTTCCAGCATCAGCCGGTCGGCGACGAGCTTCTTCGCCGCCGCCTCGATCGCGCGCGCATAGCCGGCCTTGTCCTTGTAGCGGGAGAGGATCGACTTGCGTGGATCGCCGGTCAGCGCCTGCTCGGCATCGGTCTCCGGGAACGGAATGTAGCTTCCGGTAAAGCTGTGGTTGGAGCCGTGGCCGCCGCCGCGCTGGCGCAGGTTCCAGCCCGTATAAGTGCCGAGCGGCGCATCGACCACCGGCATGCGCACGCCGCCGAGATCGTTGCCGTCGGCATCCACCGCCGGGACCATCACCGCGTAGGTCTGATTGTGCATGACCCACGGCGGAACGTTGACGATGCCCTTGTCGAAATCTGGGCCGAAATCGAGCAGGGTGAGTCCGCTCGGTCCCTTGGGGCGCATGACGCCGGGGATCTGCGGGAACTTCTTCCGCCACTCCTCGATCGGGATCAGCGTGCCGTCGGAGCGGCGCGGCATGCGCGAATCCGGCGGCGGCGTGCCGTCGGTCGCCCATTTGTCGAGCGCATCCAGCGCGGCGCGGAAGAGCGGCGAGGTCGAGACGATGTTGGAATAGTTCTGGCAGATGCCCTTGCTCGGCTTCTTCAGCTGCGGGTCGGACATGTGCTGGGACGAGGCCCAGTGGAAGACACGCACATTGTCCGGCTGCGCCAGGTCGTTGCCCTGGGTGTCGGTGTGCACCAGCGAGCCGCGGCGCTGCCAGTATTCGGTCGCGGTCTGGGTGTGGATGACCAGCGGATCGGTCTTCGGCCGCTTCAGGATGGAATCCTTGTTGCCGGTGTTGTGGTCGGTCGACTCCGCATAGGAGAAGGGGAAGATGTCGGCCGGGTTGTCGTGATCCTCGTGCTGCTGGCCGGCCGGCGTCACCGGCAGCGAGAAGCGATGGTTGAACCACTGCTTGCCGGCGCCGGCGACATGCGGCAGCACCGCATCGAAAACCTTCCGCCCCTGCCCGTCATCGTTGAAGCCCAGATAGACGAAGTCGCGGATCGCGCGACCGGTCTGCGAACGGCCCCAGCAATACGCTTTCTCCAGGCCGCGTAGAGGATTCTTGTCGGACGCGTCGTGACGGAAGAAGGTGATCGCGTCGCGGACCATGGCATGGCCGAGCCCGTGCACACGCGGATCCTTCGCCGTGTAGACCAGCTCGTAGATCAGGCCCGCGGTGAAGCCCTCGGCGAGATAAATGTGCTGGTCGGAGGGATTGATCCCGGTCTCGTTGGCCGAGCCGTCGAGGCCGGCGCCGCCTTCGAGCCGGGCGAACTGCCAGGCCGACGGGTCGATCGCCACGCGCGGCTCGTCCGGGTAGGGACGCACGGTCAGGCTCGCCTTGCCCGTGTCGAGCGAGACGGTCGAGAAGCTGCGGGTCGAGGCACGGCCGGAAAGCGGCAGGCACTTCACGCCCGGCTCATCCAGCACGAACTCGGCGCGCACGGGGCCGGTGATCGGCTTGCCGCCCTCGCTTGCGACCGGCGTGTCGATGACGAAGCGGCCGTCGCCCGGCAGCAGGTCGCCTTCCCAGCCGATCCACACCACCGTGTAGCCGCGCCGGAACAGGAAGCCGTTGCCGGCATCGGCGGCCTTCCTCGGCGTGTTGGTGTGGACCGCGTCGTTGAAGAACTGCAGGCAGCGGATGTTGCCGCGGTTGCCCCAGTCGTAGAACAGCCGGCGGTTGCCTTTTGTCATGTCGAGCGGCTTCAGGATGGCGAAGTCGGCGACGCACTCAACCAGCCCGTCGGCCGTCCGCGGTGCCTTGTCGAGGTCGACGATTCCGCGGTTCTGCGCCGCAACCGGATCGACCGCGAGGCGGATCTTCCCCGCGAGACGTTCGTAGGGGCCGGCGTTCCCGAAGGCCGCGCCATCGGCGAACGCCACTCGTTCAGCAACTTCCAGGTTAATGCGCACGGCCTTCCCTCTCGACTCCGCTATTGCCATCCCCACGTCGGGTTTCGGATAGTGGACGCGGGCAACGGAGGGAGCAACCCATGCGTTTTAGCCGTCTGAAGAGCACCGTCGCCGCGGCCGCCCTGGCCTTCGGCCTTTCCGCCGGTGCCGCGTCCGCGCAGAACATCATCAAGCTGGCCGCCGAGGCCGACCTCAAGTCGCTGGATCCGATCTGGACCACGGCCGCGATCACCGCCGGCCACGGCTTCCTGATCTACGACCAGCTCTTCGCGCAGGACGTGAAGGGCATCGTCAAGCCGCAGATGATCGAGAGCTGGAGAACCAGCGCCGACGGCCTGATCTGGGTCTTCGTGCTCCGTCCCGGCCTCAAGTGGCATGACGGCACGCCGGTGACGGCGAAGGACGTCGCTCCCTCGATCAAGCGCTGGGGCGCGCGCATCGCCGCAGGCCAGATCCTGATGACGCGCGTGGCCGACGTCGTCGCCACCGACGATCGGACCTTCGAGATCCGCCTCAAGGACAAGTTCGGCCCGCTGATCGACATGCTCGGCGCCTCGGCCCAGCCCCTTCTGATCATGCGTGAGAAGGAGGCGATGACCGATCCGTTCCAGCAGGTCGCTGAGCCGATCGGCTCCGGCCCCTTCATCTTCGAGAAGGAGAAATGGGTTCCCGGCAGCAAGGTCTCCTACAAGAAGAACCCGGCCTATGTGCCACGCTCGGAGAAGCCGGACGGCTATACCGGCGGCAAGGTCGTCAATGTCGACGGCGTCGAGTGGACCTACATTCCCGACAGCCAGACGGCCGTGCAGGCTCTGATCCGTGGGGAGGTCGACTTCTACGAGTACGTTCCGACCGACATGATCCCGGTGCTGGAGAAAGAGAAGAACATCACCGTCAAGATCATCAATGTCGGCGGCTTCACGCCGATCCTGCGTCCGAACCACCTGGTGGCGCCGACCAACAATCCAAAGGTCCGCCAGGCGATGCTCTATGCGATGAACCAGTCGGACTCGCTCGCCGCCATGGTTGGCAACAAGTCGCTCGAGAAGGAATGCTGGGCAGTCTTCGCCTGCGGCTTCCCGCTCGAAACCAATGCCGGCGTCGGCGACTGGGGCAAGCCGAGCCCAAGCAACATCGAGAAGGCGAAGGCTCTCCTCAAGGAGGCCGGCTACAACAACGAGCCGATCGTACTGATGAACCCGACCGAGTTCCTGGTTATCTCGGCGATGACGACGATGAGCGCCCAGCAGCTCAAGAACGCCGGATTCAACGTCGACATGCAGAACATGGACTGGGGCACGCTGGTCACGCGTCGAACGGTCAAGGACGCGCCCAAGGACAACAAGTCCGGCTGGCACGTCTTCCACACCTGGGGCGTCGGCCCGCTTTCGGCCGACCCGCTCACCAACAACACCGCAGCGACGCCCTGCGACGGCAAAAACTGGTTCGGCTGGCCCTGCGACGAGCAGCTCGAGACCATGCGCCAGAAGTTCATCTCGATCTCCGACGCAGCGGAACGCAAGAAGCTGGCGGAAGACTTCCAGAAGCGCTTCTACGAGCAGGTGCCCTATATCCCGCTCGGGATGTTCTTCCAGAAGGCGGCGTGGCGGAACAACGTCGAGGGCATCCTCGACAACACCAAGGTCGTCTGGTGGAACGCCACGAAGAAGTAAGCTGATCGGTTGACGAACGTCATAGAGCCCCTCCCCCGCTGCCGCTGGGGAGGGGTTTCCTTTTGGAGCCACCGATGCCCGAGATCTACCTGCACTATCTCAACTACCAGGACGTCCAGGCGCTGGCGCTGACCGACCAGGAGATCCTGGATGCGATCGAGGGCGGCCTGCGCGCACAGGGATCGGGACAGGCGGTGATCGAGCCGCGCACGCATCTGGTCCCCGATCCGGGCTTCCCCGGGCATTTCAACGTGCTTCGCGGCTACATCCAGCCGTTGAACCTGGCGGGCGTGAAGATCGTCGGCGATTTCCACGAGAACTATAAGCACGACCTGCCGTCCGAGCTGGCCCTGCTCAACCTCTTCGATCCCAAGACCGGCGCGCCGATCGCGGTGATCGATGCGGCCGACATCACCGACATGCGCACCGGCGCGGTGACCGCGCTCGGCGCCAAGCATCTTGCGCGCAAGAGCTCGAAGATCCTCGGGCATGTCGGTGCGCGCGGCACCGCCTACTGGAACGTGCGCCTGATGGACCGGATCTTCGATTTCGACGAGATCCGCGTTCATTCGCGCCGCCCGGAGAGCCGCAATGCCTTCGGTGCGCGACTCGAGAAGGATCTCGAGAAGAAGGTCGTCGTCACCGAGGACTGGAAGAGCTGTGTCGAGGGCGCCGACATCGTCGTCGAGGCCTCGCGCCTGACCAAGCCCGAACCGATGCTGAAGACCGAGTGGATCAAGAAGGGCGCTCTGGTCATGCCCTACGGCACGATGAGCGCGGTCGAACTCTCGCTCACCGACATCATGGACAAGATGGTGATGGACGATTGGGGCCAGGCGCGCGCCGGCAAGTTCGGCGCGCTCCGCGCTCATGTCAATTCAGGCAGGCTCAGCGAGAAGACGCTGCATGGCGAGCTCTGCGAGATCGTCACCGGCAAGAAGAAGGGCCGCGAGCGCGAAGATGAGACCATCCTCTTCTGGCATCGCGGCCTCTCGCTCTCCGATGTCGCACTCGGCGCGGCGATGCTGGAGAAGGCGAAGCGGATGGGCCTCGGCCAGCGGCTGCGATATCGCTAAGCGCCATCCATGAAGCGGATCGGGCGGTCGACCGGCTTCACCAGGAAGCGGCCGAGGACCTCGCCGTAGCCGCGATAGGCGAGGCCCTTCCATTCCGGCTGCGAGCGGTGGAAGGCGGCGAGCGCGTACCAGGGCAGGTCCGGCCGCGCGTGATGGCGCGCATGCAGGTTGTTGTAGAGGAAGAGGATCGCCATCGGCCACGCCGCCTCGATCACGGCGGTGCGTCCCTGCGCCTCCGTCGACGCCTTGTGCTCGGCGAAGGAGCGGATCAGCGTCAGCGAGATCGAGAGATAGATCGCGATCAGGTACTGCCAGACCGGAACGCCGCAGCGTTCGAGCCAGAGGACGACGACGGCCGAGAGCAGAAGATGCGGCAGCCAGGCCCTTAGGTGACGTCCCCGCAGCAGCGCCTTGAACTCGCTGCACAGGAAGCGCCAGAGCGCGATCGCCGGGCCGATGGTGAGCCGGCCGAGCAGCGTGTGGTTGAAGGTCAGCACCGCCTTGGTCGTGCCGGTCGCGCGCTCCCAGTCATCGATCGGCACGTAGTAGGATTCGGGATCGACGCGCGGGATGGTCAGGTCCTCGTCGCGATGATGGACCAGATGGCTCGACCGGTAGAGTTCGTAGGGCAGCCACAGCGCCAGCGGGATACCGCCGATCGCGCCGTTGATCCGCCGGTTGCGGGTCGGGTGGCCGTGGATGGTCTCGTGCTGGAAGGAGCCGTGCCAGGCAAGCAGCCAGGCCATCGCCGGGATTGCGACCCAGGCTGGCACCGTGGCCCAGCCCAGGGTCAGCACGGCCCAGGCCCCGTAGATGGCCCCGGCCAGCCCCCAGGTCGGCAGCTCCCATCGCTGCCAGAAGGACGACGCTCCCTGCATCGACAGACGCTATAGCGCCGCTTCAGTCGCCGCGCCAGAGGACGGGCCAGAACTTCACGCAAAGCCCGAGCAAGATCAGCCCCTCGGCCATGCTGATGGCAACCGCCCAGGGAGCGCCGAAATGATCGGCCAGCAGGCCCATGTGCAGATAGCCGATCTGCCCGGTGCCGATGGTCGAACTCAAGACGCCCATCATGCGGGAGCGCTGCTCCGGCGGCGCGAAGGTCAGCATCATGGTCGACTGCATGGTGGCGAAGCCGGAGGAACCGAGGCCGAGCGCGACCAGGATGAACAGCGACAGGGTGTAGCTGGACGAGAGCCCAAAGATCAGCGCGCCCGAAAGGCACACTGCCGAGCCGATCACGAAGGTCCGCCCGTACCAGGCAGGGCGCACCACCTGCGCCAGGATGAAGGAACCGAGCAGCGCGCCGATGCCTTCCGCCGAGGTCAGCAGGCCGACCGCCGCGGGCGCGGCGTTGAGCACGTCCTTGCCGATTACCGGCACCATGCTCGAATAGGGAAAGGCGAGCGCGTTCATGACCACGGTCACGGCGAGAATGCCCAGGATCGCCGGCCGGGTCGCGGCGAGGCGAAGCCCGTCGGCGATATTGGCGAGAACCCCCTTCCCGCTCTTGCCGCGCGCCGCCGTTCCGGCTTTCAGCGCGAGCGCCATCAGCGCCGAGATGCCGAACATGACGGCGCCGACCAGGAAGATCGCGCCGATGCCGAACTGGGCATAGATGATGCCGCCGGTGAGCGGGCCGATCAGACGCGTCGAGTTGACCGCCGCCCAGTCCAGGCCCATCGCCGCGCCCAGGCGCTCGGTACCGGCGATCTCGCTGAGCAGCGTGCGTCGGACCGACATTTCGCTCGCCCAGTAGAGGCCGACCAGGATGGCGCCGATGCCGATGTGCCAGATCTCGAGCCAGCCGCTGAAGGCCAAGGTCGCCAGCACGGTATAGACAACCGTGATCGAGCCCAGCAGGACCAGGAGCATGCGCTTGAGCGGCACGCGTTCGGCGAGCGCGCCGATGAAAGCGCCGGCCAGCATCGGCATCAAACGCGCCAGCGTGATCACCGCGACCAGGAAGGGCGAGGCCGTGACCTCGAAGACATAGACGCCAACCGCCAGCATATCGAGCCAGCGCATCAGGCCGGCCAGGCCGCCGATCGCCCAGACGATCCGAAAAGGACCCTCGCGGAGGAGCGCCGTCATGCCGCCTGGGCGATGAAGATCACCGATGCCGGCTTGCCGGTCTGCGGATCGACCGGCTCGCGCATCTCGACGAGCTTGAGGCCGGCCGCGGGGAACATCGCGATCCAGGCTCCGAGGGGACGGAAGTACCACGGCGCCGGATCGCTGAAGGCGTCGGAGAAGCCGGCCCAGCTGCCCTTGCGCCAGCCTTCGACATAGGGCTGGTCGCCGGTGGCGATGAGCGGGTGCAGCGTCTGCACGACGAAGGCACCGCCCGGCTGCAGCAGATCCGGGATACGCTTGATGAGCTTCGGCACGCTGTCTTCGCCGAAGAGCGCGAAGTTGCAGATGATCAGGTCGAAACGGCGGCCGCCGAGGCCCGATTCGGTGATATCCTGGTACCCGGCAACCTCGAAGCGGGCTTTGCCCCCCTCCTTCGCGCGCTCGATCAGCGCCGGAATCGCATCGACGCCGAGCACGTCGAAGCCACGATTGGCGAGCTCATGCGCGAGCCAGCCTTCGCCGCAGCCGAGATCGAGCACCGTGCGCGGCTTGCGATCGACGACGGCGGCGATGGCCGCGGCATCGGTCGCACGCACGCGGCTCGGGATCTCGCGATTGCGGACGGCCTTGGTCCAGGCCGACGCGTTGGTGGCCCAGGAGGCAAGGATATGGGATTCGGACACGGGATTACCGCCGATTCTGGAACGGGAGATCGCCAACCTAGCAGGGCGCCCCTGCCCCGGCGAGCATGCGTGCGTTAGAATTCCGCCGGGAGGAACGCTCCGGAGGAACGGCATGCACGATCGGCGGTCTGCTTTGCGAGCAGCCCTGGGCGCCGCCGCGGCGCTCTCGCCCCTCGGCGCCGCCGCGCAGACCGCATCCGAGCCGGCGTGGAGCTACGAGGGAAGCTCGGGCCCGTCGGAATGGGCTAAGTTGTCGCCTGAGTTCCAGGCCTGCGGCGCCGGCCTCGCGCAGTCGCCCATCGATCTTCGCGGCGCCGTCCGCGCCGATCTGCCCGGCCTGTCCTTCGCCTACAAGCGCATGCCGGTGCGCATCCTCAACACGGGCCGTACCATCCGCGTCAATTGCCTGCCGGCAAGCCAGGTGCAGATCGGCGAGCTCACCTTCGAGCTCACGCATTACCAGTTCCGAAATCCGAGCGAGCATCTGATCGCCGGCGAGCGGTTCGCGATGGAGCTGCAGCTCTTCCATCGCGCCAAGAGCGGCGAGATCGCGATGATCGGCGTCCTTATCCGCGCCGGCGCCGCCAACCAGACGCTGCAGTCGATCTGGTCGGTGCTGCCGCCGCGTCCCGCGCCCGAGAAGTGGACGAGCGTGTCGGTGAACCCCGACCGGCTGCTGCCGGCCAACTCCACCTATTTCCGCTATTACGGCTCGCTCACCGCACCACCCTGCACCGAAGGCGTGCTGTGGACGGTCTATCGCGAGCCGATCGAGGCGTCGGAGGCCCAGATCAAGCAGTTCGCGCAGATCTTCGCCAACAACGCGCGCCCGGTTCAGCCGATCAACCGCCGCTTCCTGCTCGGAACGCTTTAGAACTCCGGCGGCTCGTACATGCCGCCATGCAGCTTCCACTCGAGCGGCCCGTCGACATCGACGCCTTCGCTCTTGAGCTGGTCGAGCCAGGTCTCGGCATCGTCGGTCGGCTTGAAGCCGATCGCCTCCCAGTTCGGGTGCTTGATCTTGAGGCGCTTGTTGTTCGACATGCCGAAGACGATGGCGGCGCCGACCTCGGGCTGCTTCAGCGCGCGGTCGAACAGCTCGACGGTGTCGCCGTGGCTGAACCAGGTGGAGAGATGGCGCTGCTGGCTCGGCCGCTTCTCGAAGCTGCCGATGCGGACGCTGACCGACTCGATGCTGTGCTTGTCGAAATAATAGCGAAGCATCGCCTCGCCGAAGACCTTGGTGACGCCGTAGAAGCTGTCCGGGCGCACCGGATCCAGCTCGGTCATGCCGTGCTCGACGGGATACATGCCGTAGGTGTGGTTGGTCGAAGCGAAGACGATGCGCTTCACGCCGGCCTTGCGCGCCGCCTCGAAGATGTCGAAGAGGCCGCGGACATTGACCTCGTACATGCGCTCGAAATCCTTTGGATCCGGCGCGCCGGCCAGATGGATCATCGCATCGACGCCTTCGACCGCGCGGGCCAGCGCCGCCTTGTCCGAGATCTCGCAGACGATCGCCTCCTCGTCGGCACGGACGTCGGCGATCGGCCGGCGGTCGATCAGGCGGAAGGTGTCATGGCGCCCGACCAACCCGTTGCGCAGGGTCGTGCCGATGCGGCCGGCCGCGCCCGTGATGAGCACGCGCCGCCAACGATGATCGATCATGGGATGAATCCGCGGATGTAGGGAGAGACGTGAAGCCTAGCGCGACGGGCCGTGCCAAGCCAAGCGGACGCGATGCCGCGCCGTTTCGCCGGGCGGAAGCCAGCGCATGCCGGGCTTCGTCGCCAGGTCGCCGTCGCAATCCTCGGCGTCGGAGAACGAGGTCCAGGTCTCGAGCGAGAGGAACGGCGCCGTCACCTTGGTCCAGACCGCGAGATGCGGGAAGCCTTCGGCGGTGATGACGATCGCCGAGCCGTCCCTGGCGATGAAGCTCATCTCGCGGCTCTTGGCGTCGGCGAAGACGAAGGCGCCGCCGGTGAAGAGATCGGGCATGAGGTCGAGGCGCCTTCCATTCAGCGGCGACGGACGCGTGCCGCGTTTGACCAGACCGACCGTGGTCAGCTCCGGTACCTCCGCCGCCTCCTCCTGGTCGAACTCGACGCGATAGTCTTCCTTCGCGCCGCCCGCGAAGGGCCAGTGGAAGGCCGGGTGGAAGCCGACGGCGAAGGGCATCGGTTCCTTGCCCGGGTTCTCGACCGCGAAACCGATGTCGAGGCCGGCCTCGTCGATCTCGTAGTCGAGGGTCAGGCGGAAGGCGAAGGGATACTCGGCGCGAGTCGCCGCATCGTCCTCGAGCACGTAGGTTACATGCTCCGCATCGACCGATGTGCGCGCGAAGGTGCGGAAGCGCGTGAAGCCGTGGCGGAACATGCCGTAGCTCTGGCCCCGCCAGCGATAGCGGTCGTCCTTCAGCGAGCCCACGATCGGGAACAGCACCGGCGCCCAGAACGGCCAGTGCACATAGTCTCCGTGCCAGATGAGCTCAGGCCCGCCTTTCGGCCGCCAGGAGCGAAGCTCGGCGCCGTCGCCGGCGATGGCGACGCTCGATCCGCCGGCCGTGAGCGTCGTGATCTCGGGCATCAGCCTTGGACCGAGTAACCGCCATCGACCGGAATCGCCGTGCCGGTGACGAAGTCGGAGCCGGGACCGCCGAGGAACACGGCGATGCCGGCATGATCGTCGGGCGTTCCCCAGCGGCCGGCCGGCGTGCGCGCCAGCACGCGCTCATGCAGGCCCCCCACCTGCTCGCGCGCCTTCCGCGTCAGGTCGGTGTCGATCCAGCCCGGCAGCACCGCGTTCACCTGGATGTTGTCCTTGGCCCAGGCGCAGGCGAAGGCGCGCGTCATCTGTACCATGCCGCCCTTGGTCGCCGCGTAGGGTGCGGTGAAGGAGGCGCCGAAGATCGACATCATCGAGCCGATATTGATGATCTTGCCGCCGCCGCCGGCCTTCATCGTCTCGTAGACAGCGCGCGAGCAGTGGAAGGCGCTGGTCAGGTTGGTGTCGATCAGCAGGTGCCATTCCTCGTCGGTGTACTCCTGCGGCTGCTTCCGGATGTTCGTGCCGGCGTTGTTGACCAGGATGTCGATACGGCCATGGGCCTTCCTCGCCTCCTCGGCCATCTTGCGGCAGCCCGCCTCCTTGGCGACGTCGACCACCTGGGTCGAGACGGCGACGCCGAGCTTCTCCAGCTCCTTTGCCGCTTCCTTGTTCTTCTTGTCGTTGCGCCCGACCACGACGACCGCCGCACCGGCGCCGGCGAGGCCCTTGGCCATGCCGAGCCCGATGCCGCCATTGCCGCCGGTCACGATCGCGACCCGGCCCTTCAGATCGAACAGTGTCATGGCTTCCCCGTGAGTGATGCCGCGCCAAGCGCATCATAATCGGCGCAGAGGTCTGCGCTACCTGATCGTTGCAGGCAGAAGGACGCGATCGCCTGGGAGCAGGCGATCGCGTCAAAGCCGTGCGGGCTGGGGGGAAGCCTACAGGGCTACAGCATCCGCATCAGGGAGAGCTGCGGCGCTGCATCTGGAAAGCATCTTCACCTGGCTGCCCCACAAAATCCTTGATCTGGATCAACCCGGGCGTTTGACGCAGATCAAGGCTTTCCGCTCTCCGGTGGCCATGATGGGCATCAAACTCAGGAGCCCCGCATGCGCGCCAAAGACGTCATGAGCCTCGCCGTCTGCACCGTCACGCCGGACACCCCGATCAACCATATCGCGATGATCCTCGCCGACCGCGAGATCAGCGCCGTCCCCGTCGTCGACGGCCAAGGCCGGGTCCTCGGCATCGTCAGCGAGGGCGACCTTCTGCGCCGCGTCGAGCTGGGTACCGGCCCTCGCGCGCGCTGGCTGGACTTCTTCGCCAGCAACGAGGCGATGGCGCGGAATTTCGTCAAGGCCAACGGTCGCACCGCCAAGGACGTGATGACCGAGCCGGCGATCACCGTCGAAGAGCAGACCGACGTCGTGGACATTGCGGAGCTTCTCGATACCAAGCGGATAAAGCGGGTGCCTGTGGTTCGCGACGGGCAGCTGATCGGCATCGTCAGCCGGACGGACATCGTTCGCGCCCTGATCGTCGCGGCAAAGACCTGGGGCCGCAAGCGGACGGTCGATGACGAGGCGATCCGCGCCGCGATCGTCGAGACGATCGGCCGCCAGCCCTTCATCGAGGCCGACAAGATCAACGTCCTCGTCGAAGGCGGCGAGGTTCACCTCTGGGGTCATGTGCAATCGGCGGCCGAGCGCTCCGCGATCCGCGTGATCGCCGAGAACACCCGCGGCGTCGACAGCGTCGTCGACAACCTCTCGGAATGGCGGATGCCCGCTTCCGTCTGAGGCGGCGCAACCGCCGCGGCGGTTTCGGCGTTCTTGTCTCGATCGCCGGGAGAGTGCCATGAAGGCAGCCGATGTGATGACCACCAATGTCGTCGTCGCCTCGCCGGAGGCGCCGATCCGCGAGATCGCGCATGAGATGTGGGACCGCCGGATCAGCGCGGTGCCGGTCGTCGACGACGAGGATCATGTGCTGGGCGTGGTCAGCGAAGGCGATCTGGTCCGTCGCGCCGAGCTCGGCACCGATCGCCGGTCATGGTGGCTCGACCTCGTCTCCAGCGAGCGCTCGCTCGCCGGCGACTACATCAAGACGCATGGCCGCACCGCCCGCGACGTCATGACCAAGCCGGCGATCACGATCGCGGAGTCGGCCGATCTCGGCGAGATCGCCCGCCTGCTCGAGTCGAAGCGGATCAAGCGAGTGCCGATCGTGCGCGACCGCAGGCTGGTCGGCATCGTCAGCCGCGCCGACATCATGCGGGCGCTGATCGCGGTCGAGCCGTCATGGGGCCGCCGCCAGGCCGACGATGCCACGGTCCGCAACGAGGTGATCGCCGAGCTCGCGCGGCTGCCCTTCGCCATCGGCGCCCATGCCAACATCATCGTCGACAAGGAGGCGGTTCATGTCTGGGGCCATGTCGACTCGCCCGAGCAGAGGCGCGCCATCCTGCTCGCCGCCGAGAACAAAGCCTCGGGGCGCAACGTCGTCGACCACCTGATCGAGCTCCGGATTCCCGGCTACGCCTAGATTTCGCTGACTGCCGGCGCGGGTTTGACCCGCCGGTCCCGCGCGTGACAGGCTTTCCTTACGAGAAACTTCGGGGGAAGCCATGCGCGCCTTTCGCACACTCGTCCTCGCCGCCGCCGTCAGCCTGCCGATGGCGCTGCCCGCCTCGGCCCAGGACCTCGTGATCTGGTGGACCAAGGGCGTCACCCAAGCCGAGGACGACGCCTTCAAGGCGGTGGTCGCCGCCTGGGAGAAGCAGACCGGCAAGAAGGTCGATGTCAGCTTCTACGCCTCCGGCGACACCGAGGCGAAGACGATCCCGGCCCTCAAGGCGGGCCTGCCACCCGACCTCACCTACGATTTCTCCTACGACCTCGCCTATACGCCGACCTGGGCCTATGACGATCTCATGGCCGACGTCTCCGACGTGATCGAGCCGATCAAGGGCCAGATCCAGTCGGGCGTGCTCGACTCGCTCCAGTTCCTCAACGGCAAGACCGGCAAGAAATCCTACTACGCGATGCCGTTCTTCCAGATGTCGCCGCATGTGCACTACTGGAAGGACCTGCTCGAGCAGGCGGGCTTCAAGGAATCCGACGTGCCGAATTCCTGGGAGCCCTTCTTCGACTTCTAGTGCACGAAGGTGCAGCCGGCGCTGCGCGCCAAGGGCAACCGCATCTACGGCATCGGCCAGGGCTCCTCGACCTCCTCGAACGATCCGTTCTTCAACGTGCATATCTATCTCAACGCCTACGGCGCCGAGGTCGTGGCGCCCGACGGCAAGCTCCGCATCGCCGAGCCCGAGATCAGGAAGCGCGTGATCCAGGCGATCGATTCCTACGTGAAGCCGATCAAGAGCCAGTGCTCGCCGCCGGACGCGGTCAACTGGGGCGGCGCCGACGACAACGTCTCCTTCGTCAACAAGAAGAACCTCGTGGCGATGAACCCGACGCTGTCGATCCCGATGTCCCAGCTCGCCAACGCGCGGGACAACTACTACCAGAACATGCGCACCGTGCCGTGGCCGAACGGCCCCGACGGCAAGCCGACGCCGACGATGATCTCGGTCAAGCAGATCCTGATCTTCAAGCAGTCGAAGAACATCGACAACGCCAAGTCCTTCATGAAGCTGTTCCTGACGCCCGAGAACATGGGGCCGATGCTGAAGGCGATGAACGGCCGCTTCTGGCCGGTCATGCCGGCGCTGATCGAGGATGCCTTCTACAAGGATCCGGCCGATCCGCACCGCTCGGCCGCCTATCGCCAGTTCACCCAGGCGCAGAACAAGCCCTTCCCGCAGACCTACAACCGCGCCTACGCCAAGGTCATGGCCGAGCAGCTCTGGGGCAAGATGCTGGGCCGCATCACCGTCGATGGCTGGACGACCGAGCGCGCGGTCGACGAGCTGATCGACCGCATGACCAAGGTGATGAGCTGATCTTCGGGCGGCGGAGCCCTTGCTCCGCCGCCCCTCCTTCCCTCACGCCATGACCCAGGCGATCCCCGCGTCCTCCGCGACGCCCGCTTTGCCCCGCCCGCCGCTGATCGCGAGCGACACGGCCTGGGGGCTCTTCTTCCTCTTTCCGTACATCATCGTCTTCGTGCTGTTCGTCGCCTACCCGATCGGCTACGCGATCTGGCTCGCGACCGACCTCAAGGCCTATGCGCGGATCTTCGACGATCCGATCTACTGGCGGACGGCCTGGAACACGCTGATCTTCCTCCTGGTCGGCGTGAACCTGAAGATGATCCTGGCGCTGTTCCTCTCAGGCTTCTTCGCGCTGCCCAATCTCTGGATCCGCATCCTCGGTGCCTTCTTCCTGCTGCCCTGGGCGGTGCCGCACATCCCCTCGATCATGTCGATCCGCTGGATGCTGAATTCCGAGTGGGGGATGGTGAACACCCTCATCTTCGATCTCTTCCACATCGACGGACCGAACTGGCTCACCAACCCGGCCTACGGACTCTCCTCGATCATCGCCGTCCATATCTGGAAGTACCTGCCCTTCTGGACGATGATCCTTGTCGCCGGCCGCATGGCGATCCCGCGCGATCTCTACGACGCCGCCGCGGTCGACGGTGCCACCGCCATCCAACGTTTCCGCCACGTGACCTGGCCGCAGCTGAAGGCCCTGTTCCTCACATCGACCATGCTGACCACGATCTGGTCGCTGGGCGACTTCAACAGCGTCTACCTGCTGACCGGCGGCGGTCCTGCCGACCGCACCAACACGCTCGCCACCATGGGCATCCGCTACGCCTTCCGGCAGGCCGATTTCGAAGCCGGCATCGTCACCATGGTGAGCGCGGTGCCGATCCTGGTGCCGCTGGTGATCCTGCTGACCCGCCGCCTCTCCAAGGCCGGAGGGCGCCAGCAATGACCCGCCGCGTCCTCGAGCAGATCGGGCTCGTGCTGCTCGGCATTGTCATCTTCTTTTGGACGATGGCGCCGCTCTACAACATGCTGATCATGTCGATCACGCCGGTGAACGCGATCTTCGCCGGCAAGTTCTGGCCGGACAACCCGACCTTGGGCAACTACGCCACCGTCTTCCGCCAGGAGAACCACTACCTCACCTATTTCTGGCGGCAGCTCTTCAACAGCGCCTTCATCGCCGCGGCGAGCCTGATCGTCGTCCTCGCCGTGGCGAGCCTGGCGAGCTTCGCCGTCGGCCGCCTCAAGCTCCGCTTCGCTCCCTTCGTCAACAACCTGGCGCTGGCCACATACCTGATTCCGGCGGCCTTTCTCGCCATCCCCTTCTACCAGGTGCTCGCCTTCTACGGGCTGCTCGACAGCCAGTGGGGCCTGGTCTTCGCCGTCGTCACCTTCACCACGCCTTATGCGATCTGGGTCTTGCGCAACTACGCCGACAGCATCCCCTTCATGCTCGACGAGGCGGCGATGGTCGACGGCGCCAGCCGCTGGCAGATCTTCTGCCTCGTCTACCTGCCGCTGATCCGCCCGGCGATGATCGCGATCGGTACCTTCGCGCTTCTGCACGCCTGGAACGAATATCTCTACGCCTTCCTGATCTTGAGCCACGAGACACGCGTGACGCTGACGGTGACCCTCGGCCTCTTCCGCTCCGACGATTCCGCGCCTTGGCCGCTGCTGATGGCCGTCGGCGTGCTCTACTCGATCCCGCCCGCCGCGCTCTATTTCTCGGTACGCAAGTACATGGTCACCGGTCTCACCTCCGGCGGCGTCAAGGACTGAGCGTGAGCCTCTACGCGCCGCCGATGGACCTGCCGACCCGGCTTCATGTCAGCATCGTCGACGCGCTGGCCTTAAAGCCGCGCTCCAATGCCTGGACCGAGCGGCATGTCGGCCGGCCGATCCATTCCTTCCTCGAAGGCCCGAGCTTCGACCGCGACGGCAACCTCTACGTCGTCAACGCGCCTTTCGGCCAGATCCTCCGCATCCGCCCCGACAAGCGCGTCGAGATCGCCGCCGAATACCCGGGCGTGCCGAACGGGCTCAAGTTTCACAAATCGGGCGAGATCTTCATCGCCGACCGCGAGAACGGGATCATGCGGATGGACCCGGTCTCAGGGAAGGTCGCCGCCTTCCTCGGCCGCGACAGGATCCCCGGCTACAAGGGTGTCAACGACCTCTTCTTCCGCTCGAACGGCGATCTCTACTTCACCGACCAGGGCTCGACCGATCTCCGCGATCCGAGCGGCCGCGTGTTCCGCTACACGGCCGACGGCAGGCTCGACCTCCTGATCGACAACGCGCCGAGCCCGAACGGCATCGTCATGAACCCGACCGAGACGCATCTCTTCATCGCCATCACCTTCGGCCCGCAGGTCTGGCGCTGCGGCATCATGAAGGATGGCCGCGTCGACCGGCTCGGCGCCTTCCAGACCTTCTCCGGCGGCTACTCCGGCCCCGACGGCCTCGCGATGGACCAAGACGGCGGGCTCGCCGTCGCGGTCAACCGCATGGGCTCGGTGTTCATCTTCGACAAGCTAGGCGAGCCGACCTGGCGCGTCCGCTCCTGCACCGGCCTGATGACCACGAACCTCGCCTATGGCGGGCCGGAGTGGAAGCAGCTCTACATCACGGAATCCGAAACCGGCTCCATCCTCGTCGCCGACGTGCCGGTCGCGGGCGAGAAGATGTTCGGGTTGATGTAGGTCCGGCTCAGTTCTTATAGTCCGGATCGCTCGTCTCGAGCGTTGTCAGCAGCGACGGCCATGCCATCGCGCCGCGCTTGAGGCTCGTGCTGCGATAGAACGCGCTGAAGGGCTCGCAGGTCCGGTCGCTCATCTTCCGAAGCTTGGCGCCGCTCGCCTGAGCCGCGATCTGCCCGGCGCAGGCCCGCTCCAGCCAGTGCATGATCTGGAAGGCCTCGGCGACCGTGCGGCCGGTGGTCAGGAGCCCATGGTTGCGCATGATCAGCGCGCGGCGCGTGCCGAGATCGTTTGCGAGAATGTCGCGGCCCTCGACGCCGGCTTCCATGTGCTCGATATCGTGGTAGCCGAGATTGTCGAAGAAGAAGGCCGAGTGCTGGCTCGCCATCACCAGCCCCTCCTCCTGCATCGACACGCCCATGCCGGCGACCGTGTGCGAATGGAAGACGCAGATCGCCTCCTCGTTCCGCATGTGAATGGCGGAATGGATGACGAAGCCCGCCGGATTCACCGGATAGGGGCTCTCCTGGATCTTGCGCCCGTCCTGGTCGATCTTGACCAGGTTGGAGGCGGTCACCTGCTGGAACAGGAGCCCGTGCGGGTTGATCAGGAAGTGATGCTGCCCCGCCGGCGCCGCGACCCGCGCCGAGATATGCGTGCCGGTCAGGTCGACCCAGCCATACCGCGCCGCCAGGCGATAGCAGGCGGCGAGATCGACCCGCATCTGCCATTCCTCCGGCGACACCCAGTCCTTCATCGACGGCACTTGGATCAGATGCGTATCGGGCATGGCCGGCTCGTCAGATCTTGTAGTCCGGGTCGCTCTCCTCGAGCGTCGAAAGCAGCGACGGCCAGCCCATGGTCGCGTGCTTGAGCGTGGCGTTGCGGAAGAACTCGCTGAACCAGCCGCAGGTCTTGTCGCTCATGCGCCGCACCCTGGCGCCACCCGACTGCGCCGCGATCTGCGCCGCGCAGGCACGCTCGAGCGTGTGCATGATGAAGAAGGCCTCGGCGACGGTGCGGCCCGTGGTGAGGAGGCCATGGTTGCGCATGATCAGCGCGCGGTGCTGGCCGAGATCGTTGGCGAGGATGTCGCGGCCCTCGACGCCCGCTTCCATGTGCTCGATATCGTGGTAGCCGAGATTGTCGAAGAAGAAGGCCGAGTGCTGGCTCGCCATCACCAGCCCCTCCTCCTGCATCGACACGCCC
>VGEH01000098.1 GCA_016869375.1 Alphaproteobacteria bacterium | reverse complement strand
GCGGCGCCGCTCAGGTTGACGATCAGGCGCTCGCGCCCGACCGAGAGCTCGAAGGACAGCGGCCCCGCATGGAGCCGGTTGTCGGTGGCGGCGCCGTCGCCGCAATCGACGAAGAGCGTCGTCCGTCCGGCATGCAGGCGCTCGATGCCGAAGTCTGGCGCGTCGACCGCGAGCCGCGAGCGGCTCTCGGATTGCTGGATCACCGCGTCGATCAGCGAGCCGGGCTCCTCGTTCGAGCCGTTGAAGAGCGCCAGGCCCCCATCGCCGTGGCGAAGATAGCGGAGCATCGCCGACATCGCCTCGATCGCCTGGACCAGGGATGGCAGCAGCGAGATGCGCGCGAGGCGGAGCGCCTGGCGGATCTCGATGAGGTCACGCAGCACGGCGAGGTGGAGCGAGGGGCTGCGCGAGGCGTGGCCGCCATCGGCGAGAATCTGCGCGGCAAGCGCCGTGTCGAGCCGTGCCAGCGCCGGGGTCAGCAGGGATTCGAGTCCGCTGAGCCCGACGGCGGCGAGCACGAGCCCCTTGGTCGCGGCGATCTTCGCGGCGCCCGCCGGCGCATCGTCGACCGTTCTCGCCAAGTGGCGCGCCTGGGAGGCGAGGCTGTCTAGGACGCGCTCGCGGAACTCGTCATCGGCCGAAGCGCAGAAGAAGCCGTGATGGCTGAGCCATGAGGAGATCCGGCTGCCGGCGATGTCTGGGCGCCAGGCGAGCGGGTCCCAGCGCGGATGGCGGTCGAGCCAGCGTCCGACCAGCTCGCGTGCGCGACGTCGGCCGAGATCGCCGCCGAGGTCGCGAAGGTCGATCAGCCAGTCGAAGCCGTCGAGCGCGGCACGCCACTCGATCGGCGCATCGGCAGGCGCCCAGCCATTGTCGGGAAGCGTGAAGGCGCGCCCACCGAGCGCAAGCTCGTCATCGACCAGCGCTCGGCCGCGCGCGGCATCGCCGGGCCAGAGGCTGGTGAGCGGCGTGGCGATGTCGGCGGGCCGCCGCGGCCGGATCAGCCAGCGATAGACAGGCGTACGATAGAGAAGTCGCCGGAACCCGCTGGGGTCACTCATCAGCCGCGCAGCTTGGCAAGGTTCTCGACGTAACGGTCCTGGCCGCCTTTGAAGGCGGCGGTGCCGGCCACCAGGACATCGGCGCCGGCGGCGACGGCCAGGCGCGCCGTCTCGGCATTGATGCCGCCATCGACCTCGAGGTCGATCTTACGGCCGCTCCTGTCGATGCGCTCGCGCATGGCGCGGATCTTGTCGAGCTGGCTCGCGATGAAGCTCTGGCCGCCGAAGCCGGGATTGACCGTCATCACCAGCACGAGGTCGATGTCGCCGAGCACATAGTCGACCGCTTCAGGCGGCGTCCCGGGATTGAGCGAGACGCCGGCCTTCTTGCCGAGCGCCTTGATCGACTGGATCGTGCGGTGCAGGTGCGGTCCCGATTCCGGATGCACCGTCATGATGTCGGCGCCGGCCTCGGCGAAGGCGGCAATATAGGGATCGACCGGCGTCACCATCAGGTGCACGTCGAAGGTCTTCTTCGAATGCGGGCGGAGGGCCTTCACGACCGAGGGGCCGATGGTGAGGTTCGGCACGAAATGGCCGTCCATCACGTCGATGTGGACGTAGTCCGCACCGGCGGCGTCGATCGCGCGTATCTCCTCGCCGAGGCGCGAGAAGTCGGCGGAAAGAATCGACGGCGCGAGGCGAAGGGCCATGAGGCTGTTTATCAGCGGCCTCGAAGACTCCGCAAGCGCCGAGAAGCCGCGGCAGAACGATCCGAAATCGCGCTTAGATCGCGAATCGTCCAGCCTCTCCTACCAGGCGGGGTCGACAGGCCTGACGAGGCCTTCCGCCGCCTCGATGACCTCGCCTGCATCGAGCGCGAGATCCTCCCTCATTCGGCCCGTCACGATCTGCACGCCGGTACGCAGATGGCCATGTGAGCCGACCGGCACAGCAAGGCCGGGCAGGCCGAGGGCAGGGGCGAGGAAGCTCACGCGCAGCGCATCGAGGATCTTCCGCTGGCCGTCGAGCGTCAGGTCCTGGTCGACCGGCGGTGGCAGGTCGCAGAGCGTCGGCATGACGACGGCCATGTGGTTCTGGAAGAAGCTCTGCCAGCGGAAGAGATGAAGGTCGCGCTGCGAATAGGCCTCCAGCACGGCATTCGGATCGTTGGGCGGCGGCGAGAGCTCGCGCCAGAGCTGATAGGATTTTACGGCATTGGCATCGCCGTATTTCTCGATGATCGGGCCGAGCGGGCGAAACACATCGCCCGAACCGATCACGTGCCAGACGCGGACCACTTCCTCGACATCGGGCGGCAGCATCTCTTCGACGACATACCCGGCGTTGGCGAGATGGCGGCCTGCACGGCGCACGGCTTCAGACTGCGCCGGATGCGTGAAGCCGCCGGGGATCACCGGCGCGATGGCGATCCGCAAGGGCCGGGGCGGCGCCGGTCCGACGATAGGCGCGTCGACCCACCGCGTGTCGCGCGGATCGCCCTTCGCCATGACTTCCAGAGCGAGGCGGGCGTCGCGCACCGTCCTCGTATGCGGTCCCTGGGTCGCCATCAGCAACGCACCGATCGGTCGCGGTGCCGTTGCCGAGGGATTGAAGGCGGGAACGCGGCCGAGGCCGACGCGAAGGGCCACGACGCCGTTGCAATAGGCCGGGATGCGCACGGAGCCGCCGATGTCGTTGCCATGCGCGATCGCGCCCATGCCCACGGCCGTCGCGGCACCCGCTCCGCCGGAAGAGCCGCCGGGGCTGACGTCGCGGTCGAGCGGGTTGTAGGTGCGGCCGTGCAGGGCGTTGTCGGAGAAGGCGCGCATCGAGAAGGCGGGCGCGTTGGTGCGGCCGACGAAGATGGCGCCCGACCGGCGGAGATTGGCGACGACCGGCGCGTCCTCCGTCGCCATCAGGTTCTTGAACTCCACCGCGCCGTTGTCGGTCGGATGGCCCTTCTGGTCGGTGTTGATCTTGGTCGTGACGGGTACGCCGTGCAGCGGGCCGAGACTTTCACCGCGCTTGCGGGCGTCGTCGGCGGCGTCCGCCTGCGCCAGCGCTTCGTCATCCATGCGGCGCACGATGGCGTTGAGCTTGGGATTCACCGCATCGATGCGGGCGAGGCAGGCGGTGACCGCCTCTTTGGCCGAGACCTGGCCGAGACGAATCAGCCGCGCGAGATCGGTCGCGTCGTATTGCCAGAGTTCCATGACGGTCGAGGCTCCTGCCGGTGAATCGCAGGACGCATCAACACCCGTCGTCAGCGCTTGCGCAAGCGCGCCGCGAAGAATCCATCCATGCCGCCGCGATCCTTCCAATGGCAGGGGAGTGTGCGGAGGAAGCCGTCGCGGATGAGCTCGGCCGGAACTTCGGTCGGCATCACCGGCACCAGCTCCACCGGCGCGCCGGAGCCGAGAAGGCGGGCGATTCGCTGCGGACCTTCCTCGATCTCGAGCGAGCAGACGCAGTAGACCAGTGTTCCGCCGGTCGACAGCAACGAGATCGCGTGGTCGATCAAGCGGTCCTGGACGGCCATGAGTCGGCCGACATCGGCGGGGGTCTTGAGGTGGGCGACATCGGGATGGCGGCGAAGCGTGCCGGTCGCCGAGCAGGGGGCGTCGACCAGGATCGCGTCGGGCGGCTCGGCCGGATGCCAGGCCGCGGCGTCGGCGACGACGAGATTCGCGTCGAGCCGAAGACGCTGAAGATTCTCGCGCACGCGCTCGAGCCGTCGCGCCGAGCGGTCGACGGCGGTGACAGCGGCGCCTGCGACCGCGAGCTGGAGCGTCTTGCCGCCCGGCGCGGCGCAGAGATCGGCGACACGCCGGCCGGCGACATCGCCGAGAAGCCGGACCGGTAGGGCGGCTGCGGCGTCCTGCACCCACCAGTGGCCGTCGGCGAAGCCGGGAAGCTCGCCGACCGCGCCGGTGGAGCGGCGGAGCGTTCCGGTCGGCAGCAGCTCGGCCTCGAGCCTGGGCGCCCACAGCCACGCATCCTTGCGAAAGGAGAGGTCGAGCGGCGGTTCGGCAAGATGAGCTTCGGCGATGGCCCGCGCCGTCTGCTCCCCATAAGCCCGGCTCCAGGACTCCCAGAGCCAATCGGGCGTCGACAGCCGTGCCGCGTCCTGTGCCTTGAGCAGCGGCTGGCCTTCGCGGGCAGCGCGGCGCAGCACGGCGTTGACCAAGCCCTTGAAGCCGTCGAAGCGGCCCTGCAGCAGGCGCACGCTCGAATAGACGGCGGCGTGATCGGCGGTGCCGAGGACGAGGAGCTGGGCGAGGCCGAGGCGAAGCGCATCGAAGACCGGCGCCGCCTTGTCCGGCAGCGGCTTCTCGACGAAGCGCGCGATCAGGTCGTCGAGCTGGCCGAGACGGCGCAGCACGGTCGCCACCAGGAGGCGCGAGAAGGCGCGGTCGCGGGAATCGAGTGTGTCGAGGCTGCCTTCGGCCAGGGCCTCGTCGAGAGGCCGGCGTCGCCTCAGGACCTCGTCGAGAAGGAAGTGAGCGACGCCGCGGGCGTCGCTCACTTCGTCAGTCCGGAACTATGCGCCAATGCTCAGCCCCAGGGGCCGCGGCGCGAAGCGGCATAGGAAGACGGTACGCTGCCCGAGCGGCGCGGCTGCCCGCCGCCGCCCATCTCGGCCGCCATCGCCCGCAGCGCCGCAATCCGGTTCTCGGTCGAAGGATGCGTCGAGAACAGGTTGTCCATCGAGCCGCCATGCAGCGGGTTGATGATGAAGAGATGCGCGGTCGCCGGATTGCGCTCGGCGGTGTGGTTCGGGATCGCGTGCGCCGCCTGCTCGATCTTGGACAGCGCTGAGGCGAGCCACATCGGCTGGCCGGCGATCTCCGCACCGACGCGGTCGGCCTCGTATTCGCGCGTCCGGCTGATCGCCATCTGCACGAGCATGGCGGCCATCGGCGCCAGGATCATCAGCAGGATGCCGCCGATCGGGCCGAGCGGGCTCGAGCGGTTGTCGGAGTTCGAGTAGCTCGAGAACATGGCCATGTTGGCGAGCATGCCGATGGCGCCGGCGATGGTCGCGGTGATGGTCATGGTCAGCGTGTCGCGGCTCTTCACATGCGCGAGCTCATGCGCCATCACGCCCGCGACCTCCTCGGTCGAGAGATGGCGCAGCAGCCCCGTCGAGGCCGCGACGGCGGCGTTCTCCGGGTTGCGGCCGGTCGCGAAGGCGTTCGGCTGCTCGGAATCGATGATGTAGACCTTCGGCATCGGCAGGTCGGCGCGCTCGGCCAGCCTGGCGACCATGTCGTAGAACCACGGCAGCGTGTTGCGGTCGATCTCCTGCGCGCCGTGCATGGAAAGCACCATCTTGTCGGCGTTCCAGTAGGCGAACAGGTTCATCGCGCCGGCGATGCCGAGCGCGACCAGCATGCCGCCCTCGCCGCCGATCATGAAGCCGATGGCCAGAAAGAGGGCGGTGATGGCCGCCATCAGAAGGAAGGTACGTGCGTTCATCTCTCCCCAACGCCGGGTCGAAGGGCCCGACGTCAAGGAAAGTGGCCCGTCGGGGCCCTTCCTTCAAGGCTTGGCGGACCGTTTCCAGGGTCCTATAAGGGCGGATATGACCAGTCCGGCCAAGACCTTCCGGGAAATGCGACCGACGCCGGCGGCTCCGCGCCCGAAGCAGGAGAACACGGCCCCGCCGCCGCCTCCGGAAGGCGCCAAACCGGCGCAGCCCGACGAGATCGGCGGGCCGACCGGCCTTGAGCCGACGCGCTACGGCGACTGGGAGCGCGGCGGTCGCTGCACCGATTTTTGACGCCGGCGCGGAATGATTCGCGCTGACATTGCGTTAGACTGATCCCGAGCGCGCTTCGCGCCGTAGGGGGAATGGGAGGGCCGATGGCTAAGCCCGGATTCTGGCTGATGAGCGCCGCCTGGACGGCGCTGGCGGCGGCGAGCGCCTTCGCCGCCAAGGAGGTCGTGGTCGAGCAGAAGGATCTCGGCTTCCGGCCGAACAGGGTGGAACTCGCCGTCGGCGATACCCTCGTCTTCACCAACGAGGACAATTACGGCCACAACATGCATTCGGAGACGGCCGGCGGCGCCTTCGATCTGGGGCGCCAGGCGCCGGGCACGCGTGTGCCGCATGTCTTCCGCCGCGCCGGCACCTTCGAGGTGCTCTGCCGCATCCATCCCAAGATGCGGCTCGAGGTCGTCGTCAGGTAGGCGAAGAAAGACCGACCGGTGTCGATCAAGCTCAAGCTCGTCGGCGCCCTTCTCCTTGCCGCCTTTGCCGCGGCGCTGCTCGGCTTCTCGGCGCTGCTCACCACTTCCTCGATGGGCGACCTCGCGGTCACCCTCTACGACCGCCCGCTGATGGCGATCAACTATGCGCGCTCGGCGCAGACCAACTTCGCGCTGCTGGAGCTCGCCGATCGCGACGCCGGCGAGGCGATGAGCGATACCGAGATGCAGTCGCTGGTCGCGCGCGCCAAGGACCTCGACGACGATCTTCGCGTCGTCGACCAGCGCGGCATCTCGGAAGCGATCCATCCGCTGGTGAATGAGACGCGCGAGCTGATCGGTGTGTGGCGGCGCGCGGCGATCGATGCCCGGGTCGCCGGCGCCGGCCAGACCAGCATCCCGATGCGCGGCATGGCGCAGCCGACCGGAGCCGCCCGCGACGCGCTCGCGCTTGAGATCCGCAAGAAGCTGGAGACGCTGACGCAGCTCGCCGCCGATGACGGCTACCAGTTCCGCGAGGAAGCGATCGTCCTGATCGAGCAGGCGAAGCGCCAGACCTTGATCGTCATCGCCGTCGCCATCGTGCTCTGCGTCATCGTCGCGCTGCTGCTGGCCCGCAACATCGTCGCGCCGGTCAACGACATGGCCGGCGCGATGGTCCGGCTCGCTTTCGGCAATCGCGAGGAGCCGGTGCCGCATCTTGGGCGCCGGGACGAGATCGGCGGCATGGCCTCCGCGCTCGAGGTCTTCAAAACCGCGATGCTGGAGGTGAGCGAGGCCAAGGACCGGGCCGAGGCGGCGACGCGCGCCAAGTCCGAGTTCCTGGCGATGATGAGCCACGAGATCCGCACGCCGATGAACGGCATCCTCGGCATGACGCGGCTGCTGCTGGCGTCCGAGCTCCAGCGCGACCAGCGCGGCCAGGCGCAGATCGTGCTCGATTCCGGCCAGGCACTGCTGACCATCCTCAACGACATCCTCGACTACTCGAAGCTCGAGGCCGGCAAGCTCGATGTCGAGACCGTCGACTTCGACCTCAGGCGCGTCGCCGAAGGCGTGACGGCGCTGCTGGAATCGCGTGCGATGGAGAAGGGCATCGGTTTCGAGGCGACGGTCGACTCCTCGCTGCCGCCCTATCTCAAGGGCGACTCCGGCCGTGTCCGCCAAGTGCTGCTGAACCTGATGGGCAACGCCATCAAGTTTACCGAAAGGGGCAGGGTGGCGCTCCGCCTCCGCCGGATCGCCGCGCCCGCGGGCAAGGTCGGTGTCCGCTTCGAGATCGTCGATACCGGCATCGGGTTGACCGAGGAGGCCAAGGCGAAGCTGTTTGGCAGCTTCACCCAGGCCGACTCCTCGATCAGCCGACGCTTCGGCGGCACCGGCCTCGGGCTCGCCATCTCGAAGCAGCTGGTGGCTTTGATGGGCGGCGAGATCGGCGTCGAGAGCGAGGTCGGCAAGGGCTCGACCTTCTGGGTCGAGATCGTCTTCGCGCCGGGCGAGAAGCCGAAGGAGGAGGTCCAGGCGAACGTGGCTGCCGCGCGGCTCCGGCCGCTCTCGATCCTGCTGGCCGAGGACAACAAGGTGAACCAGATGGTCGCGCTCGGCCTCCTGAAGCCCGCCGGCCATCAGGTCGATGTGGTCGAGACCGGCGCCGATGCCGTCACCGCCGTCGATTGGGGAAAGAAGACCTACGACCTCATCCTGATGGACATGCACATGCCGGTGATGGACGGGGTCCAGGCGACACGCCGCATCCGCGCGCTGCCGGCGCCGAAGAACGCGGTTCCGATCATCGCCGCGACGGCCGGCGCCATGTCCGGCGAGATCCAGCGCTGCCTCGATGCCGGCATGAACGACTATGTCGGCAAGCCGATCAATCCGGAGCAGCTGACCCAGGCGATCCTGCGCGCGCTGGGGCCGGACGCGGCGGCGAGCGATGCCGATGCGTTTCCGGCGGCGCCCGCGCTCGATGTCGGCGCGCGGCTCGCGGAAGGCGAAGAGGATTTCGACGACAAGGTGATCGCGAGCCTCGAGGACCAGCTCGGCCGCGACATGGTGCGCGAGCTGGTCGAGGAATACCGCTCGAGCGCCGGCGAACTCGTGCAGCGCATCGAGGCGGCGCGGCTGAGCGGCGACTTCAAGGAGCTCGGCGACGCCGCGCATACGCTCAAGAGTTCGTCGGGCAGCCTGGGCCTGAAGCGCCTCTACCAGCTCGCCTACGAGGTCGAGGAATCGGCGCGCGAGAACCGCGTCGAGGCGGCGGAAGCTGCGGCGGCGCTCGCCGCCCTCGTGACCGACGGCATCGCGCGCCTGGATGCGCGCTATTCCGCCGTCCCCGGGGCGTGATAAGGAAAGGCGATGACCGGCCTGAAGCTTGATCCACGCTTCGCCAAGCTCACCGTCCTCCTGGTCGAGGATGACGGCTTCGCGCTCAAGCTCGCGCAGAGCGTTCTGCGAAATCTCGGCGTCGGCCACGTCATCCTCGCCCGTGACGGGTCCGAGGCGATCAAGATCCTCGATTCGAAGGCGACCAAGGCCGACCTCGTCATCTCCGACTGGAACATGCCGAACGTCACAGGCCTCGACCTGCTCCGCCACGTGCGCAAGACCTGGCAGAACATGCCGTTCATCATGCTGACCGGACGGGCGACCGAGGATTTCGTGCTCGCCGCCAAGGAGAACGGCGTCAACGGCTATGTCGTGAAGCCGTTCTCTCCCGACCAGCTGATGCGCAAGATCCAGTCGGTGTTCAACATCAAGACGGATTCGCCACCCGGCTGATGCCCGACCTCAACATCCTGTTCATCACCGGCGACCAGTGGCGCTTCGATGCGCTGTCGGCGCTCGGGCATCCGGTGGTGCAGACGCCGAACCTCGATGCGCTGGCGGCCGACGGCGTGCTGTTCAAGCGCCACTTCACCAATGCCAGCCCCTGCGGGCCGAGCCGCTCGTCGCTGCATACCGGCCTCTACCTGATGACGCACCGCTCGGGGCGGAACGGCACGCCGCTCGATGCGCGCTTCACCAACTGGGCGAAAGAGCTGAGGAGGGCCGGATACGACCCCGGGCTGATCGGCTACACCGACATCTCTCCCGATCCGCGCGTCCATGCCGCAGGCGATCCCGCGCTCAAGACCTATGAAGGCGTGTTGCCCGGATTGACGCCGCATCTGGTGATGGGAAGCGACCGGCGGGCCTGGCTCGCCTATCTGCGCCGGCGGGGCTACGAGGTGCCTGCGGTGGCGAAGGAGATCTACACACCGCAGACCGAAGACAAGGCCATGTCGGAGAAGCGCGGGCCCACCTTTCCGCCGGGCGCCTTCAAGGCCGAGCACAGCGACACTGCCTTCACCACCGATGCGGCGATCGAGTACATCGACCAGCACGGCGGCAATGCGTGGTGCCTGCATCTCTCGCATCTTCGCCCGCACCCGCCGCTGGTGGCCCCGGCGCCGTGGCACGATCTCTACAAACCCGAGAACATGCCCGCCTCGCATCGACAGAAGAGCGTCGAGGAGGAGGGAAGGACCCATCCCTGGATCGCCCATCACCTGACCGGGAAGATGGGCGTGGGATCGATGCCCGAGCATCACCAGCGTCAGGCGAAGGCCACCTACTTCGGCCTGATCGCCGAGATGGATCACCATCTCGGCCGGCTGGTCGACCACCTGAAGAAGACCGGCCAGTACGAGCGCACGCTGATCGTCTTCACCTCCGACCACGGCGAGATGCTGGGCGATCACTGGTATGCCGGGAAGGACGGCTTCTACGATCCCGCCTTCCGCGTGCCGATGATCATCAAGCCTGTCGGCGGCACGAAGGGTTCTGTGATCGAGGAATTCACCGAGCATGTCGATGTGATGCCGACGCTCTGCGATCTGGTCGGCCTCGAGGTGCCGGATCAGGCCGACGGCGTGTCGCTGCGTCCTTTCCTCGAAGGCAAGATCCCGGCGACCTGGCGGCGGGCGGCGCATTTCGAATACGACTTCCGCGAGGTCGTCGACGGTGCGCCGGAACGGGCGCTCGGAATTCGCCTGGATGAATGCTGCCTCGCGGTCTGGCGCGGCGAGCGCTTCAAGTATGTGCACTTCGCCGCCCTGCCGCCGATGCTCTTCGACCTCGAGCAGGACCCGAACGAGCTTCGGAACCTGGCCGGCGATCCGGCGCACCAGGGAACGATGCTGGAGGTTGCCCAGGCGCTCCTTTCGCACCGCCTCGTCCATGCCGAGCGGACCCTGACCGGCATGCACCTCACTCCAGACGGTCCTATCCGGCGCCGCGGCCGCTGATCGCACCCAGCGGAAATCCTTGAAAACATTGACGTTTGTTGATCCGCCCCAAGCTTGACAGCGGTGGGGTCGGCCGATATGGTCGCGTCGGTTTTCGGCGGATTTCCGCCGGAACGACGGGGGTTTCCGTGATCGGCAATGGCGACTGAGCCACCCCCTCCGAATCTCGATGAGCTCGAGCGGCGCCTGAAGCAGGCGAGGCCGGAGCCGGTCGAGACCGGGGTGGGCGCTGCCGATCGGCCGCGCGCGATGGGAATGGCCTTTCGCGTCTCGGTCGAGCTGGTCTCGGCGCTTGCGGTCGGTGTCGGCCTTGGGTGGCTGCTCGACTACTGGCTCGGTACCGGCCCCTGGATGATGGTGGTCATGTTCTTCCTCGGCGCCGCCGCCGGGATGCTGAACGTGTATCGGGCCGTGGAAGGTTTAGGTTTCGGGCGCTGGTCCAAGGGATCGGCGGCCACGAAGGAAGAGGACCGAGGCGAACGTGGCTGAGAAAGCGATCGATCCGCTCCACCAGTTCGAGATCGTCAGGCTGATCCCGGCGAAGATCGGGAACCTCGACGTCTCCTTCACCAATGCTTCGCTGTGGATGGTCATCGCGATCGCCGCCGTCACCGTGTTCCTGGTCGGCGGCATGCGCCAGCGGGCTCTGGTGCCCGGGCGCTGGCAGTCGATGGCCGAGCTCTCCTACGAGTTCATCGCCGGGATGATCCAGGACAATGTCGGGTCCTCGGGCAAGAAGTTCTTCCCGTTCATCTTCACGCTCTTCATGTTCATCCTGTTCGGCAACATGATGGGCATGGTGCCGTACAGCTTCACCTTCACCAGCCACATCGTCGTCACCTTCGCCATGGCCTTCGTGGTCTTCATCGGCGTGACGATCGTGGGATTCGCCTATCACGGCGCGCATTTCCTCTCGTTCTTCGTGCCGAAGGGCGTGCCGAAGATCATGCTGGTGCTGATGGTGCCGATCGAGGTGCTGAGCTATCTCACGCGGCCCGTGAGCCTCTCGATCCGTCTCTTCGCCAACATGATGGCCGGCCACACCATGCTGAAGGTGTTTGCCGCCTTCACCGTCATGCTCGGCATCTTCGGCATCGCGCCGCTCGCCATCAACGTGGCGCTGACCGGCTTCGAGTTCCTGGTCGCGTTCCTGCAGGCCTACGTCTTCACTGTCCTGACCTGCATCTACCTCAACGACGCGATCCACCTTCACTAAAACTGACGTTCTAACGGGAAAGGGTAAGTTCCATGGATCTCGCTTCCGCCAAGATGATCGGCGCCGGTCTGGCCGTCATCGCTCTCGCCGGCGTCGGCGCCGGCATCGGCAACATCTTCGCCTCGCTGGTCTCCTCGATCAGCCGCAACCCGGCTTCGCGCGGCGAGGTCTTCCCGCTCGGCATGCTGGGCTTCGCGCTCACCGAAGCGGTGGCGCTGTTCGCGCTGCTGATCTCGTTCCTCATCCTGTTCACCTGATCGGCGTCTAGAAGGAAGGCCGGGCGCAGATGCCCCAGCTCCACTTCCAGGACTTCCCGCCGCAGCTGGTATGGCTGGCGATCACCTTCGTCGTCCTCTACCTGCTGATGTCGAAGGTGGCCCTGCCGAAGATCGGCCAGGTCCTCGATGCGCGCGCGATCAAGATCACCGCCGATCTCGACCGCGCGACCAAGCTGAAGGACGAGGCGGCCGGCGTGCTCGCCGCCTATGAGAAGGCGCTCGCCGATGCGCGCGCCCAGGCTCAGGCGACGATCAAGGCTGTCGCCGACCGGATGCAGAAGGACGCCGAGGCTCGCGAGGGCGCGCTTGCCAAGAAGCTCGCCGCCGACACCGAGGCGGCCGAAGGCCGGATCAAGGCGGCGCGCGACCAAGCGATGGCGAGCCTGACCCAGGTCGCGGCCGAGATCACCAAGGCCGCCGCCGAGAAGCTGATCAGCCAGCCGGTCAACGACGCGGTCGCGTCGGCGGCCGTCGCTGCCGTGGCGAAGGAGCGCGCCTGATGTTCAAGACGCCCGAGTTCTGGGTGCTGGCGGCCTTCGTCGTCTTCTTCGTCCTCCTCGGCAAGAAGCTGGTCGATATGATCGGCGGCGCGCTCGACGAGCGTTCCGCGATGATCCGCCGGCAGCTCGACGAGGCCGAGAAGCTGAAGCGGGACGCCGAGGCGGCGCTGGCCGAGTACAGGAAGAAGCAGGCGGACGCGCTCAAGGAAGCCGAGGCGATCCTGGCGCTGGCCAAGAGCGAGGCTCAGACGCTGGAGGCCGAGCAGAAGGCGCAGATCGAGCAGCGGCTCAAGCGTCGCGAAGCCCAGGCGGTCGAGAAGATCGCCCAGGCCGAAGCCCAGGCGATGGCCGAGGTCCGCGGCGCAGCCGTCGATCTCGCTCTCGCGGCGACGCGCCGGGTGCTGGTCGAGAAGGTCGATGGCGGCATCGCCTCCGGCCTCGTCGATGCCTCGATCAAGGAGCTGCCGCGCCGCCTTCGGGCGTAGCGCGTGCGACTCGGAGTAAGAGGGCCTCGTCCGCCGGACGGGGCCCTTTGTTTTTGGATCGGCGTATAGTCGCCCCATGCGATTCCCCTTCCTCGATCGCTGGCTGAAGAAGGAGCCGCCGGGGCCGGTGAGGCACAAATACGCGCCTCGCCGCCGTCGCGTGCTGGTGACCGACGAGGACGACGACGAGGAGGCGAGGCCACCGCATCAGGGCTTCCTCTCCGATCGCCGGAGCCGCTTCATCCTGATCGCCGTCGTGGTCGCCGTCGGCATCACCGCCGGGGTGATGTATGTGGAGCGGAAGCTCGCGGCGATTGCGACCGACGCGCAGCCCGATCGCCCGGCTCAGGTAGCGCTCGGCCGCACGCTCTATCGTCAGCATTGCAGCTACTGCCACGGCATCGACCGCGAAGGGCATGAGGAATGGCGGCCGGGTGTTCCGGTCACCTCGGGCCTCGCGCCGTCGCTCGACGAGCGCTCGCCCTCGGTCGGTCGCACCGACCGGCAGATCTTCGAATGGACCAAGTTCGGCGGACAGCCCTTCCTGCCGGTGGGCATGCGCAGCCAGATGCCGGCCTTCGAGTTCAACCTGACCGACGCTCAGATCTGGGGCATCGTCGCCTATCTCAAGAACCGCTGGCCGGAAGAGGTGCTGGCCCGCCACGAGCGCGCCAACCGGGGCGAGCCGTGAACGAGCTCTGGCTTGCCGCCGCGCTCGCCGCTGCCGCGCTCGCAATGAGCTGGATCGCCACCGGCCGCGTGCTGGCCTGGCTCGACCGCCGGCAGATCATCGACGTGCCCAACCATCGCTCCTCGCATGTGCGCCCGACGCCGAGGGGTGGCGGCATCGGGCTGCTGGCGGCGGCGCTGCCGGCGCTGCTTGTCTTCGCGTCGATGAGCGCGGCGCCGATGCCGTGGCTCGTGCTCGTCGCCGCGGCGGCGATGCTGGCGGTGATCTCCTGGCGCGACGATCGCGGCCATGTGCCGGCGCGTTGGCGGCTGCTGGCGCAGTTCATCGCGGTCGCAGCGGGGCTAGCACTCCTCGACGGCAGGCTCGTCTTCCAGGGGGTGCTGCCGCCGTGGCTCGACCTGATCGCAGCGGCGCTCGCCTGGATCTGGTTCGTCAACCTGACGAACTTCATGGACGGCATCGATGGCATCACCGGCGTCGAGGCGGCGTCGATCGGCATCGGCATCGCGCTCGTCGGTGCGCCCGCAGCGCCAGCGCTGATACTCGCCGCGGCTTCGCTGGGCTTCCTCCGTTGGAACTGGCATCCGGCGCGACTCTTCATGGGCGATGTCGGCAGCGTGCCGCTGGGCTATCTCCTCGGCGCGCTCCTGCTCCTTCTGGCGAAGGAGGGGCAATGGGCGGCGGCGTTGATCCTTCCGGCCTATTACCTAGCCGACGCGACCTGGACGCTTACCCGCCGCCTGCTGCAGCGAAAGAAGATCTGGGAGGCACATCGCGAGCACATCTACCAGCGCGCGGTACAGGGCGGCTGGAGCCATGCCCGCGTGTCGCTGACGGTCGGCATCGTCAATGGCGGTCTCGTCGTCCTCGCCCTCCTGTCGCTCGATCATCCCTGGTCGGCGCTCGCCGGCGCCGCGTTCCTGGTCGGCGCGACGATGGTACGGTTCGCGCGGGCATGAACCGCAGGGCGATGATGTGCTATAGGCGCCCCTCATGAACCGCCGCTGGCCGGTCCGACGCGCTCTCGTGGTGGCACTGCTCGACGCGGCGCTGGCCGGGCTCGCCTATCTTGTCTCCTTCTATCTGCGTGTCGGCGACGACATCTTCGGCTGGCCGGCGCAGGCCTTATGGGGCGGGCTCTTTCTCTTCGTCGCCATCGCGATCGGCGTCGGTCAGGTCTTCGGTCTGGCGCGCCGCGTCTGGCGCTATGCCGGGCTCGACGATGTCGCCACCATCGGCAAGTTGGTGGCGCTGACGCATCTCGTCTTCCTGCTGGCGCTGTTCCTGGTCACGCGCCTCCAGGACTTCCCGCGCTCGGTCGTCGTCATCAACCTCTTCGTCATGGCGGCCTTCCTTGCCGCTCCCCGGCTGCTCACCCGCGTGCTGCGCGAACGGCGCCTCGGCGGCGTGCTCGAGCGCGACAGCCGGCGCGTGCCGGTGCTGCTGGTCGGCTGGGGCGATGCGGCGGAGACCTTCGTGCGCAACCTCGCTCGCGGCGACCACGCGCCCTATCGCATCGTCGGCGTCGTCGACGATCGTGCCGACTGGCAGGGCCGCCAGGTACTCGGCGTCGACGTGCTCGGGCGTGAGGCGGCGTTGGAAGAGGTGATCGAGGAGCTTACCGCGCGCGACCAGCGCCCGGAGCGGCTGGTGCTGGGCCGTGCGGAGGAGGACGGTGCGCATGTGCGCGAGCTGGTCGAGCGCGCGGGGCGCCTGATGCTGCCCTTGAGCCGGCTCCCCGATCCGCGGCGGCTCGAGAAGGCTGGCGCCGCCAAGTCGGAAATCCGCCCGATCGAGGTCGAGGACCTGCTCGGCCGGCCGCAGCGCGTGCTCGACCGCTCGGGCCTCGAGCGCATGGTCGCCGGCAAGCGCATCCTGGTGACGGGCGCCGGCGGCAGCATCGGCAGCGAGCTCGTCCGCCAGATCGCCGCGCTCGCTCCCTCGCATCTGGCGCTGCTCGACAACTCCGAATACCAGCTCTACCTGATCGATCTCGAGACGGCGGAGCGCTGGCCCGATCTCCCGCGCGCGGCGATCCTGGGCGATGTCCGCGATCGGATCCGCATCGAGCAGATCCTATCGCGCGAGCGGCCGGATATCGTCTTCCACGCCGCCGCCTTCAAGCATCTGCCGCTGGTCGAGATGAATCCGAACGAGGGCGTGCTCACCAACGTGGCGGGCACGCGCGTCGTCGCCGATGCGTCGGCGGCCGCCGGCGTCGCGGCGATGGTGCTGATCTCGACCGACAAGGCGGTCAACCCGAGCAGCGTCATGGGCGCCAGCAAGCGCCTCGCCGAGAGCTACTGCCAGGCGCTCGACGTCGCCACGCTCGGGCGCGGCGGCACGCGCTTCGTCACCGTGCGCTTCGGCAATGTGCTGGGCTCGACCGGCTCGGTGGTGCCGCTGTTCCAGCGCCAGATTGCCGCCGGCGGTCCCGTCACCGTCAGCCATGCCGAGGTGACGCGCTATTTCATGACGGTGCGCGAGGCGGTCGAGCTGGTGCTGCAATCCTGCGAGCTGGCGCTGTCCCGGTCGAAGGATCAGCCCGGCGCCATCCATGTGCTGGAGATGGGCCAGCCGGTGAAGATCCTCGATCTCGCGCACCAGATGATCCGGCTCGCGGGCCTGCGGCCGAACGAGGACATCAGGATCGCCATCAAAGGTCTCAAGCCAGGAGAGAAGCTCCATGAGGAGCTGTTCCACGACCAGGAAGACCTCATCCCGACCGAGCGGCCCGGGATCATGCTGGCGCGGCCGCGTACGGTCGATCTCGCTATCCTCGAGCGTGCGATCGACGAGATCGAGGACGCGGCGCGCCATCGCCGCACGGCGGACACGCTGAACCAGCTCGGCCGGCTCGTGCCGGAGTATCGGGGTGCGCCGATGACCGAAGAAAAGCGCGCCGAGCGCGCCTGAGTTAGAGCTCCGACTTCTCGATCACCCAGGGTTCGCGGCAGCCGCCTTCGACCCAGGCGGCGAGCGCAGGGTCGGCCCACATCGTGTTCACATAGGCCTTGGCGTCGGCGTCGAGTTCGACCTGGTACGTCACGAAGCGCGAGACGACCGGCGCGTACATCGCATCCGCGATCGAGAAGGCGCCGAAGAGATAGGGACCGCTCGCGCCGAAACGCGTGCGGCAGTCGCGCCAGATCGCCGAGATGCGGTTGATGTCCTCCTGCACGCCGGGCGCGCGTCCCTTGCCCGGCAGATTGCCGCGGACGTTCATCGGCATGTTGCTGCGGAGCGCGGAGAAGCCTGAGTGCATCTCGGCCGAGACCGAACGGGCGACAGCGCGCGCCGAAGGATCCTGCGGCCAGAGCTTGGCCTCGGGAAACTTCTCGTTCAGGTACTCGCAGATCGCCAGCGAATCCCAGACCGTCAGCTCGTCATCCTTCAGGGTCGGCACGAAGCCGCTCGGCGAGTGCTTGAAGATCTCGGCCCGTGTCTCGGGACGGTCGAGCGGGATCACGACCTCCTCGAAGGCGGCGCCGGTCTTCTTCAGCGCGAGCCAGGGCCGCATCGACCATGAGGAGTAGTTCTTGTTGCCGACGATCAGGGTAAGGGCCATGGAAACGCGTCCGCGTGTGAGGCTTTGATATCGCTAGTTAGCCTTCGGACCGGCTCCGTGCAACCCGCAGGAGATTGGACCGCCCTGGCATCCTAGGTGGCGTTGCCGTAACCCTATCGTCATGCCCGCTTCCGTCCCTTCGCCCTGCATCGGGCTTTGCATCCTCGATCCCAGGACGGGTTTCTGCAAAGGCTGCTTCCGCACGATCGAGGAGATCGGCTCCTGGCTCAGCGTCGACGATGACGGCCGGCGGGAGATTCTCCGCCTTGTTTTTGAGCGGCGGGATTCCGATGTCGAGTGAAGGGCTTGCGGAGCGGCTGGCACAGAATCGCGTGCTAGTCGCCGATGGCGGTGTCCTCAAGGAGCTCCAGGCACGCGGCCTTCCGCTCGGAGAATCTCCGGAAGCATGGTGCGTCGATCGCCCCGACGCCGTCCTCGCGGCACATCGCTCGCTGGTGGCTACCGGAGCGGCCATCGTCACGACGAACAGCAGCGGCGCCAATCGCAGCCGCTACGCCGAGGAGACCGAGACGATCCTCGTCGCCTCCGTCAGGCTCGCGCGCCACGCGGCGCCGAAGGCGGTGATCGCCGGTGCGATCGGCCCCGCCGGCTCGCCGTTAGAGCGCCGCTTCCTCTTCACAGGCCAGGCGGCGGCGCTGGCGAGCAGCGGTGCCGATGCGCTCTGGTTCGAGAGCCTCGCGGACGCCGCCGACGCCGAGGCGGCCCTCGAGGCCGCGCGGCCGACAGGCATCCCCTACGTGCTTACCTTCGATTCCTCCAAGGTCGCGCTCGACCACGACGCTGCAGCACGATTCGTCGAGCTGGTGTCCCGCGCCTGCCGTTTCGATCCTCAGCCGGCGACCGTCGATGTCGATGGCTCGGCGGGTCCTGAGTTCGCTCTCAAGGCCGTCGGCATGATCGGCGCGCTCGCCGTGCCTCTCGTCGTGCGCGCGAGCACCGGGCTTCCGGAGCTGAGAAACGGCGCCGTCGTGCATCCCTTCGGTGAGAACGAGATGGCGGGCTTCGCCATCGTCGCCAGGCGCCTCGGCGCGCGCATTCTCGGCGGCTGCCACGGCGTCGGCGCCTCGATGATTGCCGCCATGGCGGAAGCGCTGTAGAGCTTTGCGACAGTTTTTTTCTGTCGGGGGGAATTTTTCCTTGCATCACCCGGGGACATGCCCCAAATACGCCCCTCGTTTTCCTAGGGTCCACTCTTAGTTTGGAGGGTCCGATGGCCAAGACCATCGCTCTTGCCAAAGTGGGGATGGACTCGGGGACCCGCGC
>VGEH01000097.1 GCA_016869375.1 Alphaproteobacteria bacterium | reverse complement strand
CGAGCGGGATCATCGCCAGCAGGTGCACGAAGTTACGGCCGGCGTGGAAGCCCTTCGACTTCTCGACCAGGTAGGCGCCGAGGAAGACGACGGTGGTGCCGAAGATCGCGGTCGCCGTCGCGGCCTTGAGGGAGTTCCAGTAGACGCCCCAGCCGAGCGGATCGAAATTGCCGAAGGCGTAGTTCTTCAGCGTGAGCGTCAGGTTGTAGGGCCAAAAGGTGATGAAGGACGCCCAGACCGAGACGGCGAAGACGCCGAGGATCGCAAGCCCGATCGTGGCGCAGAAGATCGTGAGCCCGAGGTCGCGGCTCCGCCGTGGCTTCGGCTCGAAGGGAACGGCGCGCGCGGAGAGCTGCGCCACCTGGCGGCGCGCGACGATGCGGTCGGCGGCGAAGGAGAGAAGCGCCGGGATCAGCAGCACGACGCCGACGACCGCGCCCATCTCGAAATTCTGCTGGCCGATGACCTGCTTGTAGATATCGGTCGCCAGCACGTTGAAACGGCCGCCGACCACCTTGGCGATGCCGAAATCCGTGATGACGAGCGTGAAGATGACGAAGGCCGTGGAGATGAGCCCGTATTTCGCGCCAGGCAGCGTCACCGTCAGGAACTTGCGGAGGCGCGAGGCGCCGAGCGCTTCCGCCGACTCGTAGAGGCGCTGGTCGGCCATCGACAGCGCCGTGACCAGGATCATCAGCGCATGCGGGAAGCAGTAGAAGACCTGCGCGGTGATGATGCCGGTCGGACCATAGACCGGCTGACCGAAGAGCCAGCCCCTGAGCAGGCCCTGATTGCCGAAAAGGTAGATCAGCGAGATCGCCGGCAGCAGCGAAGGTGCCAGGATCGGGATCAGCGCCAAGCCCTGGAAGACCGCCTTGAAGCGCATGCAGCTTCGTGTCAGCGCATAGGCGTAGACGAAGGCTAAGGGCACCACGATCGCGGTGGTCACCGTGGCGATGAAGAGGCTGTTCCAGAAGGACTGGAAGAGGGCCGGCGTCTCGACATAGCGCAGGTAGTTGGCGAGGCCGACGAAATTGCCGTTGTGATCCTCAAAGCTCTTGGAGAGCAGCGCCCAAAGCGGGAGCGCGACAACGACGAGCAGGAACAGCGCGAAGAGGCCGAGCCCGACCCGCATGATCAGGTCGTCGCGCGATGCCTTGGCGCGAACGAGTGGCGCGCTCGCAGCGGTCATTTCGCGAAGGCGCGGAGCCGGTCGGGCGGCAGCGCGACCGGAAGCTTCAGCCCCGGCTCGACCTTCAGGTCACGCAATAGGTTGATCGAGAAGTCGGCGACGAGATCGGGGCCGCCGCCGGTAGGCGCGAGCCGGGCGCGCGCGAAGGAGCCCAGGAACTCCAGCGCTTCCACCTCGACTTCGAGCGCGTTCTCCGAGCTGAGCTCTACATTGCGGGTTTTCACGTCCTCGGGCCGAATGCAGACGGTTGCCGCCGTTCCCGGCGTCATGCCGTTAAGGCCCTCGACGCGGAAGCGGCGGCCGCCGATGGCGACGGTCCCGGGCTCCGCGACCGAGGCGTCGAGAAAATTCATGGTGCCGACAAAGTCGGCGACGAAGGGGCTTGCGGGCTTGCGGTAGATCTCGGTCGGGGTGCCGACCTGGTCGATGACGCCGTGGTTCATCACCACGATGCGGTCGGCGAGCGCCAGCGCTTCCTCCTGGTCATGCGTCACCATGATCGTGGTGATGCCGAGCTTGCGCTGCAGGTCCTTCAACTCCTGTCGCAGATGCTGGCGCACGCGCGCATCCAGCGCCGAGAGCGGCTCGTCGAGGAGAAGCAGGCCGGGCGAGATCGCGAGAGCGCGGGCGAGGGCGACGCGCTGCTGCTGGCCGCCGGAGAGCTGCGCCGGATACTTGGCGCCGGAATCGGGAAGGCCGACGAGCGCCAGGAGCTCGGCGACGCGTGCCTGGATCTCCGCCCTCGATTTGCCGCGCGAGACGAGGCCGTAGCCGACATTGTCGAAGACGGTCAGGTTCGGGAACAGCGCGTAGGACTGGAAAACGATGCCGAAATCGCGCTCGGCGGGCGGCAGGGCCGAGACGTCGCGGCCGTCCTGGTGGATGGTGCCGGCGGTCTGGATGTCGAGCCCGGCTATGGCGCGCAACAGCGTGGTCTTGCCGCAGCCGGACGGGCCCAGGAACACCACGAACTCGCGGGCGAAGACGTCGAGCGAGACGTCGTCGAGCGCGGTGAAGCTGCCGAAACGCTTGGTGAGATGACGAATGCTCAAATACGGCGGCTGGCCGTTGACGCCCATGACGACAGCTCCCCCTCGTCCGGCCTCCCCGGGCGGCCCGTCTTGGATGCGGGTTCGCCCGGGGGCCAGCTTAACTCACTTCGGGGCGGATTTGCCGTCGTAGCGCTTGGTCCACTCGGCGAGGATGCGCTCGCGCTCCTTGGCCATCCAGCCGAGATCGTTCTTGACCATCGCGGCTTCGGCGCCTGCCGGGTAGTTCGGCGGGGCGGCGTTGATGCCGGGCATGGCGACGATGGCGTAGTACTTGCCATAGAGCTCGTTCGCCTTCTTGGAAACTGTCCAGTCGACGAGCTTCTGCGCGGCATCCATGTTCTTGGTGCCCTTGACGATAGCGGTCGCTTCCATCTCCCAGCCGGCGCCTTCGCTCGGCAGGATCAGGTCGATCGGCGCACCCTTCGTCTTCTCCGAAGCTCCTCGCATGTCGAACCCGATGCCGATCAGGCGCTCGCCGCGGGCCGCCTGCACGCAAGGCGCCGAGCCTGAATGGGTGTAGACCGCGACGTTCTCATGGAGCGCATCCATGTACTTCCAGCCCTCGGCCTCGCCCATGACCTGCAGCCAGGCGGCGATGGTCAGATAACCGGTGCCGGAGGAAGCGGGGTTAGGCATGACGATGTGGCCCTTGTAGGCGGGCTTGGCCAAGTCCTTCCACGATTTCGGCGCGTCGACCTTCGCCTTCCCGCCTTCGGCCGTATTGAAGCAGACGACCGAGAGATAGGCGTCCATGCCGGTCCACATGGCCGGGTTCTTGGCATCCTTGAACACGGGCTTGATGCCGTCGGCGCCTTTCGGCGTGTAGCCGGTCAGCATGCCCATGTTCTCGAATAGCACGACCGAGGAGGCCGAAAGGCCCCAGATCACATCGGCGCGGGGGTTGTCCTTCTCGGCGATGAGCCGGGCCGTCATGACGCCGGTCGAGTCGCGCACCCAGGCGATCTCGATGGAGGGGTTGTCGGCCTCGAAGGCCGCCTTGTACGGGCCGAGCTGGTCGTTCTCGATCGCGGTGTAGACGGTGAGGCGGGTCTTCTGTGCGAGCGCGTCGGCCGAGAAGGCGAACAGCGCGGCAGCCGCTGCGAGCGGCAGCCACAAGCGTGAGCGTGTCATCGAGTGGATCTCCCTTGTTGATGCGTGAAGCTTGATCGAACCCTGTTACGCTTTTATTGACGTCTCCTGCTCTCTAGGAGGGCCAGGGTAGCGAATAGGTCTTCACATTGGTGAAGCTTTTCATCGCCTCCTTGACCCCCTCCTTGTAGCCGAGGCCGGAATCCTTGATGCCGCCGAAGGGCGACATCTCGATCCGGTAGCCCGGCACTTCCCAGACATTGACGGTACCGACATCCAGCGCCTCGATGAAGCGCTGGATGTAGTCGAAGCGGTTGGTGCAGACGCCCGAGGAAAGACCATAGGCGGTCGAGTTGGCGACAATGATAGCGTCCTCGATGTTCCGCACGCGGATAATCGGGATTGCCGGGCCGAAGGTCTCCTCGCGCACCAGCTCGCAGTCGAAAGGCACGCGGTCGACGACGGTCGGCGGGAAAAGCGCTCCGCGACGGTCATTGCCGTGCAGCAGCTCGGCGCCGAGCTTGGTCGCATCGACGACGCGCCGCTGGAACAGCTTGGCGGCGTCTTCGGTGATCACGGTGCCGACATCTGTCTCCGGGTCCATCGGGTCGCCGCATTTGAGCTTCTTCGCCTTCGCCGCCACCAGCCTGGCGAACTCGTCGGCGACGGACTCGACGACCAGGATGCGTTTCACCGCCGTGCAGCGCTGGCCGGAATTCTTGGTGGCGCCGGCGACCGCGAGCTCCGCCGCCTTGTCGAGATCGGCATCCTCCATGACGATCAGCGGATCGTTTCCGCCGAGCTCGAGCACGATGCGGCGGTATCCGGCCTTGGCAGCGATGTACTTGCCGGTGCGGACGCTGCCGGTGAAGGTGACGAGGTCGATGTTCGGGTTGACGATCATCTCGTCGCCGATGTCTTCCGGCCGGCCGGTCAGCACCGACAGCATCTCCGGCGGCAACCCTGCCTCGTAGAGCACATCGGCGAGGGCCAGCGCGGTCAGCGGCGTCAGCTCCGTCGGCTTGAGCACGATGCGGTTGTTGGTGGCGATCGCCGGCGCGATCTTGTGCGCCACCATGTTCATCGGATGGTTGAACGGGGTGATCGCGCTGATGGCGCGCAGCGGCTGGCGCATGGTGAAGATGCGGCGCGCCTTGCCGTGCGGGGTGATGTCGCAGGCGAAGGTCTCGGCGTCCTCCTGGATCGCGAGCTGCCCCGAGAGGTGGAAGACGTCGTAGGCACGTCCCACCTCGTAGAGCGAATCCTTCTTGCAGAGCCCGCTCTCGGCCGTGATCAGGTCGGAGAGCGCGTCCTTGCGCCTGGCCAGCAGCTCCGCGGTCGTCATCAGGATCTTCTGGCGGTCGTAGCGCGTCAGCTTGGGCCTGTACGCGGCGGCGATGCCGAAGGCTTCCGCGACCTGCTCGCGGCGTGCACGGGGCACGGTGCCGACAACTTCGTTGGTGTAGGGGTTGAAGACCTCGATGCGGCCATCGCCCTCGAGCTTGCGGCCAGCGATCCGCAGCATCTCGTGGCGGATCTCCGGAGTCGGTCGGCGAAGCGCGGTCATGAGAAGTCCCTCAATGGGCGACGCGGTTGAGCGCGACATCGAAGATGTCGAAGTTCCGAAGGGGGCTGTCAGCGTCGAGCGTCGTACGCCGGTTGACGATCAGCGGCACCTTCTGCTCGGAGATGCCGCCATGGCTGCGCAGCGGCTCGGTCAAGCCTGAGAGGTCATGCTTGGCGAGGCTGGTGCCGAGCACCTTGTGGCGGGTCGAGACCACGACGATCTCGCCGATGCGCTCCGGCGGCAGCTCGAAGCGCGATGCGGCCTCGGCCCGCGTCAGCGCGGCCTCGATGCCGTCCATCGCCTTCAGGCGCTCGATCACGCCGGCCACCTCGCCCTCGGGCAGATAGGCGGTGGCGAAGGAGCCGAGCGCGCCGTGATGCACGACATAGGGATCGGTGATCGGCAGGATCACGCGTGCCTTGCCGGCGCCGAGCCACTGGTCGAGCCGGTCCTGGAGATAGATCACGTCGGGACTGCCGCCGCGGTCATGCTTGGCGTTCATGCCGTGATCGGCGGTCAGAGCGATGACGCAGCCGAGCGAGTCGAGCCGAGCCAGATAGCCATCCATCATCCTGTAGAAGGCATTGGCGACGGGCGTGCCCGGCGCATGCTTGTGCTGGATGTAGTCGGTGGTCGAGAGATACATGAGGTCCGGAGTGTCGCGCTCCATCAGGCGCACCCCGGCGGCGAAGACGAATTCGCTCAGATCGGCCGAGTAGACGTTCGGCAGCGGCTTGCCGACGAGGCCCATCACGCCGTCGATGCCGTTCTCCGCCACGGTCGCCTTGTCGGCCTTCTCGGAGGAGAAGCAGACCGCCTTGCCAACGCCGAGCCGGAGGCCCTTGCCGAGGAGCGCCCGGAGCTTGTCCTTGGCGGTGACGATCGCGATGCGCGCGCCTGTGTCCTGGAAGGCTTTGAAGATCGTCTGGACCCGAAGATGCTTCGGGTCGTTCATCATCACCTCGGCCTGGATCTCCGGATCGAAGAAGTAGTTGCCGCAGATGCCGTGCACCGCCGGCGGCACGCCGGTCACGATCGAGAGATTGTTGGGGTTGGTGAAGCTCGGCACGACGCAGTCGGCAAGCCGGTTGGTGCCTTCCTTCAGGATGCGGGCGAGATAGGGCGCGTCGCCGGCCTCGGCGGCGCGCTCGATATAGCCGGGCTCCGAACCGTCGACGCAGACGACGACGACCGGCTGCTTCGGGTCCTTGTAGCTGCGGCCGTTGACGGTGATGCCCATGCGCTCAAGCTGCTTCCTTCAGGGTGACGCCCATCTCGGCCAGGACTTCCGTGACAGCCGCAAGCGCGCCCTTCATCTGCTCCGGGCTGATGCGGCCGATGCAGCCGATGCGGAAGGAATCGGCGACGGTCAGCTTGCCCGGATAGATCACGTAGCCCCGGTCCTTGAGCCCGTCGTAGAAGGCCTGGAACCCGAACGCCGGATGGGTCGGCATGTGGAAGGTGACGATGATCGGCGCCTGCAGCTCCGGCGGTAGCAGGGGCTTGAAGCCGAGCTGGGCCATGCCGTCGATCAGCACCTTGCAGTTCGCGGCATAGCGGGCGCCGCGTCCCTTCACGCCGCCCTCCGCGCGATGCTCCTCGATCGCCTGATGCAGCGAGACGATGACATGAATGGGCGGCGTGAAGCGCCACTGGCCGGTGCGCTCGAAGGCCTGCCATTGGTCGTGCAGGTCGAGCACCAGCGTCGTGGCGTTGCCCTTGGCCGCCTTGAGCGCGTCGAGCCGGCAGACGACGAAGCCCACGCCGGGCACGCCTTCCAGGCACTTGTTGGATGAGGCGGCGAGCGCGTCGTAGGGCACCGCGACAGCATCGATATCGAGCGCGCCGAAAGCGCTCATCGAGTCGACCAGCAGGCGCCGCCCATGTGCGGCGACGACACCGGCGATCTGCCGGATCGGGTTGAGGATGCCCGAGGTGGTCTCGCAATGAACCGCGAAGACATGCGTGATCGAAGGATCGGCGGCGAGGGTCTCGTCGAGCTTGGAGAGGCTCGGCGGCGTGTCCTCGGGCGTTTCCAGGATCTGATGCGCACGGCCGGCGATAGCGCAGATCTTCATCGCGCGCTGGCCATAGGCGCCGTTCGCGAGCAGCAGGACCTTGCCGCCGCGCGGCACGAAGCTGGTCAGCATCGCCTCGACGGCGAAGGTGCCGCTGCCCTGCATCGGCACGGTCACATGCGTGCCGACCCCGCCGGCGATCTCGACGATGCGATCGAGCACGGCGCGGTTGATCTCGAGGAAAGTCGCGTCGCGCGAGCCCCAGTCATGGACCATCGCCTGCTTGACTGTCCGCGAGGTGGTGAGCGGACCCGGCGTCAGCAGCAGCGGATCGCCGGTTTCGGAGGCGGCGGGTTTGGTCGGCATCTGAACGCTCCGTGGCACGCGCAACTACCGGAGCGTCCCCTTCCATTCGCTATAAATCCAATACATTATATGGATACGAACTATCGATAGAATCGATATGAAGCCCACCCAGCTCCGCGCCTTCCATGAGGTCGCCCGCGCCCGCGGGTTCACACGCGCCTCGGCCGCGGCGGGCGTCGGGCAGCCGACGCTCTCGGGCCAAGTAGCGTCGCTGGAGAAGGCCTATGGCGTGCGCCTGTTCGAGCGGAAGGGGCGGGGCGCCCAGCTGACCGAGCTCGGCCAGACCCTCTACGCGCTGACCGACCGCATGTTCGCGCTGGAAGAGGAGGCGCGGGCGCTGCTTTCCGGGACCTCGACGCTGACCCACGGCCATCTCCGCATCAGCGCCGACTCCGCCTATCACGCGGTGCCGATCCTGGCCGAGCTCAAGCGCCGCCATGGCGGCCTCACCTTCTCCCTGAGTCTCGGCAACTCGGTAACGGTGTTGAGGCGGCTCTTCGACTACGAGGCCGATGTCGCGGTGATGGCGAAGCTCACCGCCGATCCGCGCCTCTTCACTCTGCCCTTTCGGGCTGATCGCCTGGTGCTGTTCGTGCCATATGGTCATGCATGGGCCGGCCGGCGGCGCATCCGCCTGGCCGAGCTTTCCGGCCAGGACATGGTGCTGCGCGAGCGCGGCTCGGTGACCAGGGGAGTCTTCGAGGCGACGCTCGCGGCTGCGGCGGTGCGCCCCGGCGCGATCATCGAGGTCGAGAGCCGGGAAGGTGTCGGCGAGGCGGTCGCCGCAGGCTTCGGCATCGGCGTCGTTTTCAAGAGCGAGTTCCGCGCCGACGACCGCTTCCACCGTATCGCCGTCGCCGGCGCCGACCTCGCGGTCGCCGAGTACGTGGTCTGCCTCGAGGAGCGCCGCGGCCTCGCCCTGGTTCGCGCCTTCCTGGAAGCCGCCGGTGACCTCGCCGGGGATGGCGCCCACCTTCCGCCGCGCCAGGGCGAGGCATAGTCTGTCGCCATGACCTCATCCCTCTTCGACCTCGAAGCGCGGACCGACGAGCAGATCGTCGCGGGCTTCGTCAGCACGAGGCGCCCGGCCGCCTATGACGCGTCGGGCACCAGCCTCGTTCTTCACTGCGTCTATCGCGGGCGGGAAGCGGCGGCGCGCGCGCTCATCGCCGCCGGCCATCGGGAAGGCGTGCATGAAGCCGCGGCGCTCGGCGATTCGCTGCGGCTCGGCATCCTGCTCGATGCGATTCCTTCCTCTGTCGACACGCTCTCGCCCGATGGCTGGACAGCCTTGCATCTCGCCGCGTTCTTCGGCCGCACGGAAACCGCACAGCTCCTGCTGCGGCGCGGCGCCGATGCGGGCCTCTGGTCACGTTCCTTCGAGCGCAACCTGGCGATCCACGCCGCTGCCGCCGGCCGCGGCCGCGAGATCACGCTGCTCGAAGCTTTGATCGCCGCGACCCCCGACATCGATGCGGTCCAGGAAAAAGGCTATTCCGCGCTGCTGATCGCCGCCAGCGGCGGAAAGACCGATTGGATCGATCGGCTTGCGCAGGCGGGGGCGGACAGGAACCGCCTGACCAAGGATGGCAAAAGTGTGATCGGTCTCACACAAGCCGCGTCGCGGAACACGAATTAGTCACGGTTTCTCAGGCGTTTTCGGGTGATAAGGGGGTCACGGATTGGTCACGCGCCGTTTTCCGAGGGAGCGGCGTTGATCCGGCATACGAGCGGGCAGCCACGTCGATCCGGCGAGGCAGCCTCTGAAAGGAAGGTCTCGGATGCTTCGCAAATCCCTTTTCCTCACGGCGACGGCCTTGACGGTGTCGTTCGTGACCGCGGCTCAGGCGCAGCAGCGGATGCCGAACAGCCAGCAGATCTGTGCGCCGCGCGCGCAGCTCGTCGAGAAGCTCAAGGCCGAGTTCAAGGAAGAGCCTCAGGCGATCGGCGTGACCCATAGCGGCGGCCTCTTCGAGATCCTGTCCTCCGAGTCGGGGACCTGGACGGTGCTCGCTACCGGGCCGAACGGCGTCTCCTGCCTCGTCCTGTCAGGCGATGGCTGGATGTCGAAGATGGATCGCGATAACTCGACCAAGGTCGAAGGCAAGCGCAACCTCTAGAGCATTCGAACCCCATCGCGCGGCGAACGGGCCGCGCGATGGGTTGTGGTTTCAGAAGCTCAGCGTCCTCACCCGCTCGACCTGCTGCAGTCCCTTCACCTTCTCCAGCACTTCGTCCGGAATCGGCTGGTCGAACTCGATCAGGCAAAGCGCGTCCTTGCCCGGCTCGGTACGACCGAGGTGGAAGGTCGCGATGTTGATCCCGGCCGATCCCAGCACGGTGCCGATGGCGCCGATGAAGCCGGGCTTGTCCTTGTTCCGCACATAGAGAAGGTGCTTGCCGAAATCGGCCTCGATGGCGATGTCCTGCACCGCGACCAGGCGCGGGCGGGTGCCGCCGATCAGCGTGCCGTCGGCCGAGCGCGAGCGCGCCTCGGTGACAACGGTGAGCCTGAGGAGCGTCTGGTAGTCGCAGTCGCGCTCATGCCGGGTCTCGGACACGGCGATGTTGCGCTGACGCGCGATCTCGGGCGCGTTCACCATGTTCACGCTGTCGAGCATCGGACGGAACAGCCCGGCCAGCGCCGCCTGAACCATTGGCCGCGGGTTGAGCTCGGCCGCGTGGCCTTCCAGCTCCAGGGTCACCGCTGTGACTTCGCGCTCGACCACCTGGCCCAGCATGCTGCCCAGAAGTTCGGCAAGCCGCATATAGGGCTTCAGCTTCGGCGCCTCCTCGGCCGAGACCGAGGGCATGTTGAGTGCGTTGGTCACCGCGCCGGTCAGCAGGAAGTCGCTCATCTGCTCGGCGATCTGGAGCGCCACCTTTTCCTGCGCCTCGGTCGTCGAGGCGCCGAGATGCGGCGTGGCGATCACCTGCTCGAGCCCGAAGAGAGGGTTGTCCTTGGCCGGCTCGGCGAGGAAGACGTCGAGCGCGGCGCCGGCGACATGGCCGGACTCGATCGCGGTCTTCAGGTCTTCCTCGACGATGAGCCCGCCGCGCGCGCAGTTGATGATGCGCACGCCCTTCTTCATCTTGAACAGCGCCTTGGCGTCGATGACGTTCTTCGTCGACTCGGTCAGCGGCGCATGCAGCGAGATGAAGTCGGCACGCTCGAACAGCTCGTCGAGCTCGACCTTGTCGATGCCGAGCGCCTTCGCCCGGTCCTCGGTCAGGAAGGGATCGAAGGCGATCACCTTCATCTTGAGGCCCAAGGCGCGGTCGGCGACGATCGAGCCGATATTGCCGCAGCCGAGGATGCCGAGCGTCTTGCCCGACAGCTCGACGCCCATGAAGCGGTTCTTCTCCCATTTGCCGGCGCGGGTCGAGCGGTCGGCCGCCGGGATCTCGCGCGCCAGCGCGAACATCAGGGCGATCGCGTGCTCGGCCGTGGTGATGGCGTTGCCGTAGGGCGTGTTCATCACCACCACGCCCTTCTGCGTCGCGGTCTTGATGTCGACATTGTCGACGCCGATGCCGGCGCGGCCGACGACCTTGAGGTTCGTCGCAACCTCGAGCACCTCGCGCGTGACCTTGGTCGCCGAGCGGATGGCGAGCCCGTCATAGGCGCCGACGATGGCGCGCAGCTGGTCGGGCTTGAGGCCGGTCTTGACGTCGACCTCGAGGCCGCGCGCCTTGAAGATGTCGACGGCGCGCGGGGAGAGCTCATCGGAGATGAGAACCTTGGGCATGGTACGGACTCCTGATTTCAGGCGGCCTTGGCGCGGGCGTAAGCCCAGTCGAGCCAGGGCGTGAGGGCTTCGAGATCGGATGCTTCGACAGTGGCGCCGCACCAGATGCGCAAGCCCGGCGGCGCATCGCGATACGAGGCGATGTCGTAGGCGACGCCTTCGGCCTCGAGTGCGCTCGCGACTTTCTTGGCGATCGCCGCCTGCGCCTCCTCGCCGTGCCCGAGGAACCACGGATCGACGAAGGAGAGGCAGACCGAGGTCGAGGAGCGAGCCGCCAGGTCCTTGGCGAGGAACCCCACCCAGTCGGTGCGGTCGACCCAGCCGGTCAGCACCTTGAGGTTCGCCTGGCTCCGCGCGATCAGGCCCTTGAGCCCGCCGATGCGCTCCGCCCATCTGAGGCCGTCGAGGGCATCCTCGACCGCGAGCATCGAGGGCGTGTTGATGGTGTCGCCCTTGAACGGAGCCTCGTCGAACTTGCCGCCCTTGGTCATGCGGAAGAGCTTCGGCATCGGCCAGGGCGGCGTGTAGCTCTCCAGCCGCTGGATGGCGCGGGGCGAGAGCGCCAGCATGCCGTGCTGCGCCTCGCCCCCCAGCACCTTCTGCCAGGACCAGGTGACGACATCGAGCTTGGACCAGGGGAGATCCATGGCGAAGGCCGCCGAGGTCGCATCGCAGATCGCGAGGCCCTGGCGGTCGCCGGGGATCCAGCTCCCGTCCGGCACCTTCACGCCCGAGGTCGTGCCGTTCCAGGTGAAGACGACGTCGTGCGTCCAGTCGACAGATTTGAGATCCGGAAGCAAACCATAGGGCGCGTCGAGGATGCGCGCATCCTTGAGCTTGAGCTGCTTGGCGATGTCGGTGGCCCAGCCCTCGCCGAAGCTTTCCCAGGAAAGCACTTCGACCGGACGGGGGCCGAGCAGGCTCCACAGCGCCATCTCGACCGCGCCCGTGTCGGAAGCCGGCACGATGGCGAGCCGGTAGTCGGCCGGCATGCCGAGGACCTTGCGCGAGCGGTCGATCACCTCGACGAGCCGCGCCTTGCCTTCCTTCGATCGGTGCGAGCGTCCGACCAAGGCAGCATCGAGCGCCTTGGGCGACCAGCCGGGACGCTTGGCGCAAGGACCGGAGGAAAAATGGGGGGATTTCGGACGGAGTCCGGGTGTCGTCGTCATCGTCTATCCCTTCCAGAATAGAAGCGCCCCGGTGGGGGGGCGTGGCCCGGCACGGACGTTAAGGTCGCAACACCCTCGCGGTCAATGGACTTGCCGTCCTGCGGCACCGGGTCACGGCTTTCTTCCGAGGTTGCCGCCCTTGGCCAAACCGGCTACTCATCCCGCCCCGCACAATCCCACTCGGAAAACTGCTCGTGTCCCAGTCCGCCAGCGGATCGGATCTGACTTCCCGCGCGCTCCTGCCCCAGGGGCTGCGCGATGTCCTGCCGCCGGACGGCGACCACGAGACCCGGGTCGTCGAGACGCTGATGGCGTGCTTCGCCGCCCATGGCTACGAGCGCGTGAAGCCGCCGCTCGTCGAGTTCGAGCAGACCCTGCTGGGCCAGGTGAGCCAGTCGGTTTCCAACCGCACCTTCCGCATGATGGATCCCATCTCGCAGCGGATGATGGCGCTCAGGCCCGACATGACGCTGCAGGTGGCGCGGATCGCGACCACACGCCTCAACAAGGCGCCGCGCCCGGTGCGTCTCTCCTACGCCGGCGAGGTCATGCGCGTGATGGGCTCGCAGCTGAGCCCCGAGCGCGAATTCACCCAGGTGGGCTTCGAGCTGATCGGCGCCGAGACGCCGGAGTCGGACGCCGAGGTCATCCTGATCGCCGCCGAGGCGGCGCGCCGCGTCGGCGTCAAAGGCCTCTCGATCGACCTGATGGCGCCGAACCTCGTGCCGGCGCTGCTCGCCTCGCATGGGATCCAAGGCGCCGAGGCCCAGGCCTTCCGGACCGCGCTCGACGGCAAGGATTCGGGCGCCATCGCCAAGCTCGGCGGACCGGCGCCGCTGGTCTCGAAACTGCTCACCGCCTCCGGGCCGATCGCGCCGGGACTTTCGGCGCTCGAGAAGATCGATCTGCCGATCGACGCCCGCGCCCATGTCGAGTCCCTGAAGGCGGTCTCCCGCCTGGTGCAGGCTGCCGACCCGCAGGTCACGCTGACCGTCGACGCGGTGGAGAACCGCGGCTTCGCCTATCACACCGGCGTCAGCTTCTCGCTGTTCGTGCGCGGCGTGCGCGGCGAGCTCGGCCGCGGCGGGCGCTATCGCGCCGGCGAGACCGGCGAGGCGGCGACCGGCCTCACCTTCTACATGGACACGGTGATCCGCTCGCTGCCGGCGGTAGCGGCCGGGCGCAAGGTCTTCGTGCCGCACGGAACCCGGCCGGATGTCGGCCGGCGCCTGCGCGAGCAGGGCTGGGTCACCGTCGCCGGCCTTGCGCCTGCCGCGGATGCGGCAGCGGAGGCGAAACGGCTCGGCTGCACCCACATCGCCGGAGCCGACGGCAACATTCAGAGCATCGAGCGCGCGGCATGACCAACGTAGTGGTGGTCGGCGCCCAATGGGGCGACGAGGGCAAGGGCAAGGTCGTCGACTGGCTGTCGGAGCGGGCGGATGTCGTCGTCCGCTTCCAGGGCGGCCACAATGCCGGCCATACGCTGGTCATCGGCAACACGACCTACAAGCTGAGCCTGCTGCCCTCCGGCGTGGTGCGCGGCAAGCTCTCGATCCTCGGCTCCGGCGTCGTGCTCGATCCCTGGCACCTGATGAAGGAGATCGAGATCCTGAAGGGCCAGGGCGTCGAGGTCACGGCCGATACGCTGCGCATCGCCGAGAACTGCACGCTCATTCTTCCGGTGCACCGCATCCTCGACCTCGCGCGCGAAGAGGCGAGGGGAGAAGCCAAGATCGGCACCACCGGCCGCGGCATCGGCCCGGCCTACGAGGACAAGGTCGGCCGTCGCGCCATCCGCGTCTGCGATCTGGCCGATCCGGCGACCTTGCCGGACAAGGTCCACCAGCTCCTGCTGCACCACAACGCGCTGCTGACCGGGCTCGGCAAGGACAAGGTCGATGCCGACGAGCTGGTCGCCATGCTGGTCGATATCGCGCCCAAGGTGCTGCCTTATGCCGAGCCGGTCTGGATGCGCCTCGACGAGTTGCGCCGTTCCGGCCGCCGTATCCTGTTCGAGGGAGCGCAGGGGACGCTGCTCGACGTCGATCACGGGACCTATCCCTACGTCACCTCGTCGAATACGGTGGCGTCGCAGGCGGCGACCGGCTCGGGCCTCGGCCCGCGGCATGTCGGCTATGTGCTCGGCATCGTGAAGGCCTACACCACCCGTGTCGGCGCCGGCCCGTTCCCGACCGAGCTGCATGACGACATCGGCAAGCGCATCGGCGAGATCGGCCGCGAGTTCGGCACGGTCACCGGCCGCCCCCGCCGCTGCGGCTGGTTCGACGCGGTGCTGGTCCGCCAGTCGATCCGGCTCGGCGGCATCGACGGCATCGCGCTCACCAAGCTCGATGTGCTCGACGGCCTCAAGGAGCTCAAGGTCTGCGTCGGCTATCAGCTCGACGGCATGACGCTCCGCCATTTGCCGGCCTCCGCCCCGGCCCAGGCCCGTGTGAAGCCGATCTACGAGGTGTTCGAGGGCTGGTCGCAGTCGACGCGGGGCGCTCGCTCCTGGGTCGACCTGCCGGCGACCGCGGTAAAATACGTACGTCGCATCGAGGAGCTGATCGGCTGCCCGGTCGCGCTGCTTTCGACCAGCCCGGAGCGCGAAGACACCATTCTGGTGCGCGACCCGTTCACGGATTGACCCGCTAGCCATCCCGGTCGCATCAATGACCGGGCGGGCGCTGGCGGACCGATTCGGGCCGTCCACCCGCCCTCCCGCCCCGATTCGGGCGCGCGAGGAGGTCGATGGCGGACGCTGGAAGCAACGTAAATGTCGGCGGTGCGGTCACGCTCGATGGCCGCTTCGACATATTCCCGTCGAGCCCGTTGCCGCAATACGACTCGCCGGCGGCCAAGGCCTTCATGGCCCAGTCCAAGCGCGACCCGGACGACAGCCTGCTGGCGATGATCCTCGATTGGCGGGCCCCTCCGCAGATCGACATGATGTCGGCCCTCCGCAACTTCACCCCGGCCAGCATGGTCCGGGTGATCGAGTGGGGCGTGGTGCCCTGGGCGCCCGAGAACCGCCGCCTGATGGCGGTGGTGATGGAGCGGCCGGGGGGCGACCGGGTGATGGCGGGGCCGAAGGCGACCTTCGATCCTTTCGATGAGGGGATGATCGTCAAGGGCGTGCTGATGCCCCTGCTTCCGGTCATTCGCGATCTGCAGGCGCGCGGCCAGACCCATCGCAACATCCGCCCGACCAACCTCTTCTTCACCGACTCGCAGAACAAGCAGATCATCCTCGGCGAGTGCTACACCGCGCCGCCCGGCATGTATCAGCCCTACTGGGCCGAGCCGATCGAAAGCCACATGACCGATCCGGCGGCGCGCGGGCGCGGCCGGCTGTTCGATGACATCTACTCGCTGGGTGCGACGATCCTGGCGCTGGCGATCGGTCGCGCGCCGGTTCCCGACGGCGATCCGCATCAGCTTCTCCTCAACAAGATCAACTACGGTTCCTATGCGGCGCTCGCGGCCCAGCATCGCGTCTCGCTGCCGATCGCCGAGCTGTTGCGCGGCCTCCTTTCGGATGACCTGAAGGAGCGCTGGACGATCCGCGAGGTCGAGCTGTGGATGGGCGGCCGCCGGCTCTCCCCGAAGCAGCCGAAGCTGCCGAAACGGGCGACCCGGCCGTTCGAGCTCGCCGGGCGCGAGTACTTCAACGCCCGCGCTCTCGCCCTCGGCTTCGGCACCGAGTGGCGGAACGCCTCGCCGGCGATCCGCAGCGCCGCTTTCGATACCTGGCTCAAGCGCAGCCTCAGCGAGGAGACGCTGGTCGAGCGCATCGCCAAGATCGCCAACCCGGCGACGAGCAAGGATTCCGGCGAAGGCGAGAGGCTGGTCGCCAGGACCTCGATCGCGCTAATTCCGAGCGCGCCGCTGCGCTTCAAAGGGCTCGCCCTGATGCTGGACGGCATCGGCGACCTCGTCGCCTCCAGCCTCGACAACGCCGAGCGCCGCGGCATCCTGTCCGAGCTCTTCCAGGCGCGTCTGGCGCCGGTGTGGCTCGCCGGCCAGATAGAGCCGCGTTCGGACACCGCGCGTTGGCAGCAGGCCTTCGAGAAGGCCCCCCAGTACATCATCTCCGGCACCGCCGGCTACGGCATGGAGCGCTGTCTCTACGAGCTCAACGCGCACCTGCCGTGCCTCAGCCCGATCGTCGACCGCTTCTACGTCACCAACATGGCCGAGATGATCTGGGCGCTGAACGACTACGCGCGCAATCCCGGCCTTGCACCGAAGCTGATCGACCGCCACGTCGCCGCCTTCTGCGCCGTTCGCTGCAAGCAGATGAGCGATCAGTGGCTGCGGCCGCTCGGCGACAGCGAGCAGACCAGCTCCTACAAGATCGGCGTCCTCAAGATCATCGCGCTGGTCCAGCAGGTCAGCAAGATCGAGCAGGCGCCGGACCTGACCAAGCTCCTCGCGGAGATGCTGAAGCCGGTGGTGGACGGCTTCCACAATCTGAAGCAACGCAAGAAGATGCATCAGGATCTCGAAGCCGCCGGCAAGACCGGGAAATCGGCCGAGATCCTTGCGCTGTTCAACGACATCCAGGTCATCGATCGCGACGAGAAGGCGTATCAGTCGGCGCAGGCGAGCTATCAGAAGACGGCAACCCAGATCTCGCTTCTGCACATCGACGCCTCCAACGCGCATCACCACGCCAAGGAGATGGGCGAGCAGGTGGCGGCGATCGCCTCGGGCTCGATCGCGACGCTGGTCGCTTCGATCGTGTTCCTCGTCTACTTCATCTGATCGGAAGCGATGACCGACTTCCCGACCATGCCGCGCAGTGCGCAGTCGACCGCCTCCAAGGTGATCGGCGGCGTGATCGTGGTCGGCGTCTGCGTCTGGGTGCTGCCGACCGTGCTGGTGCTGGTGGTCGGCATGGCGCCGACCATCGTCGCGTTCTTCACGGATCGCCGTCGCGAGAAATATGCCGCCTTCTGCGTCGGCTTCATGAACCTGCTCGGCGTGTTGCCTGTCGCGCTCGGCATGTGGACGCGGGACCACAGCATGGATTCGGCCATGCGCAATGTTACCAACATCTTCAACTGGTTCATGATGTATGGCGCGGCGGCGATCGGCTATGGCCTGTATTCGGTCACGCCGGCGATCGTCGCTTTCGTCCTTCGCCTCCAGATCGAGCGCCGCATCGGCAAGATGCAGGGCTATCAGCAGGAGCTGATCGACGAGTGGGGCGAAGGCGTCACCGAGGGCGCCAAGACCGATCACGACAAGGCGGCACAGGACGCCGCTGCGGCGCTCGACGACAACGATAAGAAGTAGCGGCGGTCGGGAGCCGGGAGCCTCAGCCGAGATAGCCGAGGAGACGGTTGATCGCCGCTCCCACCTCCGAGAATGCCGCGAGTTCCGCAGCCCCGAACGCGGCGCGCCAGTCGCCGACGACGCCCTTGCGAAAGAACTGATCGCGTCTTTCCTCGCCGGCCGCGCGGCCGCCCGAGACCTTCTGGAAGCTGGTTGCCTCGAGGCATCGCGCCATCGTCGCCTTGCTGGTGTCGATGCCGAGGAAGCCGAAGATCGCGGAAGCGGTCTGCTCCGGACGGGCGACCAGGTCCTCGTAGCGGACCAGCAGCGACTGGTCGGGACGCCTGCGGCGGAGATCGAGCGCGGCGTTGACCAGCGGCGACCAGTGTTCGGCGACCCAGCGCTTGAGGAACGAGGCAAGCGGCAGGTCGGCACTGCCGTGATTGCGGAAATGGTGCCACGAGGAGAGCCCGGCATCGCGTCCGTCGCGGACGACGACGATGTAGCGCGCCTCCGGGAACACAGCCTCGATATCGGAAAGGCCGAGCAGGTTCTCGGGCGTCTTCTCGCCGACATAGCGAAGGCCCGGTTTCGGCAGGGGGAAGAAGTGGGTGAGGAACATCAGGCGCATCAGCAGCATCAGGCGCGTCTGGTCGAGCATGCGCGTCTCGGCGCCCGCCCAGGGCGGAACCTGGCGCGAATGCTGGGAGATGAGGGCGTTGTACGAACCCACCATGCGGTGCGCCTCGGCCATCAATGCGTCGTGGAGCCTGATCTCGAACTTGCACGCGCATTCGGGGTGCGCGTCGAGAAGCAGCTGAACCCAGGTGGTGCCTGAGCGCTGCGGGCCGACGACGAACAGGGTATCGAGAGACGAGGTCTCGGCGAAGACGCGCGCGTAGTCCCGCCAGATCCTCTCGAAGGCCGAGGAAGGCGGTGCGGCGGGTCCGGTTCTCTCGTCGGAGAGGCCCATGATTTCCAGGATCGGTCGCCGTGGGGAGTCAGCGAGGATGACGCCTCACCGTCATCCTTCCGATGCGAAATTTCAACTAAACTGAGATTTAATTAGGTAATCCCTAGGCGGTGTTTACAAAGTGGCGTGACGCAAGAGGTGTCTGAGCGCGGCCAAATGGAGCATATCGAGGA
>VGEH01000096.1 GCA_016869375.1 Alphaproteobacteria bacterium | reverse complement strand
ATCTGGGCCTTGGAGGCGCTGGACATCCGGGGGTTCGCGAGCGATAAACACGCCTCCGTCGACGACACTCCGTTCGGCGGGGGCGCCGGCATGGTCATGCGGCCGGACGTGCTGGACCGGGCTCTCGCATCTGTCGAGGATCGTCCCGGACCTCGCATCTACCTGAGCCCGCGTGGGCGCCTGCTGGACCAGGCGCGGGTGAAGGAGCTGGCGCAAGGCCCTGGCGTGGTCCTGCTGTGCGGGCGCTACGAAGGGGTCGACGAGCGGGTCATCCAGGCCCGCGGGCTCGAGGAGGTCAGCCTCGGCGATTTCGTCCTGTCCGGCGGCGAGCCGGCGGCGATCGCGCTGATCGACGCGGCGGTCAGGCTTCTGCCGGGCGTGATGGGCGCGGCGGAAGGGCTGGTCGAGGAAAGTTTCGAAGCGGGACTTCTGGAATACCCGCATTACACGCGACCCCGCGAGTGGCAGGGCCGCACGGTGCCGGAGGTCTTGATCTCCGGGCACCACGAGAAGATACGCGCCTGGCGGCGCGCCGAGGCGGAGCGGGTGACGGCCGAAAGACGGCCCGATCTCTGGTCCCGCTACCAGGGCGCAAGCGCAGGCAAAGGTCGTTAGTTCGAACGGTTGTCAGGACGGGAACGAGTGCCATGAATCTCTTGCAGACGCTCAACAAGGAACAGGCGGACAAGCTCGCGGCGAAGCGCGCGGTCCCCGAATTCGGCCCGGGCGATACGCTCAAGGTCAATGTGAAGGTGATCGAGGGCACTCGTGAGCGTGTTCAGGCCTATGAAGGCGTCTGCATCGCCCGCAAGAACGCCGGCGTGAACTCCTCGTTCACCGTCCGCAAGATCTCCTACGGCGAAGGCGTCGAGCGCGTGTTCCCGCTCTACTCGCCGATGGTCGGCTCGATCGAGGTCGTGCGCCGCGGCAAGGTCCGCCGCGCCAAGCTCTATTACCTCCGTGGCCGCACCGGCAAGTCGGCGCGCATCACCGAGCGCGCCGGGCGCACGGGCGAGGGCGAGGCTGCCGAGGCGCAAGCCGAGTCCTGATCGCTCGTCGTCGTTCGGTTCGGGGTTAGGGGGCCTTAGATCGCTATGGCCGGTCCGCGCACGCTTTTCGACAAGATCTGGGACAGCCACGTCGTCGATCGACAGGCCGACGGCACCTGCCTCATCTACATCGATCGCCACCTCGTCCATGAGGTGACGAGCCCGCAGGCCTTCGAGGGCCTGCGCATGGCCGGGCGCAAGGTCCGCCGTCCCGATCTAACGCTCGCGGTCGCCGACCACAACGTGCCGACCACCGATCGCTCGCAGGGTATCGCCGACGAGGAGAGCCGCCTCCAGGTCGAGACGCTGGACGAGAACGCGCGCGATTTCGCCGTGCCCTATTTCAACATGGTCGATCCGCGCCAGGGCATCGTCCATATCATCGGGCCGGAGCAGGGCTTCACCTTGCCGGGCAACACCATCGTCTGCGGCGACAGCCACACCTCGACGCATGGCGCCTTCGGCGCTCTCGCCTTCGGCATCGGCACCTCCGAGGTCGAGCATGTGCTGGCGACCCAGACGCTGGTTCAGAAGCCGGCGAAGAACATGCGGGTCACGGTCGAGGGCGAGCTCTCGCTCGGCGTCACCGCCAAGGACATCGTGCTCGCGATCATCGGCAAGATGGGCACCGCCGGCGGCACCGGCCACGTGATCGAGTATGCCGGATCGGCGATCCGCGGCCTCTCCATGGAAGGCCGGATGACCGTTTGCAACATGACGATCGAAGGCGGCGCGCGCGCAGGCCTGGTCGCGCCGGACCAGACAACCTTCGACTACATCAAGGGCCGGCCGATGGCGCCGAAGGGCGCGGCCTGGGAAGCGGCGGTCGCCTATTGGAAGACGCTGCCCTCCGATCCCGGCGCCAAGTACGACCGAGAGATCCATATCGACGCCAAGGACATCGTCCCGCAGGTCACCTGGGGCACGAGCCCCGAGGACGTGCTGCCGATCACCGGCAAGGTGCCGAACCCGGCCGATGTCAGTGATGAAGCCAAGCGCGCCTCGATGGAGCGTGCGCTCGACTATATGGGCCTCAAGCCCGGCACGCCGCTGAACCAGGTCAAGGTCGACAAGGTCTTCATCGGCTCCTGCACCAACGGCCGCATCGAGGATCTGCGCGAAGCCGCCAAGGTCGCGAAGGGTCGCAAGGTCGCGGCGCATGTGAATGCGCTTGTTGTTCCCGGCTCCGGTCTGGTCAAGCACCAGGCCGAGGAAGAGGGGCTCGACCGCATCTTCATCGAGGCCGGCTTCGAGTGGCGTGAGCCCGGCTGCTCGATGTGCCTGGCGATGAACGCCGACAAGCTCGAGCCCGGCCAGCGCTGCGCCTCGACCTCGAACCGCAATTTCGAAGGCCGTCAGGGCCGCGGCGGACGCACGCATCTAGTGAGCCCAGCCATGGCCGCCGCCGCCGCCGTCTCCGGCCATCTCGCCGACATCCGCGAGCTGATCCGGTAACGGATGAGTGCCGAGGATACATCCTCGGTCGGCGTTGCCGTTGCATATGGCGGGTTCTGGCGTCGCGTCGGCGCGACCATCATCGACGGCCTGATCTTCGTTGTCGTCAACGGCCTCTTCTATGTCGGGGGTACCGCCTCGGAGGCGGCGACCGGCTTCGGCGTGCTGGCGGGCATCCTTTACGAGGTCGGCATGACGGCGTCGCGCTTCCAGGCGACGCTCGGCAAGCTCGCCCTTGGGCTTCGCGTCGTCGATCGCGAGGGGAGGCGCCTCACCGTCGCGCGTGCGCTCGGCCGCTGGCTCGCCAAGATCGTCTCGGCGCTGCTCTTCTCCGTCGGCTACCTGATGGTCGCCTTCACCAGCCGCAAGCGCGGGCTGCACGACATGCTGGCCGGCACTCTTGTGCTCAGGATGGCACCGGACACCGGACCGGCGACGAAGCTGCCAGCCTAGCAGCTTACCTCGTCGACCAGCTCGTTGTTGTAGCTGCGGGTCATGCCCGGAATCAGGAGCGCGTCGATCAGCCACCAGAGGCCGGGGATCGCCATCAGCGCCATGCCGACGAGAACGACGTAGAGGGCGCCGGCGACCAGGGTGAACAGCAGCAGGATCAGGCCGCTGAACCAGCGCCCGAGATAGAAGCGGTGCATCCCAAACATGCCGAGGAAGAACCACAGCAGGTAGGCGACGATGACCGACTTCTTGTTGGCGTCGTAGCGCATCATCGCCACGGCATCCTCGGTCGGTCGCCCGGACGGGTAGGTCATGCTGGCTCCTCCTAACTCCTTGCAATATTAGATAGTCATTCAGGGGTCTCCCGACAAAGGGGGCCCTCTCCCACCATGCCCTGGCACCCGCCGCCCCGGCCTGATATCTAGACGCTCCCCAGACCCCGAGAGCGGCCATGCAGAAGTTCACCCAGCTGACCGGCGTCGCCGCGCCGATGCCGATGATCAACGTCGATACGGACAAGATCATCCCCAAGCAGTACCTGAAGACGATCAAGCGGACCGGGCTCGGGAAGCATCTTTTCGACGAGATGCGCTACGACATGAAGGGCGGCGAGAACCCGGACTTCGTGCTCAACAAGCCGGCCTACCGCAAGGCCGAGGTGCTGGTCGCCGGCGAGAATTTCGGCTGTGGGTCGAGCCGCGAGCACGCGCCCTGGGCGCTGCTCGATTTCGGCATCCGTTGCGTGATCGCGCCCAGCTTCGCCGATATCTTCTTCAACAACTGCTTCAAGAACGGGATCCTGCCGATCCCCCTGCCGCAGGCCGAATGCGACAAGCTGATGAGCGATGCCGAAAAGGGCCATAACGCGCGGGTCACGATCGACCTCGCCAAGCAGGAGATCACCCGGCCGAACGGCGAGGTGATCAAGTTCGACATCGATCCCTTCCGCAAGCATTGCCTGCTCAACGGCCTCGACGACATCGGGCTCACCCTCGAGAAGGGCAAGAGCATCGACTCCTTCGAGGCGCAGCGGAAGCAGAGCCAGGCCTGGGCTTAAGCCGGCCTGTCCCAAGAACGAGGTCGGCGACGATTGACGTCGTGGGGCGCGTCCTCTCTGCTACCGTAGCGAGCAGGAGAGGGAGGCGCCCTTGGACCTGGATCTCGAAGCCCTGATGGAGCCGCACGCCTTTCGCGACAGCATCCAGTGGCGGCTGGCACGAAAGGGCGTTCTTTGCGACGGCGAGACGCGACCCAAGGGCAGCGGCGGCAAGCCGGCGACGGTCACGCGGATCTGGCAGACCTTCGAAACGGATATCCGCGCCGCCGCGAGCCGGCATGAGGTGCCGGTCGAGCTGATCGTCGCGACCATCGCGACCGAGTCTCGCGGAAACCCCGCGGCCGAGCGTTCCGAGCCCGGCTTCATCTCGTATGAGGAGACGCCGCATCGGGTGTCGATCGGCCTGATGCAGACTCTGATCTCGACCGCGCGCGAGGCTCTGGGAGACGCTTCCCTCGGGCCTGAGGAGCTGCGCGACCCCGCCACCGCGATCCTGGCCGGCACCGCCTATATCGCGCGCCAGAAGCGGATCACGAAATTCGATCCCCCGAAGGTCGCTTGCGCCTACAACGCGGGCGGCATCTACCACCAGCCGGGCGTCAACAACCGCTGGAAGATGCGGCAGTTCCCGATCGGCACGGGCGCCCATGCCGATCGTTTCGTCGCCTGGTTCAACGACTGCTTTGCGCTTTTCGACTCCGACGCCCTGCCCGGGCCGAGCTTCGCGCGCGAGCTGCAAAACTGACGTCCGCGGCGCGTCCCGCCCAAGGGCGCCCGCTCTTGCGCATCCAGGGCATCCTCGCTAAAGACCCCACTCCCCGAACGAGGTTTGAGACTAATGGCGGCGAACAAGCAGCTTCTCGTGCTCCCCGGCGACGGCATCGGGCCTGAGGTCATGACACAGGTGCTCCGCGTGGTCGACTGGTTCGACAAGAAGCGCGCGGTCAGTTTCAACCTCAAGGAAGGCCTAGTCGGCGGCGCTTCGCTCGACGCGCAGGGCACGCCGATCACCGACGAGACCCTGGCGGACGCGATGTCGGCCGATGCCGTGCTGTTCGGCTCGGTCGGCGGCCCGAAATGGGAGACCAACCCCTTCGACAAGAAGCCGGAGCGCGCCATCCTGCGCTTAAGGAAGGAGATGGATCTCTTCGCCAATCTCCGCCCGGCGCCGGTGTTCGACGCGCTGGTCGATGCCTCCACGCTCAAGGCCGATGTGGTGAAGGGCACCGACCTCCTGGTGCTGCGTGAAGGCACCGGCGGCGTCTATTTCGGCGAACCGCGCGGTGTCGAGATCCGCGCCGACGGCACCAAGAAGGCCGTGGATACCCAGGTCTACACTACGCCGGAGATCGAGCGCATCGTGCGCCTTGGCTTCGAGCTCGCGAAGAAGCGCCGGAACAAGGTGCATTCGGTCGAGAAGGCCAATGTGATGCACACCGGCGTGCTCTGGCGCGAGGTCGCCAACCGTATCCACAAGGCCGAGTTCCCGGAAGTGCAGCTCGAGCACATGTACGCCGACAACTGCGCCATGCAGCTCGTGCGCAACCCGCGCCAGTTCGACGTGATCGTCACCGACAACCTGTTCGGCGACATCCTTTCGGATTGCGCGGCGATGCTGACCGGCTCGCTCGGCATGCTGCCCTCGGCCTCGCTCGGCGCCAGGGACAAGGTCACCGGCAAGCGCCACTCGCTCTACGAGCCGATCCATGGCTCGGCGCCCGACATCGCCGGCAAGGGCATCGCCAACCCGCTGGCGCAGATGCTGTCGTTCTCGATGCTGCTGCGCTACTCCTTCGACCTGCCGGCCGATGCCGACCTGATCGAGAACGCGGTCAAGGACGTGCTCGCCTCCGGTATGCGCACCCCCGACATCATGGCGCCCGGCTCGGCCAAGGTCGGCACCACGACCATGGGCGACGCCGTGCTACGCAGCCTGGACAAGCTCGGGGCTTAAGGCCCCTACGCTCAGTCGGCAGCCGTCACCAGGCCGTCGCGGCGGTCCTTGGCGATCGCCTCGGCCTCGCGCTCGGCCGGCGAACCTACGCCGCCGCCGCCGGGGGTGAGCAGCACGAGGCGCTCGCCGGCGGGGATGCTCTGGAAGCCCTTGCCCTTGAGCTTCTTGCCCGATTTGAGTTCGAGCACGCCGGCGGCGCCGTCCTTGCCGCCGTCGCGGCCGCGGGCCGGGTGCTGGATGCGGTCGAAGGCGGCGAGTAGCTCGAAGGGCAGGCCCTTCGAGGACTCGACTTCGATCACCTGGCCCATGCCGCCGCGGGTGCGGCCGGCGCCGCCGGAGTCGGGACGTAGCTCCTTCTTCCAGAACACGACGGGCGCGATCGACTCGGCGATCTCGACCGGCGTGCCTTTGACGCCGGACGGGTAGGCGGTGGCATCGAGCCCGTCCTTCTTCGGCCGGGCGCCGGTGCCGCCATTCGAGGTGATGGTGATGGCGAAGCCGCGCTTGTCGGCGGCGTCCTTCGCCGTCGGGCCGCGAAGGCCGATCATCCAGATGCAGGAGGTGCCTTCCGCCGGCACGCGCTCCGGCACCGCCTGGCGCAGGCAGCCGAACACGACGTCGGGCAGCATCTGTCCGATGACATGGCGCGAGGCGACGGGGCGCGGATAGGGGGCGTTCAGGATCGAGCCCGGCGGCGCGGAGACGGTCAGCGGCGCCAGAGAGCCGGCGTTGTTGGGAATGCGCGCGGCGACGACGCAGCCGAGACCGAAGCAGGTATAGGCCTCGGTATAGGCCATCGGTACGTTAATGCCGCGCTTCTGCACGCCGGTGGTGCCGGTGAAGTCGACATGGATTGTCTTCTCACCCACGGTGATCGCCGCGGTGAGGTCGATCGGCTCGTCATAGCCGTCGATACGCATAGTGTTGCGATAGGTGCCCCTGGGCAGCTTTGCGATCTCCGCCTCGACCGCGGCGCGCGAATGGCTCAGCACGTGCTCGGCGAGCTCGTCGAGCGAGTCGAGGCCGAACTCGTCCATCATCTCAGAGAGCCGCTTGACGCCGACATCGTTGCAGGCGGCGAGCGAATAGACGTCGCCCTCCGTGTCGACGGGAAGCCGCGTGTTGGCGCGGATCATCGCCATCAGCGTCTCATTCATCTTCCCGCCCTCGGCCAGCTTGAGGTGCGGGATGTAGAGGCCTTCCATGAACACGTCGGTGCCGTCGGGGCCGAAGCCGATGCCGCCGATGTCCATCAGGTGGCTGGTGCAGGAGAGCAGCGCGATGAGCTTGCCGCGATGGAAGGCGGGCGTGGTCAGCACGAAGTCGTTGAGATGCCCGGTGCCCATCCACGGATCGTTGGTGATGTAGATGTCGCCCGGCTGCATGTTGGCGAGTGGGAAGCGCTCGATGAAATGCGTGACCGCGAGTGCCATCGAATTGACGTGGCCGGGCGTGCCGGTCACTGCCTGCGCCAGCATGCGACCTTCGAGATCAAATATGCCGGCGGAGAGGTCGCCGCATTCGCGCACGATCGGCGAGAAGGCGGTGCGGATGAGCGCCTGCGCCTGCTCCTCGACCACCGCGATGAGGCGGTTCCACATGATCTGGTGACGGATCTGGGCAATCTGACCGGTCATGCGCGGCGCTCCAGGACGATCGAGCCGGCGGCGTCGATGGCGGCATCGAATCTAGCGGAAACGAAGGTAGTGGTCTCGTCCTCGACAATCAGGGCAGGACCGGCGACGGTCTGCCCCAGGCCGAGATCCGGGCGGCGATAGACGGGCACCTCGGCGAAGGCCTCGGTCGCCGCATCGAAGACCGGCCGTTTGCCGATAGCCGCGGCACGGTTGCCGCGGGAGACACCCGCCAGCGCCTTCGGCAGCGTGTTCGGCGTCGAGAGCGTCAGCGTCCAGCTCAGGATCTCGATCGCGCCGTCGGGAATGACGCGCTGGAACAGGGCCTGGTACTCGCGCTCGAAACCGCGGCGGAACTCGGCAATGTCGTTGGCGGCAAGCGCGCGCGCCGGCACCGGCACGACGATCTCGTGGCCCTGCCCGACATAGCGCATATAGGCCGTGCGTCGCTCCTTGAGCGTCTGGCCGCGCGCGCCGGACTCGACGACGCGGCGTGCCTCCTCCTCGAGCCCGTTGAAAAGTGCGTTCGCGGCCGTCGCGTCGAAGGCGTCGAGGCGCATGTAGCGGCTGCGCACGACCTCATAGGCGACCGGCGCTCGCAGGAAGCCGACGGCGGAGCCGACGCCGGCGTTGCGCGGCACGATGATCCGCCGGATGCCGAGCTTCTCGGCCAAGCGCGAGGCGTGCAGCGGCGCGGCGCCGCCGAAGGCGATCAGCGTCGTCTCGCCGACCGCCTTGCCGCGCTCGACCGCATGCACGCGCGCTGCATTGGCCATGTTCTCGTCGACGATCTCGGCGACGCCGAAGCCGGCAACGGAATCGTTGAGGCCGAGCGGTCGCCCCACATGATGTTGAAGCGCTGCCGCCGCTGCCTTCGCATCCAGGCGCATCTTGCCGCCGGCGAAGCGGTCGGGATCGATGCGGCCGAGCGCGACATCGGCATCGGTCACGCTCGGCTTGTCGCCGCCGCGCCCATAGCAGGCGGGGCCGGGCTCGGCGCCGGCGCTTTCCGGGCCGACGACGATGCGCTTCAGCCCGTCGACCTTGGCGATCGAGCCGCCGCCGGCGCCGATCTCGACCATCTCGATCACCGGAATGCGGAGCGGCAATCCGCTGCCTTTCAGGAAGCGCGCGGCGCGATCGACCTCGAAGCTGCGGCTGGTCTCGGGCCGCAGATCCTCGATCAGGCAGATCTTGGCGGTGGTCCCGCCCATGTCGAAGGACAGCACCTTCTTCTCGCCAGACAGCGCCGCGACATGGGTGGCGAGGATGGCGCCGCCCGCCGGGCCGGATTCCACCAGCCGGATCGGAAAGCGCGCCGCCGCTTCGAGCGAGGTCAGGCCGCCGCCGGATGTCATCAGGTAGACCGCGCCCTTGAAGCCGGCGGCCTTGAGCGCCTGGTCGAGGCGGCCGAGATATCCGGCCATCAGCGGCTGCACATAGGCGTTGGCGACCGTGGTCGAGGTGCGCTCGTACTCGCGAACCTCCGGGCAGACCTCTGAGGAGAGCGTGATCGCGATGCCGGGCATCGCCTGTGCCAGGGTCTCGCCGACGCGCTGCTCATGCGCCGGATTGGCATAGGAGTGCAGGAGTGAGACGGCGATGCTGCCGATGCCCTCGGCCTTCAGCTTCGCCGGCAGCGCGGCGACGGCCTTCTCGTCGAGCGGCAGCAGGACGCGGCCCTCGACGTCGACGCGCTCGGGCACGGTGAAGCGGAGCGCGCGCGGCGCCAGCGAAGCCGGCTTCTCGATGAAGATGTCGTACTGGTCGTAGCGGCTCTCATAGGCGATATCGAGCACGTCGCGGAACCCCTCGGTCGCGATCAGCGCCGTCTTGGCGCCCTTGCGCTCGATGATCGCGTTGGTCGCGAGCGTGGTGCCGTGGACCAGCACGTCGACCGCCGACAGCGCGACGCCGGCCTCGGCCAGCAGCGCCAGCGTCCCTTCCATCACGCCCTGCTCGGGTGCACGGGGCGTGGTCAGCACCTTCTTGGTGGCAAGGCGGCCATCGGTCTCGAGCACGACATCGGTGAAGGTGCCGCCGATATCGACGGCGAGGCGGGTCTGGGTCACGGGAGGAGGCGGCTCCGAGGCAGGAAGGAAAGCGGCATGGCGGCCGGGATCAGGGACGATAGGATGGCGGCATGAGTCAGCACAACGATCCCATCGAGACGGTCGAGATGCATACCGGCGGCGAGCCGGTGCGCATCATCGTCGCCGGCTATCCGGAGCTGAAGGGCCGCACGCTGCTCGAGAAGCGGCGCGATGCCCGCGACCGCCTCGACCATCTTCGCCGGCGCCTGATGCATGAGCCACGCGGCCATTTCGACATGTATGGCGCGCTGCCTGTGCCGGCCGATCATCCGGACGCCGCTTTCGCCGTGCTGTTCCTGCACAACGAGGGCTACTCGACCATGTGCGGGCACGCAACCATCGCGCTCGGCCGCTGGGCGGTGGAAAGCGGTCGCGTGCCGAAGACCGAGCCGGAAACGCGCTTCGTCCTGCAATGCCCCTGCGGCCCCGTCGCCGTCGCGGTCGAGGTCGAAGGCGGCCGGGCGGGTCGCGTTCGGTTCGAGAGCGTCCCGGCCTTCGCCGCCGCGCTCGATCGCAAGGTCGCGGTGCCGGGATTCGGGACGGTCTCGCTGGATGTCGGCTATGGCGGCGCCTTCTATGCGGTGCTGCCGGCAGAGCGCCTCGGCCTCGACATGGCGAGGTCGCCGCTGCGGGCGCTGGTCGACGCGGCGACGGCGGTGACACAGGCGACCAAGGCGGCGGTGCCGCTCGACCATCCCGACGATCGCGACCTCGCCTTCCTCTACGGCACGATTCTGACGGATGGCGGCGACGGCAAAGCCAAGCCCTCGATCAATGTCTGCGTCTTCGCCGAGCGCGAGGTCGATCGCAGCCCGACGGGATCGGGCGTCATCGCGCGGCTCGCGCTCGCGCATGCGCGCGACACCGCGAAGATCGGCGAACGCCACGTGTTCGAAAGCTTGACCGGCGCCCGCTTCGATGGCCACGTCGCGCGCGAGACTAGGTTCGGCGGCCGAGCCGCCGTGACTATCGAGGTAGGTGGCGGGGCCTACTACACCGGCAGCGCGCGGTTCACCGCAGAGGATGGCGATCCGCTGAAGGATGGCTTCCTTCTCAGGCCTTAGTTCAGCGCGGTGGCGACGTGTCCCGGACTGTCGCCATGACGATCTCGGCCATCACGAGGCCGAGTGCCTGATCGAAGGCCGACACGACCTCTTGCGGCGATCGCGTCTTCGCGGGCACCCGCGCGGTGAAATCGCGCGTCCACACCGTGTCTTGGCGCGGACCGCGAACGAGGCGAACCGACAGGCGTACATGCACGGTCGGCGGTCCGACCCTATCGAACAGCTCCGCCTGGAAGTCGCGTAGTTCGGATTTGAGCACGTAGTCGACGCGCGGGCCGACCGTGTAGCGGTCGACCGATGCGACCGCATCCGCGCGCTCGAAGGACTCGACCAGGAGCCCCTGCACCATGCGCGAGGCACGCTCCACCCATCGGATGCCGGCGAAGTAGCGGACCTCGTTCTGCGTCTGCTGCACGGCGACGCGGTTGGCCTCCAGGCCGCCGACGGCCGTCGGCTCCTCGATCAGGAGATGCCAGGTGGCGCGCTGCATGCCTTCGGGGAAGCGGGTCGCCGGCGAGAGCGTGTAGAGATCCGGCGGCGGACCGCCGCCGGCGAGCAGGCCGGCGCAGCCGGTTAGCAGCGCGAAGAGAGGAAGGACAAGGAGGAGCTTCACCGCGCACGCTCCAGTCGGGTTTCGGATTCCTGCGAGCCGAAGATCACCTGGCTCGGATCTTCTTCGAGCTTGGTGGCAACGCGCCCTAGATTCTGGACCAGCACGCGCGCCTCCTCGATGAAACGGCGGAACTCGATGAGGCCGTCGGTGGCGAAGGCGTCGATCGACTCGCGGTTGTCGCCGAGCAGCCGCGAGGCGTCCTTGGCGACGCGGCCGATGGCGGCGATCGTCTCGCGCACTTCCGTGTCGATCAGCTGGTCGGCGCCGGCCAGCGTGCCACGCGCCACGCTCATCGTCGCAGACAGCTCTTCGGCGACGCGATTGCTGCGCCGAACGAGCTCGCCGACGCCGCTGCTTGCCGCCGACAGCTCGTCGATGACCTTGGTCAGCGCCTCGGCGCGTCCGGCCATGGCTTGGGTCACCTGGCGAAGGTCGGCAAGGGCGGAGGCGAGGTTGCGGCGGTTCTCGTCGTCGAGCAGTGCATTGCCGCGATCGACCAGGGTGGTCGAACGCTCGAGCAGCTTCGGCAGCTGGTCTACCAGCTCGGCGATCTGGGAAGGGCGGGAGCGGATCACCGGATATGGATACTCGTTCGTAGCCTGAACGCGGGGCGAGCCCTGGGTTCCGCCGCTGATCTGCACATAGGTGACGCCGGTGATGCCCTGCAGCTGCATGGTCGCGGTCGAGTCGTTGCGTACAGGCACGTCCTGACCCATCTCGACGGTGACGCGGACCCGCGACGGGTCCTCGTGGTCGATGGCGATGCGGCGGATCGAGCCGACTTTGATGCCGTTGAAGCGCACGTCGCCGCCGACCGCGAGCCCGGACACGGCATCGGTGAAGACGATGTCGTAGAGCGCGATCTCGTGGTCGCCCTGAGTCCGGGCCAGCCAGCCGACGAAGATGAAGATTGCCGTGACGAAGGCCAGGACGAAGGCGCCGATCAGGACGTTGTGTGCGCGGGTCTCCATGAGGCCTTTGGTTCAGCTTGTCGCGGGGATCATAGCAGAGGCCTTGGCGGCGCGGCCTCGCGGACCGTGGAAATACTCGTGTATCCACGGGTGGGGGTGACGCTCGAGCTCGGCGATGGGTGCTGTCACGAGCACCTTCTTGTCGGCGAGCACGGCGATCCGGTCGGTCACGGCGTAGAGCGTGTCGAGGTCGTGGGTGATCAGAAAGACCGTGAAGCCGAGGCTTCGCGACAGGCTCTGCAGCAGCTCGTCGAACTGCGCCGCGCCGACCGGGTCGAGTCCGGCGGTCGGCTCGTCGAGGAAGATGATATCGGGGTCGAGGGCGAGAGCCCGGGCGAGGGCAGCGCGCTTGCGCATGCCGCCTGAGAGCTCCGAGGGAAACTTCCGCCCATCCTCCGCTTTGAGCCCCGCGAGTCGGATCTTCAGCGTCGCCAGATTGTCGGCCAGGGCCTGAGGGAGGCTGAGATGCTCACGCATCGGCACCTGAACGTTCTCGCGGACCGTGAGCGAGGAGAACAGCGCGCCGTCCTGGAACAGCACGCCCCAGCGGCGCTCCAGCGAAAGCATGGTCTCGCGGTCCGCGGGATCGACCTTCTTGCCCAGCACCTCGATCGTGCCTTCGCGCGGCCGGATCAGGCCGAGGATGGTGCGCATCAGCACCGACTTGCCGGTGCCTGAGCCGCCAACGATGCCCAGGATCTCGCCCTTCCGTACGTCGAGGTCGAGATCTTTGTGTATCTCCTTGCCGCCGAGCTTGGTGCGGACGCCGCGCACGCGGATGACCGTGTCGTTCATATGTTGATCAGGTCGAAGAAGATCGAGAAGACCGCGTCGGCGACGATGACGAGGAAGATCGACTGCACCACCGAGCGCGTTGTCAGCCGCCCGACCGAGCCCGAGTCTCCTTTGACCCGGAGACCCTGGTAGCAGCCGACCAGCCCGATCATCGCGGCGAAGACCGGAGCCTTCGCCATGCCGACCCAGAAATGCCGGATCGGGATGCGGTCATGCACGCGCTCGATGAAGGTCTGCGGCGAGATGTCGAGGCTCAGCCACGCCATGAGCTGGCCGCCGAGCAGGCCCATGATGTCCGAGAAGAAGCAGAGGAGCGGCAGCGCTACGAGCAGCGCGGTGACGCGCGGGAGCACCAGCACCTCGATCGGATCGAGGCCGAGGGTGCGCATCGCGTCGACCTCTTCGCGCAGCTTCATCGTGCCGATCTGCGCGGTGAAGGCGCTGCCAGAGCGGCCTGCCACGACGATGGCGGTCAGCAGGATGCCGATCTCGCGCAGCACCGAGATGGCGACCAGATCGACGACGAAGATCTCGGCGCCGAAGAGCTTCAGCTGGGTCGCGCCCTGATAGGCCATGACGATGCCGATCAGGAACGAGATCAATCCGACGATCGGCAGCGCGTTGAGGCCGACCGCCTCCAGATGATGAACGAAGGAGGTGAAGCGGAAGCGGGTCGGCCGGAGCGCTATCCGCGCCGCGGCCTCGAGCGTCAGCCCGAGGAAACCGAGATAGAAGCGTGCCTCGCGCACGACGAAGGCGGTGCCGAAGCCGAGCCTTACCAGGAGCTCGACGAAGCTGGGAGGAGGCGTCTCGGGGGCATGAGTCTGCTCCTCGGCGCTGCCCACGGTCTCCAGGAGTGCGGCGGCCCGGCGGTCGACGCCGGCGAAGGCAACGCTCGCGCCGCCTCGGGAGAGGACCTTGGCCGCTTCCCGGATCAGCCAGGCGCCGGCCGTATCGAGGGCCTCGATGCCGCTCAGGTCGAGGGTGGCGCGCTTGGCTTTCGCGAGCCGGAGGCCACGGATCTCGCTGTCGAGTTCGGCCGCGGCCGCCACAGTCCAGGCGCCGGCGAGGCTTACCCGGGCGTTTTCGCCATCTTCCGTCACCTTTACCCGGGTGCTCGACGCCATGGGCGGACTGTCGCGGATCGGGAAAGAGCCGGCAAGCCGCGCGACCATTGACGGCCAGGAATGTTATACCGTATCGAGACAGGCTCCCATGCACGACCATGCGCACCCTCACGCCGAACACCATCCGGCACCCGAACGTTCCGGAAGCGGGAAGGAGCACGGGCATGACCGGCCCCGGACCAGCCTGCTGCTGCTGTCGGCGGGTACTCGCCTCGGCTTGGCCGGATCCGCGGTCGTCGGTCTCTGGCTCGCCGTCCTGTGGGCGCTTTAGACATGTCGATCCGGCTCGAGGGGCTGACGCTCGCCTATGACCGCCATCCGGCGGTCCATCATCTCTCGGGCAGCTTCGCGCCGGGTTCGCTGACCGCCGTGATCGGCCCGAATGGCGCGGGCAAGTCGACGCTGCTGAAGGCGCTGGCCGGCCTGATCAAGCCGGCCGAAGGCCGTGTCATGCTGTCGAGCCTCGACCGGCGCGAGATCGCCTATCTGCCGCAGCAGGCCGATGTCGACGGTTCGGTGCCGCTCTCGGTCCTCGAGGTCGTGGCGCTCGGCCACTGGCGTCGCGTGGGCATCTTCGGCGGGCTTGGCGGCGGCGACATCGACGCCGCGCGCATGGCGCTGGAGGCGGTCGGCCTCGGCGGCTTCGAGACCCGACCCATCGGCACGCTTTCGGCCGGCCAGTTCCAGCGCGCGCTTTTCGCCCGTATGATGCTGCAGGACGCCAAGGTGATCCTGCTCGACGAGCCCTTCACCGCGATCGATGCCCGGACGACTGCGGATCTTCTCGATCTCGTGCAGCACTGGCACGACGAGAAGCGCACCGTGGTGACGGTCCTTCACGACTACGACCAGGTGCGCCGGCACTTCCCGCAGACCCTGCTGCTGGCGCGCGAGCTCGTGGCCTGGGGCCCGACCGAGGAGGCGCTGAGCCCCGGCAATCTCCTGAAAGCGCGGGCGATGGCAGAGTCCTGGCGCGACGACGCGGCGATCTGCCGGCGCCCGGCAGCGTGAGCCTCACCAGCCTCCTTCTCGATCCCTTTCTCGACTACGCCTTCATGCGCCGGGCGTTGGTCGCCTGCCTTGCGCTTTCGCTCGGCTCTGCGCCGGTCGGCGTCTTCCTGATCCTCCGGCGCATGAGCCTGCTCGGCGACGCGCTCTCGCACGCGATCCTCCCGGGTGCTGCCGTCGGCTTCGTCTTCGGCGGGCTCAGCCTCTGGCCGATGAGCCTGGGCGGCTTCGCGGCCGCGGTCGTGGTCGCGCTTCTTTCGGGCTGGGTCGCGCGCGCCACGCGGCTCCGGGAGGATGCGAGCTTCGCCGGCTTCTATCTGATCGCGCTCGCGCTCGGCGTGCTGCTGATCTCGATGCATGGCGGCCCGGTCGACCTCATGCATGTGCTGTTCGGCTCGGTGCTGGCGGTCGATAGCGACTCGTTGCTCCTGGTCGCGGCGGTCGCGAGCGTCACCGTGCTCGCCTTCGCGCTGATCTGGCGGCCCCTCGTCGTCGAGTGCGTGGATCCCGGCTTCCTCAAGGCGGTCGGCGGGCCGGGCAGCGCCACGCATATGCTGTTCATGGCGCTAGTGGTGGTGAACCTCGTCGCCGGCTTCCAGGCGCTGGGCACGCTGATGGCGGTCGGGCTGATGATGCTCCCGGCCGCCGCGGCCCGGTTCTGGGCGGCGAGCATCGAGGGCATGGTCTTGGCCGGGATCCTCCTGGCGATGCTCGCAAGTGTTGCTGGATTGTTGATATCATTCCATTTTGAGTTGGCATCCGGCCCGTCGATCGTGCTGATGGCCGGCCTAGGCTACGTCGCCTCGATCCTGGCAGGACCCCGCGAGTCGGTTCTCCGGCGCTACTTCCCCGGCCGGCATCTCGAGGCATAAACCGTTTGATTACCCCGCGCTTCGGGCGCTACTTGTGCGCTCGTGGATGGGGTTTCCTTCGTTTGTACGGTCTACAACAAGGCTGGCTACCTGCCGGGTGTGATCGACGCGCTCGCCCGACAGGTTCCCGACCGGCCTCGCCAATTCATCTTCATCGACGACGGTTCCAGCGACGCCTCGGCCGCGGTGGTCGAGCAGGCGACGGCCTCATGGCCGGACACCGTCCTGGTCCGCCAGCCGAATGGCGGGCCGACAGTCGCGACCAATGCCGGCATTGCCAGGGCGCGCCACCGCTACCTCAAGCTGTTGGGATCGGATGATGTGCTCGCGCCGTTCGCCACGCGCGTGCTGATCGAGACGCTGGAGCGGACGGGCGCCGATGCCGTGTTCAGCCAGCAGGACTACTACCGCGACCTTCGCGGCGTCGCGTTTATCGAGAAGCCGGTCGAGCCGAGGGTCCCGGACGATCCGCTCGCCGACGTGATCGCGCGGACGGTGTCGGGCACGAGGCAGACTCTCTATCGCCTCGATGCCATCCATCGTGTCGGAGGGTGCGATCCGGGCGTCTTCGCCGAGGATTTTTCGCTCGCGCTCCGGGTCGCCAACCACGGACGGATCGCGCTCCTCAACCTGGTCACCGCGGTGGGGCCGGCCGGCGACGGCGAGCGGTTAATGGTCGGGCGTAAGCACCAGACCTTTCATGACTACAATCTGGCGCTGGCGCGGTTCATCGAGCAGAACCCCGGCATCTCCGCCCGGCTGCGTCGCCTTGCGCTCAGGCGTGCTGCCGGACGCGCCGCCAAATGGGCGAGACGGGAGGGTGGGCATCGCCTGCCGTTGCGCTATCTTCTGCTCGATGTCGCCGCCCGCATCGGATTGCCGATCGACCATGCCCGCGCCATTCGCGCCACGCTCTCGGCCTTCGCGCTGGGGCCGGCCGCTTCGGCGCGACCTCTTATCCTGCCCGCGGTCTCCTTAGGATGAAGCATACGCCGGAGATCTCGCGGGCCTTCGTGCTCGAGGCGATCGAGCGACTGCCGCTCGGCTTTGCCGTCTTCGACGCCGAGCAGCGGTTGGTCTGGTGCAACGACGCTTTCGCCGCCTTCCAGGAGGAGAAGCCGTCGGCTCTGATCGGTGAGACGGCGGTCTCGCTGGTGATGCGCGTGCTGCCGCGGTTCCGTGCGCCCAAGGCCCCGAAGGCGCAGTGGCAGACCTGGATCGATGCCTATTGGTCCGGAATCGCTCGTCGGAAGCACCAGCCGATGGAGGTCGAACTAGCCGACGGCACCTGGTTCCTGATTTCCACGGTGCCGCTACCCTCGGGCGGCATTGCCGTGGTGCGGACCGACATCACCGAGCAGAAGAACCTGGCGGCACGCTATCGCGACATTGCCGAAGGCGCCTCCGACTGGACCTGGGAGATGGATGCGGATCTCAGGTTCACCTTCATCGACGATCGGGCGCAGATCAGCAGCGGCAACGATCCGAAGCGGGCGATCGGCCGCCGCCGCGACGAGATCGCGGATACGTCTTTCGATCCCGAGAACTGGCGCCAGCATCTCGACGACATGGCGGCGCGCCGGCCGTTCCGCGACTTCATCTATCGCGTGCAGACCGATGCCGGCGTCCGTTTCTTCCGCACCAGCGGCAAGCCGATCCTGGGGATCGACGGCGAATTTCACGGCTATCGCGGTACCGCCTCAGACATCACCTCGGCCCTTGCGGTCGAGCATGCGCTCCGCGATTCCGAGACCCTGAAGGCGGCGATGATCGATACGGCCCTCGACGCCATCCTGGTCGTCGACGAGGACGGCACCGTCGTTGCCTTCAACACCGCGGCCGAGCAGATGCTGGGCATCACGCGTGGCCAAGCCATCGGCCAGCCGGTCGATCGCATCGCGATCCCGCGCTCGCTGCTGGATGCGGCGGCCGCCGAGCCTGGGCGGCGGATCGAGGACACCGCGGTCCGCAACGACGGCAGCGTGTTTCCGGTCGAGGTCGCCGTCTCGCGCCTGCCGGTTGACGGCCGACTGGTGACCGTCGCCTATCTTCGCGATATCGGCGATCAGAAGGAGTCCGAGCGCAAGCTCGAGGCGCTTGCCTATTTCGACCCGCTTACCGGCATCGCCAATCGCACGCTGATGCTGGATCGGCTCGACCGTGCCGCGGGTGATGAGCGCGAGCTGGCCTTGCTCTATCTCGCGCTCGATCGCTTCGAGATCGTTCGCTCCAGCGTCGGCCACGACGTCGCCGACCGAGCGCTCGCCGCGCTCGCCCAGCGTCTCGCGCGCGAGCTGCCGCAGACCGAGCTTGTCGCACGCCTCGGTACGGTCGAATTCGGATTGGCGTTGTCCGATCCGGCCGATCCCTCGGTCGATACGGCGGTTGCGCACCTGCAATCAATCCTCGCCAAGCCGATCGCGGTCGAAGGACGCGAGGTCGTGCTCGGCGGCTCGATCGGCATCGTTCGTGCCGGCAAGCAGTACAAGGCGGGCGTCGAGATCCTGCGCGACGCGGCGGTGGCCGCCGACCATGCGCGCGCCGCGCGTGCGTCCGGCCATGCGCGCTTCCGCGAGCCGATGCGCGCGCGCGCCGTCGAGGCGCAACGCATCGAGAGCGATCTCCGCCGTGCGCTCGAGGCCGGCGACCAGCTCCGCCTCAGCTACCAGCCGATCGTCCATCTCGAGGACGGCAAGCTGGCGGGCTTCGAGGCGCTCGCACGCTGGCGCCATCCCGAACGCGGCCTGGTTCCCGCCGCCGATTTCATCGAGGTCGCCGAGCAGACCGGCCTCGTCATCCCGCTCGGCCTCACCGTGCTCGAGCGTGCCTGCACCCAGCTCGCGGCCTGGCCCAAGACCTCGCCGCTCGGCGTGCCGTTCTTCGTTTCGGTTAATCTCTCCGCCCGCCAGCTCATCCACCCCAACCTGGTTGACGATGTCGGCCGGATCATCGAGCAGACCGGCGCCGATCCGAAACGGATCAAGCTCGAGATCACCGAGAGCGCGGTCATGGCCGATGCCGGCGCCGCCGTCGACATCCTGCGCCGCCTCAAGGCGCTTGGCGTGCGGCTCGCCGTCGACGATTTCGGCACCGGCTATTCGTCGCTGAGCTATCTCACGCGCCTGCCGGTCGACAGCCTCAAGATCGACCAGTCCTTCATCGCCGCCATCCATGGCAGCGTCGAAAGCCGCGGCGTCGTCCGCGTCGTCACCGAGCTTGGGCGTTTGCTTCGCCTCGAAACCATCGCCGAAGGCATCGAGACCGCCGGCGACCTGGAGATATTGCGGATCCTCGCCTGCGACCTCGGTCAGGGCTTCCTCTTCTCGCGTCCGCTCGATCCCGAGGATGCGACGACCATCATCGCCGCCGGCAAGGTCGAGCGTCGCAAGACGCTATAGGCTGGCGATCACCGCTCTGGCCGATTCGAAGGCTGGCCTAATTGTCGAAAACTTGCGCTCCACCTCGGCCCAGGGTCCTGTCCAGAATCTTTCGCACATTTGATCAGGCGGCGGCTCCGGATTGTGGGACCTGCGGCTGATAGAGTGGCCGCATGTTCATGTAGCACCTGGC
>VGEH01000095.1 GCA_016869375.1 Alphaproteobacteria bacterium | reverse complement strand
CAAGGAGTGCATTCAGCGTCTCCTCGACCGTGCCGCGCACCATCTCTCCCAGATGATCCCTGATCCGAGCCTCGTCGATCTGGATCACCTGGCCCATCGCAGTCTCACTGCTCATCGTTTGCTCCTTCACTCTAGAAGAAGCCACCATTCCCGAAAGTGCGAAAGATTCTGTACGTTATCGACCGTCGCGTCACCGTGGTGGACCATGACGGGTCGGGTTACGTCTTCAGGTATCTGGGCGCCGGCCTCAGCTTCGCCGACTCGGCCGCACGACAAGGCCTGATCGGCAAGCCCCCCGAGGCCTTCGGGGATCTTGCGACCGTGAGTTCGATCCGCGAGGGCTATCGCATCGCGATCGAGAGCGACAATCCGCTATGCGAGATGGTCGACCGCCAGCGGCTCAACGCGGCAGGGCAGGTCCTGCCGCGTCAAGCCTGGCGTCGTCTCATCCTGCCGGTTCCGATCAACGGCAAGGTCACTCGCATGATCATCGCCAGCGAGTTTATTCAGCGGCCTGGTAAGCTCGAGCGCTCTTGAGCTGCGCGTCGAACTCGCAGGAGTCGACCTCTACCTCGTCCCGGTCAGTCCATACGTAGAACATCGACCACGGCCGCTGATCGCGCGAGTAGGTGATCATCGGCGCGATGTGCTTGTGGCCGTATCGCTGGCCGACGCCGGCTTTGGCGAGATTGACGCTCACCAGGCCGGTTACCGCCGCCGCCTGCGTGTACTGCCGCATGCCGATAGCGCGGCTCAGGCGCGGCAGCAGCTCCGACAGGTGAATTCCGAACGCATCCGGGCCGCGAAACTTCGGATGCACCCAGGTCCCACCCGAGGTGATCCAGCTGCGCAGATGCCGGTTGGGCTCGATGGCATCGTCGATGGGCGCGCAAGCCTCGTCCGGCGCCGCCGTCTCTTCTGGACGGTGGTGGAACATGCGAAGCGAGACGAAGCGGTCGTAAGACGTCGAGCCGTCGTCCTCGTAGAAGCGATAGGCCTGAGTCGAGACAACCTGCCCATCGGCGTCACGGCCGAGAAGCCAGCGGGCTTCGCTGAGATCGTTGGTCCGCGCGTCGAACGAGGGCGAGAGGAAGGCACGCGGATCGTTGAGATGCGTGAACACCTCGCGATAGAGGTGCATGTCGTTCTGGAAGGTCAGCTGAACGCCGCGGCGGCGGCAGGCGCCGTCGAGGGCGGCGACGCGAGCGATAAAAGCGGCATCGTCGCCGGCGATCTGGCGCGCGGCGTCGACGACAGACAGGGTCAACAGCATGGCACTCTCCCCACCCCTGGGCTGGATGTGCCTCGACGTGACGGCCGGCGGCCGCCCGCCAGGCCGGTAGAATGTAGGGGCGTAGGCGCTCTAACAGAAGTGCCCAGTGAAAAACATCAACTAAAGCTTGCGGATAGCCATCCGCCGCTTGCGAGCTTTTCCGGACTATAGCCCGGGTCGATTCTAGCCCCCGGAACGCACGCCCTCGGGCGAAAACCCGCCGGAACCGCGCCTTGCAGCGGCGGCTAAAGCTTGCGGATGGCCGCGATCAGCCTGCCAGCCGCCCTCGGCGGTTCGTCGACGATGATCGTCTGATGCCCGCCATCGCGCGAATCCGGCTCGAGCCGGCCGCCTGTCGCTTTTGCGAGCCAGCGCCGGCACAGCCAGCCTTGCTCGAGGCGCAGCAGGTAGATTTCGCCGTCGTGGAGCGCCTGATCGTCGCGGTCGAAGATGGCGTAGCTGCCGAGAGGCGCAACGCGGTCCATCGCGCTGTCGAGAAGCGGCACCGCGACCGGCCGCACCACCTTGCCGGGCACGGGCACGGTGCCGTGCGGGCTCGCAGCGACGATGGCGTCGATGTCGTCGAGCTCGGTGATGTCGACTACCGGCGCGTAGACCGTCGGTTCCGGCGGCGCAGCCTCGGTGCGGACGAGATCGGCCGGTTCGCAATCGAGCGCCGCGGCGAAGGCCGCGAGGTCGTCGACATGCAGCCTCGCCTCTCCGCGCTCAAGCTTCACCACGTGGCTTTCGGAGAAGCCGGCGCGGCGGCCGAGCTCGGCGCGGCTCAGCCCCCGCGCCTCGCGGATCCGGCGAAGCGCGTGCGGCGGCTGCTTCGACCGTTCGACGCGCCTGGGCATCAAGCCTTGGCCCCGTAGCTGACCGCCATGCCGGCGCGCACATCCTGCTGAATGCCGTATTGCGGGAAGGGGTAACGGAAGCCGTTCTTGGCCAGCGCCTCCATGCCCTCGATCGCCGCCGCCAGCATCTCGGGCGGCAGCGCCATCAGCATCTCGTCGTCGAGCACGCCGCCGTAACGGCGCTCGGCGAAGCAGGGGATCGAAAGGCTGGGCTGTCGCGTCTTGAGCGCGCGCCCCCAGGAGTCGGCGCAAGCCGACTCCCCGACCACGCTCCAGTCGAAGCGCTTGTAGCCGCGCCACTGCAGGCCATTGATGAAATACATCATGGCACCAGGCGTGGCGTAGAACAGCGCGATGTCCGGCGGAGCCAAGCGACCGCTCGCCAAGGGCGACACGGCGAGCGCGCGATAGGAGCCGTGCGGCACCACCTCCATCGCTTCCTGATGCGCGCGTGCATCCTCGGGCGTTGCGTACCAGACGCCGACATAGTTGGCGCCCGCTTTCCAGGTCCCGTCCTGCGGCGTCAACCCGACCACGGCGCGGCACTGCGATCCGACCAGATCCTCGGCAGTGATACCTACGGTCCACCCGAGCCGTGCCGCCTGCGCGACGATCTGATCCAGAGTGTGCACCGACCCTTTGGGGCGGCGGATGCGCGGTATCGAGGTCATTTCCTCGACCGAAGCGAACAGCTTCATGCCGAAGGGGATCGCCCGCAACCTGAGCAGCCGCTCGAGATCGGCGGCGGTCTTCGCTAGATCCGTGGTCATGACGCTCTCGGTTGGAACCAATCTGTCTCGCCGGTCACCGGAAACTCACCTGCAGCCTCCGGCGACGCCAACCTACCATGCGTCCGCCGTGAGCACTTCACCGATGACGACTTCATCTACCGACCGCCTGCGACGATTTCGTCAACGAGCAAGCGAGCTACGCGTGGCGGCCGAAGGGACGACCGATGCAGAAGCAAGAGAGACAATGCTCCGTATGGCCGACGACTATGACCACTTGGCTTCGCTCGTCGCAGAGAGGCTTGCCCGGGAAGGTGCAAGCTCGGATGACGACGGCTCGCGGGCTTGAGTTCGCGAACGGCAACCAGCCGAGCGTTCCGCATCATCCCTGTCGCACTTTTCCCGACCATCGCCGGTATCGGATCCCCGGGGACGTTTCCCCCGATATGGAGGGGTAGCGGCCGAGGCTAGATTTCCAAGCGGCGGAGAATGGCGGCTGATTGTCGTCAGCTCGGGCGAGGGGAACTCGGTCCGCCGGCGCGAAGCCGGCAGCGACCAGATGGCGCTTCGCGTTCCCGCTAACGGGTCGTCAGAGGGCGCCGGAATGGATCGGCACGGCTCCGGTCAGGCGCCGACGCGATCCTTCGAAGACGATGAGAGAAAGCTGGCGGAAGGGATGGGATTCGAACCCACGGTAGGGCTTTAGGGCCCTACAACGGTTTAGCAAACCGCCGCCTTCAGCCACTCGGCCACCCTTCCGCCGGGAGAGGTGTTTTCGCACGGCGTTTGCGCGCCTTGCTTAGGCGGCGGCGGATGGACTGTCAACTCCGGCGATCCTTTGCCGCGTCGGCACATCGCCGATCAGGCGACAAGGCGACGCGCGAGGAGGCGCTCGTAGGCATAAACCAGCACGGCGCCGCCAAGACCGATCAGGTCGGTGGCGACACCGGGAACGATCAGGCAGAGAGCGGAGGCGAACAGCACCGCCCGGGACGGCCAGCCGATCCGTCTGCCGATGAACCAGCCCTCGGTCGAGCAGGCGAGCAGGAAGACGCCGAACGAGGCGCTGAGCATGACGCCGAGGATGTCGATCCACTCGCCCCTGAACAGGAGCTCGGGTCCGTAGAAGAACATGAAAGGCACGATGAAGGTGGCGAGACCCAGCTTGAGGGCGATGAACGAGGTCTTCCACGGATCGGCGTTGGCCATGCCGGCGGCGGCGAACGACGCCAACGCCACCGGGGGTGTGATGGCCGAGATCACCGCGTAGTAGAAGATGAAGAGATGCGCGGTCAGGGGCGACACGCCCATCTGGGCAAGCCCCGGCGCCACCACCGAGGCCGCCACGGCGTAGGCCGCCGTGGTCGGCATGCCCATGCCGAGAATGAGCGCGATCAGCATGGCGAAGACCAGGGCCAGAAGTCGGCTCTCTCCGGCCACCGCCAGCACCATGTTCGAGAACCGGCCGCCGATGCCGGTCAGCGCGATGACGCCGACGATGATGCCGGCACAGGCACAGATCGCCATCAGCTGCACCGCCTCGCGGGCCGAGAAGGCCAGCGTGTCGAGTACCGCGCGGGGGCCCATTCTCGTCGCCTGGCCGGTGAGCCAGCTTGCGACCACGGCGGCCATGATGCCGACGGACCCGGCTCTGAATATCGAATAGCCCATCAGCAGGAGCGTGATCAGCAGCACGATCGGCAGGAGCAGATAGCCCCGCCTGAGCACCGTGAGAATCCCCGGAAGCTCGTCGCGGGGGATGCCGCGAAGGTCGTTCTTTCGCGCGTGCAGATCGCAGTGAACGTAGCAGGCGATATAGAAGAGCAACGTCGGGATGATCGCGGCGACGACGATGTCGGTGTACGGGATGCCCAGGATCTCGGCCATGATGAACGCGCCGGCACCCATGATCGGCGGCGTGATCTGCCCGCCGGTCGAGGACGTCGCCTCGATCGCCGCGGCGGTCGAGCGGTCGTAGCCGACCCGTCGCATCATCGGGATCGTGATCATGCCCGAGGCGACGACATTGCCGACCGCGCTGCCCGAGATCGTGCCGAACAGCACGCCGGAGACGACCGCGACCTTGGCCGGTCCACCCCTCGCCCAGCCTACCAGCGCGATCGAAAGATCGTTGAAGAAATCGCCCGCCTTGGAGGCGTTGAGAAAGCAGGCGAAGGCGATGAACAGGATGATGTATGTCGCCGAAACGTCTGTGGTGATCCCGTGGATCCCCTGCATCGAATAGATGTAGCTGAAGAAGACGTCGGCCGAGATCCCGTTGTGGTGAAGCACCCCCGGCATCCACGGCCCGACGAAGGCATAGAGGATGAAGGTCCCGGCGAGGATCGGCAGCGCCGCGCCTGCGGCGCGCCGGGTGAGCTCCAGCACCATGAAGGTACCGGCCGCGCCAATGACCAAGTCCCACATCGTCGGCAGCACACCGGCGCGGAACAGGAGATCGTCGAGGTTGATCGCGATATAGGCGAGGATGGCGAGGCTGGCCGCCATCATCACCCAGTCGTACCAGGGGATCTGCATCCGGTCGGCCGCGCGCGCGCCATAGATGGCGAAGCCGATGACCGATCCGACGCAGATGTGAAACGTTCGGAACACCCACGGGTCGATCGGGTGGATGTTGAGGACAGCGAGATGAAAGACGACGTAGGAGGCGCCGAGCCAGTAGACGAGCTGCGCCGTCCAGCCGGAGAGCCGGCGCTGGCGACCGCCATACTCGATCTCGAGCGCCTTTTCGGCGGCCTCGGCCGAAATTTTCTCTTCCGGCACCTTGGCCGTCATGTGCCGCTCCCCTCGGGGTACCGGCGCGGCGCACCAGTGGCGCCGCGCCAGGCCTCAGCCGAGCATCACCCCCTGAGGTTGGCCGGAATCTTGAAGCCCTTCTCTTCGAAGTACTTCACCGCGCCCGGGTGGAACGGCAGGAAGGTGTTCTTGTCGACGTTCTTCGGCAACGTATCCTTCGCCGCCGCATGGCCTTGCACCATGCGCGGGTTGTTCTCCATCACCGCCTTGACGATGCCGTAGACGATGTCGTCGGAGATGTCCTTGTGCGCGATGGCGAAGTTGTAGACACCGACCGTCTGCTGGTCCTCGGTAAGCGTCCTGTAGGTACCCTTCGGGATCGTCGCGTCGGAGAGCTCAGGCATCTTCTGCTTCAGCGTGGCGATCTGCTCCTTGGTGAAGCTGAAGAAGTTGACCGAGTGCGAGGCCTCGGCCTCGGAGTAGGCAGGGAACGGCAGGCCGGCGGCGAAGCCGAAGACGTCGATCAGGCCGTCGCCGAGCTGCGAGGTCATGTCGCTGGCGCCGCCGTTGCGGATCGCCGCCACCTTGATGCCGAGCGCCTCCATCATCAGCGGCAGATAAGTGCCCGGCGTGCCGGCGCGCGGTCCGACGCCGAGGTTCTTCCCGGCGAGCTGCGACACCGACTTGATGCCGCTCTTCTGCAGCGCCGTGAAGTGAAACATCGTGTCGTACATCGGGAAGATCGCTCGGATGCTCTGGAACTTCCGCCCCTGGGTCCAGGCGCCCTCGCCCTTCCAGGCCTGAAGCGCCACCCCCATCGTCGTCATGCCGAGATCGACCTGCTTGGTCTCGGTCAGGATGATGTTGTGGTTCGGGCCGTCGGTCTGGCGCGTCGAGATCGGCACCTTGATCGCGTCGGCCGCGATGTTGGCCCAGACCTGGCCGTAGACGGCGAAGACGCCGCCGACTGAGGCGGTACCCAAGGTCAGCGACTTGGGCTGAGCCGCAGCGGGAAACGCCAGCAGCACGCCGGCGAGCGTCAGCGTCGCGAGCTTAGCCATCGAAAAGCGCATTGAAACCTCCCTTGATTTCATTCGGTTAGCCGGGATCGTTCGCGCTCAACCTACTGACCCCCCGCTGTCTTGTCCATTCTACGAACGTTAGGGGACCTTCATCCCCTTCTGCACCGCCGGCCTGGCCGAAAGCGCTTCGAACCAGCGTTTGACGTTCGGAAAGCGCGCGAGATCGATCTCTTGGTAGTCGTGCCGCGAGACCCAGGGATAAGTGGCGATATCGGCGATCGAATAATCGCCGGCGAGGTGCGCGACCGCGCCGAGGCGCGCATTCATGACGCCGTAGAGCCGTTCGGTCTCCTTGCCGTAGCGCTCGATGCCGTAGGGGATCTTTTCCGGTGCGAAACGTCGGAAGTGATGGTTCTGGCCGAACATCGGACCGACGCCGCCCATCTGGAACATCAGCCACTGCAGCACCTCGCTCCTCGAGCGCGGCGCCGTCGGCAGCAGCTTCCCGGTCTTCTCGGCGAGATAGATCAGGATCGCGCCGGACTCGAACACCGAGATCGGCTTCCCGTCCGGCCCGTCCGGGTCGACGATCGCCGGGATCTTCGAGTTCGGGTTGATCGCGATGAACTCGGGCTTGAACTGATCGCCCTTGCCGATATCGATCTTGTGCGTCGTGTAGGGCAGCCCGATCTCCTCGAGCATGATGGAGATCTTGCGGCCGTTGGGCGTGCCCCAGGTGTAAAGGTCGATCATTTCGGTGTGTCCGGCAATGAAAGGAAGCGGCGAGACTAGCACGCCTCCCTTCCCGACTATTGCGACGCCGCTGCCGTTCGGCGTTCGAGACCGATCAATCCGGCGGCGTTCAGCCCAAGGACCTGATCCTTCTCGGAAGCGCTCAAGAAGCTGCAGTACTTCCGCACATAATCGACGCATTGCTTGTAGGTGCAGAAGCGCTCGACATTCGGCATGTCGGAGCCCCAGACCAACTTCGATGCCCCGAGAAGATCGCGCATCTCTCGGATGAGCTGCTGCGCCTCGGGATAAGGATAATCCCAGACGCCGCCCCAGGAGATCGGGAACATCACCTCGACCCAGACATTGTCGAGCTTCAGCGTCGCCTTGACCTCGTCCGGGAATTCCCAGCTTCCCTTCGGGGCCAGATGCCCGACCGAAGGCCCCATCACCATCAGGAACTTGGTCGCGCAGTATCGGCGCACCAGCCGGCCGAAGGCCTCGAGATTGCCGACGTAGCTCGCCTTGTCGTAGTTCGGCGTCGCGTAGAGCTCGAGAAAGACCGGCAGCTTGTAGCCGGCGATCTTCTCCCAGAACGGAGCGAAATCGGGATGGTCGAGATTGCGCTCATAGCCGTGGCGCGACATGTCGTGGCTGTAATGGATGCCCTTGAGGTGGAGCCTCGTCACCGCGCGATCGACCTCGGCCAGGATCTCCGGCCTGTCGGCGATGCCCTCGTCGACATTCAGCAATCCTGAGAACCGATCGGGGTGCTGCGACTGGGCGAAGGCGTTGTAGTCATTCATGACGCCGTAGCCGCCGCCGGCCTGCAGGATGCAGTGATCGACCTCGGCATTGATCATCTGCGCGATCATGAATTCAGGCGAGGAGACCATCTCCTGCATGCCGACCGGCATGTACTGGACGTAATGATCCTCGCCTTCATGGGTGAAGAACAGCCGGCCATGCGAGCCGACGCGGAAATCGACGTCGGTCAGCCCCGCCCAGGTGTTGTCGCCGGGCCGATAGAGCATGTCGGTCTTCACGCGCTTGCCGTCGCGCGCGCGAAAAGCCTTCGCCGCCGGCCGTGTCACCGTCTTCTGCAGGTATTTGAGATGGATGGCGGTCGACGAATGGCCGGCCGTCTCCTGCCAGTTCTGGAACACATGGGCGTGGCAGTCGATGATCATGAGCGCACCATGTCGCTGGTCAGGTGCCCGACGCAGTCGCCGCGCTCGCAGCGGCCCGGATGGCGCTTGCATGTGAGGATACCCGAGGCCTTGAAGCGTACCTCCACCGGCTCGCGCATCGGGTCGTCGACGAAGTGCATGAGGCCGTAGAGATCGCCCTTCCCCACCTCGTCGCCGAGCCGGACCTTGGGCTCGAACAGCCCGGCATGCGGCGCATAGACATAATAATCACGGTTCGCGATCTCGACCCAGCGCGTCTTCGGCGGCGGTGGCGGCAGCCTGAAGCGCTTGCCGTCCTTCGCGATGTGGCCGAGATGCTTGAGGATGCGGAGCGTGCCCTCATAGGCGAGCTTGACCCCGTCGATATCGACGGTGGCGCGCCCGCCGGCCTCGGTGCCGAAGTAGACGGTCCCGTTCCTCCTGGCGGCGCTGTTCGCCATTGTCGTCTCGGGATTGAACTTCTGCACGACGCTGTTGGGCGAGCCGAACACCTCCAGGCATTCGAGCGCCTTCTTATCCAGCGCGGCATCGCCGGACAGGATGATCTGCGCGTAGGGTATGTAGTCGAGCGAGGCGCCGCCGGAATGGAGGTCGACCCAGACCTCGACCGCCGGCGCCAGAACGGTCTCGATGTAGTAGGCGATCTGCTCGGTCGGCCGGCCGTTGGGGTTGCCTGGGAAGCAGCGGTTGAGGTTGAGGTCGTCGATCGGCGATACCCGTGCGCCCGCCATCGCCGCCGGCAGGTTGATCGCCGGCACGATGATGAGGCGGCCCTTGATCTCGTCCGCCTCGATCTCGCGCATGATCCGGCAGAGCGCGATCTGGCCTTCGTACTCGTCGCCATGATTGCCGGCCATCAGCAAGGTCGACGGCCCCTCGCCGTTGCGGATGACCGCGAGCGGGATGGCGATGGTGCCGTAGGCGGAGCTGGTGACCGAGTGCGGCAGGTGGAGGTAGCCCGTCTGCTTGCCGTCCTTCTCGAAGTCCAGCTCGGTCCAGATCCGCGATGGCTCGGTGCTCATGGCCGCTCCTCCCGGTTGCCCCGGAGGATCATGCCGGGCCGGAGCCCCTGCTCGCCACACTTCGTCCGGCAGCGAAACGATGGCCTGGGACTGCAACGGATACTCCGGCCCACGCAAACCTGGAGCCCCCCATGACCACGCGCCTTCGCTACGCCGTTCTCGCCGCGCCGCGTCTCTTCGACTGGCGTGCGCTCCTCGCCTGGAGCCGCGCCTCCGCCGACCGCGCCCGCCAGCGCCGCCGCCTCGCCGAGATGAGCGACCGCGAGCTCAAGGACATCGGCGTCTCGCGCGCCGATGCCGTGGCGGAATCCGAGAAGACCTGGTTCCGCGGCGTCCTGTCGAGGTGACCGGAGCCTGTGATATGAACGGCGCATGGGAGAAAGCGCTCAAGCAGCCTCGGCGGCCGTCGCCCTTCGCGGCGTTTCGATCGCCTTTCTCCTGCCCAAGGGTGGCACCTATCCCGCCGTCGCGGCGACCGACCTCGTCGTCGCGCCGGGCGAGTTCGTGGCCATCGTCGGCCCGACCGGCTGCGGGAAGTCGACGCTGCTCAATGTCGCCGCCGGGCTGATCCAGCCCTCCACGGGGACCACGTCGATCTTCGGCAGGCCGCTCGCCGGCCTCAACGCCGAGGCCGGCTTCCTCTTCCAGCAGGACGCGCTGATGCCGTGGAAGACCGCGCTCGACAATGTCGCGGTCGCGCTGGAACCGCGCGGCGTGCCGCGCAAGGAAGCGCTCGAGCGCGCGCGCCAGTGGCTCGACCGCGTCGGCCTCTCCGTCTTCGTCGACCGCTATCCGCACATGCTCTCGGGCGGGCAGAAGAAGCGCGTGGCGCTCGCACAGATCCTGATCCGCGATCCGCGCATCCTGCTGATGGACGAGCCCTTCGGCCCTCTCGACGCGCAGACGCGCCAGATCATGGGCAACCTCCTGCTCGACCTCTGGGCCCAGGACAAGAAGGCGGTGCTGTTCGTCACCCACGACCTCGAGGAAGCGATCGCGCTCGCCGACCGCGTCGTCGTCATGTCGGCGGGGCCGGCCGCCACCATCGTCGGCGACACCGCCATCGACCTCGGCCGCCCGCGCGATATCGCCGAGATCAGGACCGAGCCACGCTTCCACGCGATCCACAAGCAGATCTGGGCCACGCTGCGCGGCGAGGTGCAGAAAGCCTATGCCCAGGGCGAAGGACGCCGCGCATGAAACGAACCACGCTGCTCTCGCTTCAGATCGCGGTCGGAATCCTGCTCCTGATCGTCTGGCACCTGCTGACCACGGTGAAGTTCGGCGCCAAGCCGATCCTCGACCCCTTCTTCTTCTCGCGACCTCTCGATGTCCTGGCGCGCGTCTGGAAGGACTTCTATGCCGGCACGATCTGGCGGCATCTCGGCATCACGCTGCTGGAGACGGTGCTGGCCTTCATCACGGGCGCCATCGGGGGCATCGTCTTCGGCTTCGTCTTCGCCCGCGGCGAGATCGTCGCCGCCGTCTTCGATCCCTACATCAAGGCCGCCAACGCGCTGCCGCGCGTCGTGCTGGCGCCGATCTTCATGCTCTGGTTCGGCCTCGGCATCTGGTCGAAGGTGGCGCTGGGCTTCACGCTGGTCTTCTTCATCGTCTTCTTCAACGTCTACCAGGGCGTGCGCGAGGTGAGCCCGACCATCCTCGCCAACGCCCGCATGCTCGGCATGAACGAGCGCCAGCTGCTGCGCCATGTCTACTGGCCGGCGGCGCTGACCTGGATGTTCTCGTCCCTCCACACCTCGGTCGGCTTCGCGCTGGTCGGCGCCGTGGTCGGCGAGTATCTGGGCTCCTCCGCCGGGCTGGGCTACAAGATCCACGAGGCGGAGAGCGTCTTCGACGTGACCGGCGTCTTCGCCGGCATGGTCATTCTCGCCGTCTTCGTCATCATCATCGACACGATCGTGACCGCGATCGAAAATAGGCTGCTGATCTGGCGCCCGCAGGCCCAATCAACGACCGCGCAAGGCTAAGGAGGAAGCTCGATGAACCTGAAGAAACTGTTCGTCGCCGCGGCGACACTCGCGCTGCTGGCGCTCCCGGCCGCCGCGCAGGCGCCGGAGAAGCCGAAGATCGTCATCGGCGTCGGCGGCAAGGCGCTGCTCTACTACCTGCCGCTCACCGTCGCCGAGACCAAGGGCTACTTCAAGGAAGCCGGCCTCGAGGTCGAGATCACCGATTTCGGCGGCGGCGCGCGTGCGCTGCAGTCTCTGCTCGGCGGCTCGGCCGATGTCGTCACCGGCGCCTATGAGCACACGATCCGCATGCAGACCAAGGGCCAGGACGTGCGCGCCGTGCTCGAGCTCGGCCGCTTCCCCGGCATCGTGCTCGCGGTCAAGAAAGAGAAGGCCGGCCAGATCAAGTCGGCCGCCGACCTCAAGGGCATGAAGATCGGCGTCACCGCGCCGGGCTCCTCGACCAACTTCTTCGTCAACTACCTGATGGCCAAGGCGGGTGCGAAGTACCAGGACGCTTCCTTCATCGGCGTCGGCACCGGCCTTGGTGCCGTCGCCTCGATCAAGAAGGGCGAGATCGACGCGATCTCGAACCTCGACCCGGTGATCTCCAAGCTCGAAACCGACGGCGACGTCGTCGTGATCGCCGACAGCCGCACCGAAGCCGGCACCAAGGCGATCTTCGGCGGCGCCAACCCGGCCGCCGTCGTCTACATGAAGAACGAGTTCATCGAGAAGAACCCGAACACGACCCAGGCAATCGTGAATGCGCATTACAAGGCGCTCAAATGGATCGTCTCTTCCAGCCCCGAGGAGATCGCCAAGGCGGTGCCCGAGGCCTATTACCTCGGCGACAAGGATCTCTACATCAAGGCGGTCAAGGCCTCGCTCGACACCTATTCGCGCACCGGCATCATCCCCCTCGACGGCATGAAGAGCGCGCTCGGCATGCTGAAGGAGTTCGATGCGGAGCTGAAGAACGTGAAGGACGAGGACCTGCCGAAGACCTTCGTCGATCGCTTCGTTAAGAAGGCCGCCGGCGGCTGACCCTCTTGTCCGAGGTCATGGACGTGACCACGTCATGTCCATGACCTCGGCAGACAATGTCCTCGACGCCGCGCTCACGCTCGCCGACGAGATCGGCTGGCGCCAGGTCACCGCCCGCGCCGTCGGTGCCCGCCTCGGCGGCGGACCGGATCTGGTCCATTCCCATTATCGCGACCTGAACGAGGTCGCCGACGCCTGGTTCCGCCGCGCGCTCGCCGAAGCGCTCGCCGATCCGGCAGATGCCGCGCTTCCCTTCGCCGACCGCCTGACACGCGTCTTCACGCGATGGCTCGACGCGCTCGCTCCGCATCGCCAAGCGAGCCTCGACATGATCCAGGCCAAGCTCTACCCCTCGCACCCCCATCACTGGGTGCCGCTGATCTTCAATCTGAGCCGCCTCGTGCAATGGATGCTCGATGCCGCCGAGTGCCCGGCGACCGGCCGGCGTCGTCAGGCAACCGAAGTAGCGGTGAGCGCGCTGGTTCCCGCCACCCTCTGGCGCTGGCGCCGCGGCGACGACCAGGCGGTGAAGGACTTCGTCGCCGACCGCCTTGCGCAGATGGAGCGCAAGTTCGAGCGAATCTGGCCGAGGAAACCCGAGGGCTGAGCCGTCTCATCGCTCGCGGGGTGCGATGTACCTGATCCACGGCCCCATATCCGACACGCCGCTATCAGCCGTCACGAAACCCAGCCGTCGATAGAACGCCATCGCCGTCCGGTTGTTCGTCTGGCATTTGAGCTGGAGCGGCTTCGCGCAGCGCGGCACCAACGCCGCGATCAATGCGCGCCCGATGCCGCGGCGGTGCAAGGCGGGATCCACGTAGAGATGATGGAGGAAGCAGTCCGGCTCCCAGAGCGAGGCGAAGCCTACGATACGGCCGTCGATCTCCGCGACGATCAGCACCTCGCCCTCGGTCTCGCGCTTGAAGTCGCTGAGCCGGAAGCGATCGGACGGCAGCCAGGTGAAGGCGTGACGCCTCGCGATCAGGAAAATCTCGGCGAGACGCTGGCGATCACCGCGCTCCGCCGGACGGATCGTGATCTCAGACGCCGTCGAGAGCCTGTTCGAGATCGCCGATGAGGTCACCGACATCCTCCAGACCGATGGAGAGACGAAGGAGATCCGGCGGGCACGGGCTGCCGGCGCCCTCGATCGAGGCGCGGTGCTCGACCAGGCTCTCCGGCCCGCCGAGCGAGGTCGCGCGCACGAAGACCTTCAGGCGTGCGGCGACGCCGACCGCCGCCGCTTCACCGCCCTTCACGCGGAGCGACAGCATGCCGCCGAAGCCGCCCTGCATCTGGCGCTTCGCGATGTCATGGCCGGGATGGCCCGGGAGCCCCGGATAGAGCACGGCAGCAACGTTGCGATGCTTCGAAAGGCGCGCGGCGATCGCCTGCGCGGAAGCCGAGGCCTGGCGCACGCGCACGAACAGGGTGCGCACGCCTCTCAGCAGCAGCCACGCCTCGAAGGGACCAAGCACGCCGCCGAGCTGCGTCCTGACCGAGCGGATCTGCATCCAGAACTCATCCGCCTTCGCCGCCATGAGGCAGCCGGCGAGGACGTCGGAGTGGCCGTTGAGATACTTGGTCGCCGAATGCATGACGATGTCGGCACCATGCGCCAAGGGGCGCGTCAGCACCGGCGTTGCCACGGTGGAGTCGACCGCGAGACGCGCCCCCGCGTCATGCGCGATCTTCGCCGCGGCGGCAATGTCAGTGACGTCCCAGGTCGGGTTGCTCGGCGTCTCGATCCAGACGAGCCTGGTCGCGCCGGGCTTGATCCTGGCGCCGATGTTCGAGGTCGGCCCTGGCTCGAAGAAGTCGACCGAGAGGCGCCCGGCATTGTGCTGCTCCAGCAGCCACTTCCGCACACCCCAGTACATGACCTGCGGCACCACGACATGCGCGCCGACGGGAAGCGCAAGGAACACGTTCGAGGTTGCCGCCATGCCGGAAGCGAAGGTCATCGACGCCGTGGCGCCTTCGAGATCGGCCAGCATCTTCTCCAGCAGCGACTGCGTCGGCCCGTCATTGCGCGAATAGCTGATGCCGCGAGAGTAGCTCAGGTCGGGGTCGCGCTCGAAGGTCGTCGCCGCGTGCAGCGGCGGGATGATCGCGCCGGTCTCGCGGTCGATATGCCCGAGCGCCTGCGCCGCGCGCGTCGCCGGGTGCAGGTTGGAGAGGTCGTGCGTCACGTCAGCCCGCGAGCTTCTTCTTCAACAGCTCGTTGAGCACACCGGGGTTGGCCTTGCCGCCGGTCGCCTTCATCGTCTGGCCGACGAAAAAGCCCAACAGCTTCTCCTTGCCCGAGCGGTACTCGGCGACCTTGTCCTGGTTCTTCGCCATGACCTCGTCGATCGCCTTCTCGATCGCGCCGGTGTCGGAGACCTGGCGGAGCCCCTTCTCCTCGACGATCGCGGCAGCGTCCTTGCCAGTCTCCACCATCGCCTCGAAGACTTCCTTGGCGATGCGGCCGGAGATCGTGCCGTCGGAGATCAGGTCGATGAGGCCGCCGAGCGCCTTGGCGCTGACCGGCGAGTCCTGGATCGCCTTGTTCGTGCGGTTGAGCACGCCGAACAGCTCGGTCGTCACCCAGTTCGACGCGAGCTTCGCATCGCGGCCCTTCGCCACGGTCTCGTAGAACTGCGCGGTCTCCTGCTCGGCTACCAGCACGCCGGCGTCGTAAGGGCTCAGCTTGTAGTCGGCGACGTAACGCGTCTTCCGCGCGTCCGGCAGCTCCGGCAGGACCTTCTTCAGGTCCGAGATCCACTTGGGATCGAGCTCCAGCGGCAGCAGGTCGGGATCGGGGAAGTAGCGGTAGTCATGCGCGTGCTCCTTCGATCGCATCGGCCGCGTCGTGCCCTTGCCCGGATCGAAGAGGCGGGTCTCCTGCTTGATCTCGTCGCCGCCCTCGATCACCTCGATCTGGCGCCGCGCCTCGTACTCGATCGCCTGCATGACGTAGCGGACCGAGTTCACGTTCTTGGTCTCGGTGCGCGTGCCGAAGGGCTGGCCGGGCTTGCGGACGGAAACGTTGCAGTCGCAGCGGAGGCTGCCCTCCTCCATGTTGCCGTCGCAGGTGCCGAGATAGCGGAGGATCGATCGCAGCTTCTTGATGTAGAGGCCGGCTTCCTCCGCTGTGCGCATGTCGGGCTCGGAGACGATCTCCATCAGCGCGACGCCCGAGCGGTTGAGATCGATGTAGCTCTGGCTCGGATGCTGGTCGTGCAGGCTCTTGCCGGCATCCTGCTCGAGATGCAGCCGCGTGACGCCGATCTTGCGCGTCGACCCGTCCTTCATGTCGAGGATGACGGTGCCGCCGGAAACGATCGGCTGCTGGTACTGCGAGATCTGATAGCCCTGCGGCAGGTCGGCGTAGAAGTAGTTCTTGCGGTCGAAGACCGAGATCTCGTTGACCTTGCCGTCGATGCCGAGGCCGGTCTTGATCGCCTGCTCGACGCAGAAGCGGTTGATCACCGGAAGCATGCCGGGGAAACCGGCATCCACGTAGGAGACCTGCGTGTTCGGCTCGGCGCCGAATGCGGTCGCGGCAGCCGAGAACAGCTTCGCCTTGGATATCACCTGGGCGTGGATCTCGAGGCCGATCACGACCTCCCACTCGCCCGTCTGGCCCTTGATCAGCGCAGTCATGCCATGCCCTCCGGCAGAGCGGTGAAGTTGGCCGCCTTCTCCAGCGCCCGGCCGACGGCGAAGACCGTCTCCTCGTCGAAGGCCTTGCCGATGACCTGGAGGCCGAGCGGCAGCCCGTCGGCGTTGACGCCGCCCGGCACCGAGATGCCGGGAAGACCCGCGAGGTTCGCGGTCACCGTAAAGACGTCGTTCAGATACATGGCGATCGGGTCGTCCATCTTCTCGCCGATGGCGAAGGCCGCCGAGGGTGTCGCCGGCGTCAGGATCGCATCGACCTGCTTGTAGGCTTCGGTGAAGTCGCGTGCGATCAGCGAACGCACGCGCTGGGCACGCAGATAGTAGGCGTCGTAATAGCCGGCCGAGAGCACATAGGTCCCGATCAGGATGCGGCGCTTCACTTCGGCGCCGAAACCCGCGGCCCGCGTGTTTTCGTACATCTCGTCCAGGGTCTTGCCCGGCACGCGAAGGCCGAAGCGCACGCCGTCATAGCGGGCCAGGTTGGAAGAGGCTTCCGCCGGCGCGATCACGTAATAGACCGGCAGCGCGTATTTCGTGTGCGGCAGCGTGATGTCGACCGGCGTCGCGCCGGCCTCCTTGAGCCAGGCGATCCCCTGCTCCCAGAGGTCCTGGATCTCCTTCGGCGCGCCGTCGAGCTTGTACTCCTTCGGAATGCCGATCTTGAGACCCTTCACGCCGCGCTCGACCGCCGCCTCGAAGTTCGGCACCGGAAGATCGGCCGATGTGGAGTCCTTCGGATCGTGACCCGACATCGCCTGCAGCATGATCGCGCAATCCTCGACCGTACGCGCGATCGGCCCGGCCTGATCGAGAGACGAGGCGAAGGCGACGATGCCCCAGCGCGAGCAGCGCCCATAGGTCGGCTTGATCCCGACGGTGCCGGTGAACGCGGCCGGCTGGCGGATCGAGCCGCCGGTATCCGTGGCGGTGGCGCCCATGACCGAGCGCGCTGCGACCGCCGCGGCCGAGCCGCCGGAGGAGCCGCCCGGTACCAGATCTGAATTCGCTCCCTTCCTGCGCCAGGGGTTCTTCACCGCGCCGTGGTAGCTCGTCATGTTGGACGAGCCCATGGCGAACTCGTCCATGTTGAGCTTGCCCAGCATGATCGCGCCGGCCTGCCAGAGCTTGGCCGAGACGGTCGACTCGTAGGGCGGCTTGAAGCCGTCGAGGATGTGCGAGCCCGCCGTGGTCAGCACGCCCTCGGTGCAGAAGAGATCCTTGATGCCGAGCGGGATGCCTTCGAGCGGGCCGCCCTCGCCCTTCGCCAGCACGACGTCGGCGCGTTTGGCATCGGCCTTGGCGCGCTCGGGCGTCTCGGTGACGAATGCATTCAGGCCGCGCGTCTGTTCCATCGCCTTCAGGTGCGCGTCGGTAAGCTCCGCCGAGGAGATCTTCTTCGCCTTCAGCGCCTTTCGCGCCTCGGCGATGGTCATGTGGGTCGGCGCGGCCATTACTCGACCACCTTCGGCACGACGAAAAAGCCATGCGCGCCCTCGGGCGCGTTCTGCGTCACCTTCTCGGCATTGCCGCCGTCCGCGACCTCGTCGGCCCGCATCTTGAGCTTCATCTGGGCGACGGAGGTCATCGGCTGCACGCCGGAGATGTCGACCTCGTTCAACTGCTCGATCCAGCCGAGGACGCCCGAGAGCTCCTTCGCCATGTGGTCGAGGTCGGAATCCGGAACCTTGATGCGCGCCAGGGTGGCGACTTTCCGGACCGTATCTTTGTCCAGGGACATGCTGTAGGTCTCACGAGAAGCGGAACGCGCCTTACAACCGGCTCGAAAAGCTGCCGGGCGGCTCGCGCGATCCATGTTGGCAAACTCGCGCGCACCCTATCATCGGCCGATGGCGATCCGCAACATTTCCGAGCTCAAGTCATTGATAAGACCGGGTGATCGGCTGCTCGGACTCGACCTCGGTACGAAGACGATCGGGCTCGCCATCGCGGATGCGACCCACTCGATCGCGACCCCGCTCGACACCATCAGGCGGATCAAGTTCACCAAGGACATAGAGGCGCTGTTCAAGGTCGTCGACGGGCGCCAGGTCGGCGCGCTGGTGCTGGGATTGCCGCTCAACATGGATGGCAGCGAAGGCCCGCGCTGCCAGTCGGTGCGCCAGTTCGCGACCAACCTCATGGCGAAGCGCGAGATCGAGATCGCCTTCTGGGACGAGCGCCTTTCCACCGCGGCCGTGACGCGCACCCTGCTCGACGCCGATGCCTCGCGGAAACGTCGCGGCGAACTGGTCGACAAGATGGCCGCCGCCTACATCCTGCAGGGCGCGCTGGACGCGATGCGGCATGGCGGGCCGCCCCCGAGATGATTGCCGCCATCGGCGCCATCGCGCCCGTCTTCGCGCCGATCGTCATCGGCTGGGGGTTGAAGCGGCAATCCTGGCTGCCGGAACCGTTCTGGCTGGGCGCCGAGCGGATCGTCTACTGGGTGCTGTTCCCGGCCCTTCTCTGCATCAGCCTCGGCTCGATCGACGCGAGCAGCATGCCGGTCGCAGCGACCGCCGCCGCCTTGGGCGGCGCCATCCTTGCGGTGACGGCCGGCGCCCTGGTCCTGGCGCAGGCCGTCAGCCTGCCGGCGCCGCAGCTCACCTCCGTCGTGCAAGGCTGCCTTCGCCCGAACATCTATATCGGCTTCGCGGTCGCCGCAGCGCTGTGGGGCGGCCCCGGGCTGGCGCTTTTCTCGCTCGCCGTCGCCATCGCCATTCCGCTCGTCAACCTGATCGCGGTGGTGCTGCTGACTCGCTTCGGGACCGCGACACCCTCCTGGCGGGAGACCGCCCGGCAGATCGCGGTCAATCCGATCATCCTGGGCTGTCTCGCAGGCATTCTTCCGAGCCTGAGCCCGGCCAAGCTGCCGGTGCCGGTGGCCGACACGCTCAAGCTCCTCGGCCAGGCCTCCCTGCCACTCGCCCTTCTCTCCGTCGGCGCCAGTCTCGACTTCACTCTGCTCAAGGGAGCGCCCGGCTCCCTGCTGGCGGCAAGCTTCGGCAAGCTCGTGGCGCTCCCGGCCGCAACATGGTTCGCCTGTCGCTCCCTCGGCCTCGATCCGCTGGCAACGGCGGTCTGCACCCTGTTCAACGCGCTTCCGGCCTCGCCATCCTCGTATGTCATGGCGCGCCAGATGGGCGGCGATCACCGGCTGATGGCGGCAATCCTCACCTGCCAGACGCTGCTGGCCGTCGTCACCCTGCCGCTTCTTCTCAGCCTGGTGCGCGGATGACCGCACCGATTGACCACCAGCCGGCGTTCGCGGCCGCCTTCGCGCTGCACCAGGCGGGACGGGCGGCCGAGGCGGAAGCGGCCTATGCCCGTATCCCGATCGACAGCCCGCCGGGGCCGGACGCCCTCTTCCTCCGCGGCATTCTCGCCAATCAGGCGCTCCGGCCGGCCGATGCGGTGCCCCTGATCGCTCGCGCCATCGCCCTCCGACCCGAGGCGGGGCACTTCTACATCGATTTCGGCACGGCGCTTCAAGCCTGCGACCGTCTCGACGAGGCGGCGCGCGCCATGCTGCGCGGCATCGCCTTCGACGGCGAGAGCGAGGCGCTCCGGCACAATCTCGACCGCCTCGCCTATTCCTTCGGCCGGCTCTCGGTCTTCCGACGCGATGCCGCCGATATTGCGGGTGCCGACCGGGCGATGCGGCGTGCGCTTCTCCTCGGGCCGAGCGTTCCGGAAGCCCATTTCGCCCGCGGCACGCTGGCCTTCTCACAGGGGCTCTGCGTCGA
>VGEH01000094.1 GCA_016869375.1 Alphaproteobacteria bacterium | reverse complement strand
CGGTATCTTGAGATTGACGTCTCCCGCCTTGGTCTGCAGCGTCCGATCGTAGCTGCCGGCTCGCCTGTCCTGCCGCGCTTCGCTGCGCTCATAGCGACCCGCACCGCACAGACGGTCGGCCTCAGACGCAAGGAGTGCATTCAGCGTCTCCTCGACCGTGCCGCGCACCATCTCTCCCAGATGATCCCTGATCCGAGCCTCGTCGATCTGGATCACCTGGCCCATCGCAGTCTCACTGCTCATCGTTTGCTCCTTCACTCTAGAAGAAGCCACCATTCCCGAAAGTGCGAAAGATTCTGTACGTTATCAGTTCAAGCGCAAGGCCGAGGCCGGCGAGGGCAATGTCTCGACCCTCAAGGTCAGCGGCACGGCGAAGCAGGTCTACGAGGCGGGGCTCGACGCCGGCATCCTGACCCGCCCGCTCGACCGCTGCCTCGTGCTCGCACCGCCGCTGGTCATCACCGAGGCCGAAATCGGCGAGCTGTTCCGGCGTCTCCGCCGCGCCATGGACATGGTCCTGGCCTCGACGAAGGGCGCCGACTAGCTCTTCCGTTTGTCGACGAGGTTGCGCACGGCGCCGTGCATCGTGCGCAACTCCTGGCTGGTCGGGCGCGCGCGCTGGAACAGGTTGCGCAGGTTCTGCACCATGGTCGGGCGCTGCTCGAGATTGCGCAGGAAACCGCAATCGTCCAGCTCGGCCTCGAAGCGCTCGAGGAAGTTCATCAGCTCGGCCTTCGGCGCCGGCTCGTCGCCGCCGCCCCAATGCCGGAAGTCCGGCGTGGCATCGGCCGCCTGCAGCCATTCGTAGCCGACGAGCAGGACGGCCTGGGCGAGGTTGAGCGAGGAGAAGGCCGGGTTCAGCGGCACCGCGACGATGGTGTCGGCGAGGGGGATCTCGTCATTGGTGAGGCCCATGCGCTCGGGGCCGAACAGCAGGCCGGCCTTCCGTCCCTCCGAGAGGAGCGTGCGCAGCGCGACCGCGGCGGCTTTCGGCGTCAGCACCGGCTTCACCATGCCGCGCGGCCGCGCCGTGGTGGCGAAGACGTGCGTCAGATCCGCGATCGCTTCCGGCAGGGTGGCGAAGACGACCGCGTTGTCGATGACCTCGTTGGCCCCGGAAGCGGCCGCACGCGCCTTCTCGTTCGGCCAGCCGTCGCGCGGCGCCACCAGCCGCATCTCGGTCAGCCCGCAATTCAGCATGGCGCGCGCCGCTAGCCCGATATTCTCGCCGAGCTGCGGCTGATGCAGGATCACCGGCGGCCCGCCGCTCAATCCCGCCTGCTTGCGATCGGTACCCGCCATGATCTCTAGGCGGCCACCGCCACCGGCACGCCTTCGCGCATCAGCTTCCAGGTGATGCTGTCGGAGAGCGCGTCGACCGAGGCGTCGATGATGTTGGGGGAGACGCCGACCGTGTCCCAGCGCTGGCCCGTGCGGTCGGCGCTTTCTATCATGACGCGCGTGACCGCGTTGGTGCCGCCCGACGGGGTCAGGATGCGGACCTTGTAGTCGACGAGCCGCACCTGCTCAAGCAGCGGGTAAAGATTGCCGAGGGCCTTGCGCAGCGCCGTGTCGAGCGCGTTGACCGGGCCGTTGCCCATCGCGACCTCGTGGTGCAGCACGTTGCCGATGCCGATGGTCACGGTCGCTTCGGACTCGGTCACCAGCTCGCCGCGCGCGTTGAAGCGGCGCTCGTCCATGACGCGGAAACGCTTCACCGAGAAATAGTCCGGCACCTGGCCGAACGCGCGGCGCGCCAGCAGCTCGAAGCTCGCCTCGGCGCCGTCATAGGCATAGCCCTCGGCCTCGAGGGTCTTCACCCGCTCGATCAGCTTCGGCAGGCGCGGATCGTCGCCCGATACCTCGATGCCGATCTCGCGGAAGCGGGCGAGCAGGTTCGAGCGCCCCGCCTGGTCGGAGACGACGACATGCCGGCGGTTGCCGACGAGCGATGGATCGACATGCTCATAGGCGCGCGGATCCTTCTCGACGGCGGAAGCATGGAGTCCGCCCTTATGCGCGAAAGCGGACTCGCCGACATAGGGTGCCTGCCGTGCCGGAGCGCGGTTCAAGCGCTCGTCGAGCAGGTGCGAGACCTGGGTGAGGTACCGTAGCCCGTCGGCATCGATGCCGGTCGCATAGCCGAGCTTGAGGACCAGGGTCGGGATCAGCGTCACCAGATTGGCGTTGCCGCAGCGCTCGCCGAGGCCGTTCAGCGTGCCCTGGATCATGCGCGCGCCGGCGCGGATGGCGGCGAGCGAGTTGGCGACCGCATTGCCGGTGTCGTCATGGCAATGGATGCCGAGCCTGTCGGCCGGCACGCGTGTCGCCGCGTCGCGGACGATCTCCTCGATCTCGTGCGGGAGCGTGCCGCCATTGGTATCGCAAAGGACGAGCCAGCGGGCGCCGGCCTTGTGCGCTGTCTCGAGGCAGGAGAGCGCGTAAGCCCGGTTGGCCTTCCAGCCGTCGAAGAAATGTTCGGCGTCGAACACGACCTCCCCCGCTTTGGTCGCGGCGTGGGCGATCGAGTCCGAGATCATCGTCAGGTTCTCATCCAGCGAGACGCCAAGCGCGACGCCGATCTGGAAATCCCAGCTCTTGCCGACCAGGGTCGCGACCGGTGCTCCGGCACCGAGCGTCGCCGCCAGGCCCGGATCGTTGGCGGCGCTGCGTCCGGCGCGGCGGGTCATGCCGAAGGCGGCGAGGCGGCTCTTCTTGATGGCTGGTTTCTCGGCGAAGAAGCGGTCGTCGGTCGGATTGGCGCCGGGCCAGCCGCCCTCGATGTAGTCGATGCCGAGCCGGTCGAGCGCTTCGGCGATGGCGCGCTTGTCCTCGGCGCTGAAATCGACGCCCTGGGTCTGGGCACCGTCGCGGAGGGTAGTGTCGTAGAGATAGAGACGATCGCCGGTCATGATCTGCAACCCGATTTCGGGGTCAGGTGCTTACCACGCCGGCCGGCGCCGTCTCCAGATCGAAGGCCGCGGCGAGCAGGGCCTGGGTATAGGGGTGCTGGGGCCGCGACAGGATCTCCTCGGCCGGGCCTTCCTCGACCCGCTGGCCGTTCCGCAAGACCAGGATCCGGTGCGACAGGGCGCGGACGACCTTGAGGTCGTGGCTGATGAAGAGATAGGTGAGGCCGTGGCGGCGCTGCAGGTCGCGCAGCAGGTCGACGATCTGCGCCTGCACCGAGCGGTCGAGCGCCGAGGTCGGCTCGTCGAGCACGATCAGCCGCGGCTTCAGCGCCAGGGCGCGGGCGATCGCGATGCGCTGGCGCTGGCCGCCGGAGAATTCGTGCGGGTAGCGGTCGCGGGCATTGGGGTCGAGCCCGACCTCGGTCAGGGCCGCGACGATGCGCTGGTCGCGCTCCTCTTCGGAGACGCCGGGCTCGTGCACCTCCAGCCCCTCGCCGACGATCTCGCCGATCGACATGCGCGGGCTCAAGGAGCCGTAGGGGTCCTGGAAGACGATCTGCATCTGACGGCGGAGCGGGCGCAGCCGGCCGCCGCCGATGCCGGCGATCTCCTGTCCGTCGAAGCGGATGCCGCCCTCGGCCTTGAGAAGGCGGAGCAGCGCCAGGCCGAGCGTCGACTTGCCGGAGCCTGACTCGCCGACCACGCCCAATGTCTCGCCGGAGCGGACCTGGATCGAGATCTCGTCGACCGCCTTGATGTGGTCGACCGTGCGGCGGAAGACGCCGGCCTTGATCGGGAACCAGACCTTGAGCTTTTCCGAGGCGAGCAGGATCGGCGCGTCGGGGGCGGGGGGCTCGGGCTCGCCCTTGGGCTCGCTCGCCAGCAGGTGGCGCGTGTAGGCGTGCTGCGGGCGGGAGAAGACCTCGGAGACCGGGCCCTGCTCGACGATCTCGCCCTTGTTCATCACCGCGACCCGATGCGCGACCTTGGCGACGACGCCGAGGTCGTGGCTGATCAGCAGCATGGCCAGACCCAGGCGCTGCTGCAGGTCGCGGATCAGCGCCAGGATCTGTGCCTGGATGGTGACGTCGAGCGCGGTGGTCGGCTCGTCGGCGACCAGGATGTCGGGCTCGTTGGCGAGCGCCATGGCGATCATCACGCGCTGGCGCTGGCCGCCGGAGAGCTGGTGCGGGAAGGCATCGAGCCGCCGCTCGCCATCCTGGATACCGACGAGATGCAGGAGCTCGATGATGCGCGCGCGCGCGGCGGCCCCGGTCATCTGCTTGTGCAGCGCCAGGATCTCGCCGATCTGCCGCTCGACGGAATGCAGCGGGTTGAGCGAGGTCATCGGCTCCTGGAACACCATCGAGATGCGGTTGCCGCGGATGCGCATCAAGGCCTCGGGCTTCGCGCCCATCAGCTCCTGGCCGTCGAAACGCACCGAGCCGTTGGGGTGCGATGCGACCGGATAGGGCAGGAGCTGAAGGATCGAAAGCGCCGTCACGGACTTGCCCGAGCCGGACTCGCCGACGAGCGCCAGGGTCTCGCCCTTGTCCAGCGTGAAGGAGACACGCTTCACCGCCTCGACCGCCGCGACCGAGGTCTTGAACGTGACCGACAGGTCCTTGACCTCGAGAAGCGCGCTCATGCGACGTTCTTCCGGGGATCGAAGGCGTCGCGCACCGCCTCGCCGACGAAGATCAAGAGGCTCAGCATGGTCGCCAGCACGATGAAGCCGGTGAGGCCGAGCCAGGGTGCCTGCAGGTTGTTCTTGCCCTGCGCCAGAAGCTCGCCCAGCGACGGCGATCCCGGGGGCAGGCCGAACCCCAGGAAGTCGAGCGAGGTCAGCGTCGTGATCGAGCCGTTGAGCACGAAGGGCATGAAGGTCAGCGTCGCCACCATGGCGTTCGGCAGCACGTGGCGGCGGATGATCTTGAACGGCGAAAGACCGAGCGCGCGGGCGGCGCGCACATAGTCGAAGTTGCGGGCGCGCAGGAACTCGGCTCGCACGACGCCGACCAGAGACATCCAGGAGAACAGCAGCATCAGCCCGAGCAGCCACCAGAAGGTCGGCTCGATCACCGAGGCCAGGATGATCAGCAGGTAGAGGACGGGAAGCCCCGACCAGATCTCCATGAAGCGCTGGAAGAGAAGGTCGGTGAGGCCGCCGAAATAGCCTTGCACGGCACCGGCGGCGACGCCGATCGCGGTCGAGAACAGCGTCAGCGTCAGGCCGAACAGCACCGAGATGCGGAAGCCGTAGATGAGCCGGGCCAGCACGTCGCGCGCCTGGTCATCGGTACCGAGCCAGTTGCGCGCCGACGGCGGCGACGGGGCGGGCCGGCCGAGATCCTTGATGACCGTGTCATAGGCATAGGGAATGACGGGCCACAGCATCCAGCCCTTGGTCTCGATCAGGGAGACGACAACCTGGTCGTGGTAGTCGGCCTCGGTCGGGAACTCGCCGCCGAAGGTGGTCTCCGGATATGACACCAGCACGGGCGAGTAAAATGCGCCGTCGTAGCGGACCAGGATCGGCTTGTCGTTGGCGATGAACTCGGCGAAGAGCGTGACGAAGAAGAGGAGGAGGAAGATCCACAGTGCCCAGAAGCCGCGGCGATTGGCGCGGAAGTTGTAGAGCCGGCGCCGGGTCAGCGGCGTGATCTTCATCCCGAGGAAGCGTTCCGTGGCGGCCATCGCGTCGCTCACCCTTCACGCTTGCCGAAATCGATCCGCGGATCGATCGCGACATACATGAGGTCGCCGATCAATCCCAGGATCAGCCCCATCAGCGTGAAGACGTAGAGCGTGCCGAACATGATCGGATAATCGCGATTGAGCGCTGCTTCGAAGCCGAGAAGCCCGAGCCCGTCGAGCGAGAAGATCACCTCGATCAGCAGCGAGCCGGTGAAGAGCACGCCGATGAAGGCGGAGGGGAATCCGGCGACGACGAGCAGCATGGCGTTGCGGAAGACATGGCCGTAGAGGACGCGCCGCTCCGACAGCCCCTTGGCGCGGGCGGTTGTCACGTACTGTTTGTTGATCTCCTCGAGGAAGGTGTTCTTGGTCAGCATGGTCAGGCTGGCGAATCCGCCGACAACCATCGCCACCACCGGCAGTGTCATGTGCCAGGCATAGTCGAGCACGAGCTGGAACCAGGTGAGCTCGCGCCAATTGTCGGAAACGAGCCCGCGTAGCGGAAAGATGTTCCAGAAGCTGCCGCCGGCGAAGAGAACGACCAGGAGAACGGCGAAGAGGAAGCCGGGGATGGCGTAGCCGATGACGATGGCGCCCGAGGTCCAGACATCGAAGGTGGAGCCGTCGCGAACCGCCTTGCGGATGCCTAAGGGGATCGAGATCAGATAGACGAGCAGCGTGGTCCACAGCCCGAGCGAGATCGAGACCGGCATCTTGCTGACGACGATCTCGAAGACGGAGCCGTTGCGGAAGAAGCTGTTGCCGAAATCGAAGACGAGGTAGCTCCGCATCATCTTGCCGAAGCGCTCGAGCGCGGGCTTGTCGAAGCCGAACTGGCGCTCGAGATCCTTGATCAGGGCCGGATCGATGCCACGCCCGCCTCGGCTCGTGTCGGTGCTGGCGCCGACCTCGCTGCCGGCGCTGCTGCCGGTGATGCGCTCGAGCGCGCCGCCGCCGGCGCCGCGGATCTGCGAGATGATCTGGTCGATCGGCCCGCCCGGGGCCACCTGCACGATCGCGAAGTTGATCACCATGATCCCGAACAGCGTCGGGATCATCAGCAGAAGCCGGCGGATGATGTAGGCGAGCATCGACTAAGGCAGACTACTGCGACTTCTGCCGCTTCTGGGCGATCTGCGCTTCGGCCTCGGGGTCGATCCACCAGGTCGGAAAGACGGTGGCCGGCTGGCTCGCGTATTTCGGCTGCGTCGGCGGCTTCTTGAACTTCGCCCAATAGGCGACGCGGTACATGCCGGAGTACCAGTTGGGGATGCCGTAGTAGTTGTGCAGCAGCACGCGATCGAGCGCCTTGATCACCGGGATCAGATCGGCGCGGCTCTGCGCGCCGAGAGCCAGGTCGATCAGCTCGTCGACGACCGGATTCCTGACGCCCGATGTGTTCAGGCTGCCGGGCGTCTCGGCCGACTTACTGCCGTAGTATTCGCGGAGCTCCATTCCCGGCGCCAGCGAGGTGCCGATCCGGATGCTGATCATGTCGTAGTCGTATTCGCGGCGGCGGTTCTCGTACTGTGCCGCGTCGACGTTGCGGAGCCGGGCGGTGACGCCGATCCGCTCCAGGTTCTTGAGGTAGGGCAGGACGATGCGCTCGAAGCGCGGATCGTCGATCAGGAACTCGAACTCGAAAGGCTTGCCGGTCTTGTCGTTGACGAGCTTGCCGTTCTTCGAGCTCCAGCCGGCCTCCTTAAGGAGGCGGAGCGCCTCGCGCACGCCATCTCGGATATTGCCGCTGCCGTCATAGACCGGCGGCTTGTACTCGGTGGTGAAGACCGAGTCCGGAATCTTGCCTCTGTACTTCTCGAGGATCGTCAGCTCCCTGCCCGTCGGCAAGCCCCGCGCAGCCATGTCCGAGTTCTCGAAGTAGCTCTTGGTGCGCGTATAGGAGTCGTAGAAGAAGCTCTTGTTCATCCATTCGAAATCGAACAGATAGCCGAGCGCCTGGCGCACCCGCGCGTCCTCGAAGATCGGGCGGCGCGTGTTGAACGCGAAGTTCTGCATGCCCTGCGGCACCTCGTGCTGAACCTGCTCCCTCGTCACGAGGCCGTCCTTGATCGCCGGGAAGTCGTACTTGGTCGCCCAGTTCTGGGCGGTGTTCTCCTCGTGGATGTCGATCTGGCCGGCCTTGAAGGCCTCGAAGGCGACCGTGCTCTCGCGGTAGTAGTCGACCTGCACCACGTCGACGTTGCTGGTGCCCTTCTGGGTGGGGAGGTCCTTGGCCCACCAGTCCTTGACCCGCTCCCAGGTGATCGAGCGGCCCGGGTCGACCTTCGTGATCCGGTAGGGGCCGCTGCCGAGCAGCGGCTCCAGCGTCGGCTTGTCGAACTCCTTGCCTTCCCACCACTTCTTCGGCAGCGGCGTCAGGCCGGCGACGGTCATCGGCAGGTCGCGCTCGGAGTCCTTCTTGAGGGTGAACTTGACCCGCCGTTCGGCGAGAACCTCGGCCTTCTCTACGCCGGCGAAGATGGCGCGGTACTGCGGATGGCCCTTGGTGATCAGCGTCTCGTAGGTCCAGACGACGTCCTCTGCCGTGATCGGCGAGCCGTCATGGAAGCGCGCCTGCGGGCGCAGGTTGAAGATCATCCAGCTGCGGTCCGCGGGCATCTCGACCGTCTCGGCGATCGTGCCGTAGGCGGTCAGCGGCTCGTCCAGCGTCCCGTCCATCAGGCTGTCGAAGAGCTGGCCCGATTTCATCAGGTCATTTGAGAAGCGGATGAACGACACGCCCTTCAGGATGAAGGGATTGAGGTTGTCGAAGGTGCCGTTGGCGCTCGTCTTGACCGTGCCGCCCTTGGGCGCGTCCGGATTGACGTAGTCGAAATGCTTGAAGTCGGGCGGGTATTTGAGCGGATCGCCGTAGAGCGACATGCCGTGGACGGGCTTCGCTTCCTGCGCCGTCGCCGGTAGCATCGGCAGCAGCGCTGCCGCACAGGTCAGGACCGCCAGCCACCGCATCTCCGCCTCCGTCTCTGGACCGACTTTCAGCGATACTAGGGCAACAGGCTCCGTCTCGCGAGATGAGCTATTCAAATCTCGTTGAAGGCCGGGCCCGGCACATCGGGAACTAACGGCCGTTCCGCCGTCTCAGTTCCTTATCGAGGTCTTGCGCTGATCGAGGTTCGCCGCCTTCGCCGGATCGATCCACCAGGTATCGGTGAAGCCCAGCGTGTATTTCGGCGTCACTGCGGGCCGGCCGAACTTGTCCCAATAGGCGATGCGGGTGGCCGGCTCGTAGAACTGCGGGATCATGTAGTAGCCCCAGAGCAGGACACGGTCGAGCGCCCGCGTGCGCTGGACCAGCGTGTCGCGGTTCGGGGCGTTGATCACGAGCTCGGCGAGCTCGTCGATGACCGGATCCTTGATGCCGCCGATATTGACGCCGCCGCGCGTGTCGGCGGAGGCCGATCCCCAGTATTCGCGTTGCTCGTTGCCGGGCGAGGCGCGCTGCTGCGCGCCGCCCAGGACCATGTCGAAATCGAAATTGTCCATCCGGTTCGAGTACTGCGCGGTGTCGATGATCCTGAGACTCGCGGTGATACCCAGCCGTTCGAGATTCTTGGTGAAGGGCAGGACGACGCGATCGATCCCGGCCTGTGCGGAGATGATCTCGAACTGGAAGGTCTCCCCCTTCGCGTTGGTCAGCTTGCCGCCCTTGATCTGCCATCCGGCTTCGCCGAGGAGCCGCAAGGCGTGGCGGACATTGTCGCGGAGATTGCCGGAGCCGTCGGTGGTCGGCGGCATGTACTCCTTGGTGAACACCTCGTCGGGAACGCGGCCGCGGTAGCGCTCGAGGATCGCCAGCTCTTCGCCTTGCGGCAGGCCGGTGGCGGCGAATTCCGAGCTTGGGAAATAGCTCGCGAGCTTTGCGTATTGCCCAAAGAACAGCGACTTGTTCATCCACTCGAAATCGAAGGCGTATCCCAGCGCCTGGCGCACGCGGCGGTCCTGGAACTGCGGGCGGCGAAGATTGAAGACGAAGCCCTGCGGGCGCCGCGGGTTCAGGGTCTTGAACTCCTCGCGCTTGATCAGCCCGTTGCGGACCGCGGGAACGTCGTAGCCTTCCGCCCAGAGCTTGGATTCGTTCTCCGTGCGGAAGTCGATGGCGCCGGCCTTGAAAGCCTCGAAGCTCACCGCCGTGTCGCGATAGTACTCGTAGCGGATGCCGCCGAAATTGAAGCGGCCGATGTTGATCGGAAGCCGTGCCGCCCAGTGGTCCTCGACGCGGCGGTAGCGGATCGAGCGGCCCGGGTCCACCGCTTCGACCCGGTAATGGCCGCTGCCGAGCGGCGGCTCGAGGGTCGGCTTCTCGAAATCGCGCTCCTGCCAGTAGTGGCGCGGCAGGATGCGCAGATTGCCGACATTGCCGATCAGCTCGCGATTGTCGAGGTTCTTGAAGCTGAATTTGACGCGGCGCTCGTCGACGACCTCGACCTTGGAAACGTCGCCGTAGTAGGAGCGGTAGACCGGCGCGCCTTTCGTCGTCAGCGTCTCGAAGGTCCAGGCGACGTCGGCAGCGGTGATCGGCCTTCCATCATGGAAGCGCGCTTCCGACCGCAGCTTGAAGGTCGCCCAGGAACGGTCGGCGGGCACCTCGACGCTCTCGGCGATGACGCCGTAGTCGGTGTCGGGATCGTCGCCGACCTGGGTCATCAGCGAGTCATAGGTCAGGCCCGATCCGGCTGCCGGCACGCCGCGGAGAATGAAGGGATGCAGGCTGTCGAAGGTGCCGAATCCCCCCAGGGTGATCTCGCCGCCTTTCGGCGCGTCCGGATTGACGTATTCGAGCTGCTTGAAGTCGGGGCCGTATTTCGGCGTGCCGTGGATCGAGATCGCATGCAGGTGCTGGGTCTGCGCCCAGGCGGCGGGCACGATCGCCAGCGATGCGGTGAGAGCGAGTGCGAGCAGATGCATCGGTATGAGCGCCTCGTTGGAACGGCCTGGCGACGATCCTAGGCGATATTCGATAACGCCGTCAGGCGGAGAGGCGATCCAGGGCCTGCTTCAGCGTGCGTTCGTCGCCGGCGGCGATCACGTCTCCTTGAGAGGAGCCGGTCAGCGGCTTTCCCTTCCAGTCCGACATGGCGCCGCCTGCGCCCGTGATGACGGGGACCAGCGCGGCGAAGTCGTAGAGCTTGAGGCCGTATTCGATCACCAGGTCGATATGGCCGATGGCGAGCAGGCCGTAGGCGTAGCAGTCGCCGCCCCAGAGCGTCAGCTTCGAGGTCGAGGCGACCTGCCAGAAGCGGTCTGCGCCGGGTTTGCGGAACATGTCCGGATGGGTCGAGTTGACCACCGCCCTGGCCAGATCGGGACAGGCGCGGACACGCGCCGGCTTGCCGTTGAAGGTGCTGGCATGGCCGGAGGCCCCCAGCCAGCGCTCGCCAAGGATCGGCTGGTCGATCATGCCGAGGATCGGCTCGCCGTCGCGGAGCAGTGCCACGAGCGTGCCGAACATGGGCTTGCCGGTGATGAAGGCCTTGGTGCCGTCGATCGGGTCGATGATCCACTGATGCGAGGCGCCGGGGCGCGTCGCGCCATGCTCCTCGCCGACGATGCCGTGATCGGGGTGCTCGCGCTCGATCAGCGCGCGGATCGCCAGCTCGGATTCGCGATCGGCGATGGTGACGGGGCTCGCATCCGCCTTGTCCTCGACGCCGACGGGCGTCCGGAAATACTTGCGGATGACCGGGCCGCTCGCCTCCGCCAGACGGCCGGCGAAAGCGAGAAGCTCATCGGGACAGCGCATGGGCGCTGTCTTTGAGGCCTACGGCAGCGGCTTCGGCGCGTCGGACTTGGCGCGGAGCCAGGCGATCAGCGCGGCGCGCTCTTCCGGCTTAGCGATGCCGGCGAAGGCCATCTTGGTGCCGGGGATGCTCGCCTTCGGGTTGGCGAGGAATTTGTTGAGGTGCTCGTAATTCCACTCTTCGGGCGTCGAGGCCATCTGCTTCGAATAGGCGAAGCCCGCGACCTGGCCGGGCTTGCGGCCGACGATATCGAAGAGGTTCGGGCCGATTCGGTTGGCGCCGCCCTTGTCGAAGGTGTGGCAGGCGGCGCACTTCTTGGCCGAGGCCTCGCCGGCGGCCATGTCGGCCTTGGCGAGCAGCGGCGCGACCGGCGGGATCACGGCAGGCGCGGCGGCCTGGGCGCCGGCGGCGGGCGCATCCGGCTTCTCGACGGCGAAAGCGAGTTCCTTGAGCGGCGTCGGATTCACCAGCGAGCGGGCGATGAAGCCGCTGCCCATCGCAATCAGGCCGGCCATCAGGATGGCTCCGGCAATCTTGTTCGCTTCCTGGCTCGCCATCTCGAATCCTCTGCTAGGACGTGCAGACCTTAGGAAAATGCCTCTTCGCGGCCGCAAGCGCCATCGCTATAACGCCCCGGCTGGGCGGTGCCGACAATGCCGGGCCGAGGTCCGGCCCGCCCGGCGACATATTGCCGCATAAGGCGGAAAACAAAGAGGGATTTCGGATGGGCCTGCCTCGGGCACCGATCGTCTTGATCCCCGCCAGGATGGCCTCGACCCGGCTCCCCAACAAGCCGCTGGCCGACATCCATGGCGAGCCGATGATCGTCCATGTCTGGCGCCGGGCGGTCGAAGCGGCGATCGGCCCGGTCCATGTCGCCTGCGCCGAGCCCGAGATCGCGCGGGCCATCCATAAAGCCGGCGGGCAGGCCATCCTGACCCGGGCCGACCACCCGACCGGCTCCGACCGGATCTTCGAGGCGCTGGAGAAGCTCGACCCCCAAGGCCGCCACGACGCGGTGGTGAACGTCCAGGGCGACCTGCCGACCGTCGACCCCAAGACCGTCCGGGCCGCCTTCGAGGCGCTGGCGGAGCCGGCCGTCGATATCGGCACGGTCTGCGCCGTGGTCGGCTCGGTGCATGAGAAGACCGATCCGGCGGTGGTGAAGCCGGTCGTCGCCTTCGCCGCCGGCAGGACCGTCGCCCGAGCGCATTACTTCAGCCGTGCCACGGTGCCTTCCGGCGACGGACCGATCTATCACCACATCGGCCTCTATGCCTATCGGCGGGAGGCCCTGAAGCGTTTCATCTCGCTGCCGCAAGGCCTGCTCGAGCAGCGCGAGCGGCTCGAGCAGCTGCGCGCGCTCGAGAACGGCATGCGCATCGACGTGGCGCTCGTTGACACCGTTCCGCTCGGTGTCGACACTCCCGGCGACCTCGAACGCGCGCGGCTCCTCCTGATGCCGCGAAGCTGATTCCGGAAAAAACCTCCATGACCCGTATCGCCTATCTGGGCCAGCCTGGCTCCTATTCCGACCTCGCCTGCCGCACGGCGTTTCCCGGCAAGGAGACGATCGGCTGCGTCAGCTTTCCCGAGGTCTTCGCTGCCGCGTCCGACGGGCGCGCCGGCCTCGCGATGATCCCGGTCGACAATTCGCTCGCCGGGCGCATCGCCGACGTCCATCACCTGCTGCCGGAATCGGACCTGCATATCGTCGGCGAGCATTTCCAGCGCATCGAACATCATTTGCTGGCGCCGAAAGGTGCCACGCTGCAGACGATCCGCACGGTCGTCAGCCATGTGCAGCCGCTCGGCCAGTGCCGCCGCTACCTGCGCAAGATGGGCTACACGCCGGTCGCCAGCGGCGACTCCGCGACGGCGGCCAAGGAAGTCGCCGAGAAGAACGACGTCACGGTCGCCGCGATCTCCTCCTCGCTCTCGGGCGAGATCTACGGGCTCACCTCGCTCGCCAAGAACATCGAAGACGAGGCGCACAACACCACGCGCTTCCTCATCATGGCGCGCGAGGCCGACTGGCCGAAGGACGACGGCAAGCCCTTCATCACCTCGTTCCTGTTCCGCGTGCGCAGCGTGCCGGCGGCGCTCTACAAGGCGCTCGGCGGCTTCGCCACCAACGGCATCAACCTGACCAAGCTCGAGAGCTACATGGTCGATGCCTTCTTCGAGGCGGCGCAGTTCTACGTCGAGGCGGACGGACACCCCGACCAGCGATCGATGAAGCTGGCGCTCGAGGAGCTCGCCTTCTTCAGCCGCCAGGGGACCTTCAAGATCCTCGGCGTCTATCACTCGCACCCGTTCCGCCGCGAGAACGCCGGCCCATCGGACGATTGAATTTAAAAAGCAGTTACTTTTCTAATCGAGCACGCTAGAAGGGCGGTCGGTTTCCCCCGGAAGGCGTCCGTGACCGACACCGCGAGCAGCTGGAGCGAACTCTTCGAGCGCCGCAACGCCGCCGCGCTGATCACGCTCAGCCTTGGCATTGCGCTCCACGCCTTCAATGCCTTCCTGGTGACGACGGCGTTGCCGACAGCGGTGGTCGAGATCGGCGGCGTCGAGCTGCTGAGCTGGTCCTCCACCGTCTATCTGGTGACGGCGATCGTCGGAGGCGCCAGCGCGGCACGGCTGAAGCGGGCGATCGGCGCGCGTCGCGCCATGGCGCTGCCGGCCCTGGTGTTCCTTGCAGGCACGCTGATCGCCGGCCTCGCGACCTCGATGCCGCTCTTCCTCGCCGGTCGCGCGCTCCAGGGTATCGGCGAGGGAATCATCTCGGCGCTCTGCTACGCGCTGATCCCCGAGCTCTTCCCGTCGCGGCTGATCGCGCGCGTCTTCGGCGTCGAGGCGATGGTGTGGGCAATCGGCGCCTTCGGCGGTCCGCTGATCGCCGGCGTGCTGACCGAGACGATCTCCTGGCGCGCCGCCTTCCTCGTCAACGTGCCGGTGGTCCTGGTCCTGCTGGCCCTGGTCGCAAAGGTGGTGCCCGCCGCCCCCGGCGCCGGCGATGCCGGCGGTCGCTCGGTCCCACTTGCCCGGCTTGCCGGCTGCGGCTTGGGCATCATGCTGGTCGCGGTCGCCGCCATCGTCGGCGATATCCCGACGGCGCTGCTGCTGATCCTGGGCGCGGCCGCGATCCTCGTCGGCGTCTTCGCCGTCGACCGGCGCCGTCCGGACCGGCTTTTCCCGAGCGATGCCTTCGCCGTGACCACGACCGTCGGCCTTGGCCTCTGGATGATCCTGCTGATGCCGGTGGCGCATGCCTCGTCGTCGACCTACCTCGCCATTTCTGTTCAGTATCTCTGGGGCTTCGGGCCGACCGTCGCCGGCTTGGTCCATGCGACCATGGCGCTCTCCTGGAGCGGCTCGGCATTGCTGGTCGCGGGCATCGACGATCCGGGCCGGCGCCGCGCGTTGATCCGGCTCGGCCCCTTTCTGGTGGCGCTCGGGCTCCTCGGCATCGCCGGATCGATGCGGAGCGACCTGCCCCTGGCGCTCATTCCCTGCCAGGTGCTGATCGGCACGGGCTTCGGCATCAGCTGGGCTTTCCTCAGCCAGGCGATCATGGAGGGGGCGAGGCCAGGCGAACGGGACAGCGCTTCCGGCATCCTCAACGCCGTCCTCTCCAGCGGCTATGCCCTCGGCGCGGCGATCGCCGGACTCGTGGCCAATACGGCTGGATTCACTCCGACTTCCGGCGCCGCAGGCATCGTGACTCCCATCGCCATCGCCATCGCCGTCGGCATCGGGTTCGGCCTGCCGGCGATACTTGCCGGCTTCGGCGTGCGCCTTCCGCCGCCGTCGTCCGGGCGTTGACGGCCTGCCCCTAAGGGGTATATTCAAAGGGATATCAAGGATTTCCGGCGCGCGGGGGCGCGTCTCTCCTCCCGGAGGAACCCATGGCATCCGCCCAGCGGCCGTTGTCGCCGCATCTGCAGGTCTACCGGTGGCAGATCACCATGGCGATGTCGATCGCCCACCGGGCGACGGGAATTGCGCTCTCCGGCGGCGCCGTGGCGCTGGTGTTCTGGCTGCTGGCGCTGGCGAACGGCCCGGATGCTTTCGAGGTGGCGCAGGCGATTGCCGGATCCTGGCTCGGCTATCTCTGCCTCTTCGGCTGGACCTTCTGCCTCTTCTATCATCTCGCCAACGGCATCCGGCATCTGGTCTGGGACATGGGCTACGGCTTCGAGATCAAGCAGTTCTATGCCTCCGGCTGGCTCACGGTCGTCGTGGCGCTCGGGCTGACCGTGCTCGCCTGGATCGCCGGCCTCTACGGGCTTCGCTGAGGAGGAGGGAAATCGCCATGACCATGCGCTCGACGATCGCCCGCGTCCGCGGCCTCGGCTCGGCCAAGCACGGTGTCGAGCACTGGTGGATGCAGCGCGTCACCGCGGTCGCGCTCATTCCGCTGACGCTGTGGTTCGCCGCCTCGCTCGTCTCGCTCGCCGGCGCCGAGTGGGAGGCGGCCTATCTGTGGATCGCCTCGCCCGCCGGCGCGGTACCGATGATCCTCTTCCTCGTCGCCGGCCTCTGGCACGGCAAGCTCGGCCTTCAGGTCGTGATCGAGGACTACATCCACGCGGAAGTCCTCAAGGTCGCGCTGCTGATGCTTCTCAGCCTCGCGACCGTGGCGCTCGGCATCGCCGGCGTCTTCGCCGTCTGCAAGATCTCCTTCGGAGAGTAGGCTATGGCCCAGGCTTACAAGATCGTCGACCATAGCTATGACGTCGTTGTCGTCGGCGCCGGCGGCTCCGGGCTGCGCGCCACGCTCGGCATGACCGCTGCAGGCCTCAAGACCGCCTGCATCACCAAGGTCTTCCCGACGCGCAGCCACACGGTTGCCGCACAGGGCGGCATCGGCGCCGCGCTCGACAACATGGGCGACGGCGACAACTGGCGCTACCACATGTACGACACGGTCAAGGGCTCCGACTGGCTCGGCGACCAGGACGCGATCGAGTACATGTGCCGGAACGCGATCCCGGCCGTGATCGAGCTCGAGCATTTCGGCGTGCCGTTCTCGCGCACGCCCGAGGGCAAGATCTACCAGCGTCCTTTCGGCGGCCACACGCTGGAAGGCGGCAAGGGCCTCGCCAAGCGCGCCTGCGCCGCCGCCGACCGCACCGGCCACGCGATCCTTCACACGCTCTATCAGCAGAGCCTCCGCCACGGCGCCGAGTTCTTCGTCGAGTACTACTCGCTCGACCTGATCATGGACGAGGAAGGCGCCTGCCGCGGCGTCATGGCGTGGAACCTCGACGACGGCACCATTCATCGCTTCCGCGCGCACATGACCGTGCTCGCCACCGGCGGCGGCGGCCGCGTCTACTTCTCGACCACCCAGGCGCATACCTGCACCGGCGACGGCTACGGCATGGTGCTGCGCGCCGGATTGCCGCTGCAGGACATGGAGTTCCTGCAGTTCCATCCGACCGGCGTCTACGGCGCCGGCTGTCTGATCACCGAGGGCGCCCGCGGCGAAGGCGGCTATCTCACCAACTCCGAGGGCGAGCGCTTCATGGAGCGCTATGCGCCGTCGGCCAAGGACCTCGCCAGCCGCGACGTCGTCAGCCGCGCGATGACCGTCGAGGTCAACGAGGGCCGCGGCTGCGGTCCCGACAAGGATCACATCATGCTCCACCTGGAGCATCTCGATCCCAAGGTGCTGCACGAGAGGCTGCCGGGCATCTCGGAAACCGCGCGGGTCTTCTCCGGCGTCGACGTGACGCGCGAGCCGATCCCGGTGCAGCCGACCATGCACTACAACATGGGCGGCGTGCCGACCAACTACCACGCCGAGGCGCTGCGTCCGACCAAGGACAACTCCGAAGCCGTCTGCCCCGGGCTGATGGCGATCGGCGAGGCGGCCTCCGTTTCCGTCCACGGCGCCAACCGGCTCGGCACGAACTCGCTGCTCGACCTCGTCGTCTTCGGTCGTGCCGCGGCACATCGCGCTGCCGAGGTGGTGAAACCGGGCCAGGCGCACAAGCCGCTCTCGGCCTCTGCCGGAGATCAGGCGCTCGCCCGCCTCGACCGCATCCGCAACGCCAAGGGCAAGCTGTCGGGCGGGCGCATTCGGCTCGACATGCAGCGTTGCATGCAGGTTCATGCCGGCATCTTCCGCGAGCAGAAGACGCTTGAGGCCGGCATCGCCAAGATGCGCGAGATCTCAGCCAGCATGAGCGATCTCACCATCGCCGACCGCTCGATGATCTGGAGCTCGGACCTGGTCGAGGCGCTCGAGCTCGACAACTTGATGGGCCAGGCGACCGTGATCCTGGCAGCGGCCGAGGCGCGCAAGGAGAGCCGGGGGGCGCATGCGCGCGGCGACTTCCAGGAGCGCGATGACGTCAACTGGATGAAGCACACGCTTTCCTGGCTCGACGCCAAGGGCAAGGTCACGCTCGATTACCGCGGCGTCCACATGTACACGCTGTCGAACGAGATCCAGGTCATCCCGCCCAAGGCGCGGGTCTACTAAGAGGCTCGGCCATGGCAGAGTTCACGCTACCGGCGAATTCCAAGGTCACCGACGGCAAGACCCACAAGGCGCCGGCGGGCACCAAGCGGGTCGCGACGTTTCGCGTCTATCGCTGGGATCCGGACACCGGCGCCAACCCGCGCCTCGACACCTTCGAGATCGACCGCGACCAGTGCGCGCCGATGGTCCTGGACGCGCTGATCAAGATCAAGACGGAGATCGACTCGACGCTGACCTTCCGCCGCTCCTGCCGCGAGGGCATCTGCGGCTCGTGCTCGATGAACATCGACGGCACCAACACGCTTGCCTGCCTGAAGCCGATCGACGAGGTGAAGGGCCCGGTCAACATCTATCCCTTGCCGCACCTGCCGGTGGTCAAGGACCTGGTGCCCGACCTTTCGGTGCCCTACGCGCAGTACACCTCGATCCAGCCCTGGCTGCAGACGGAGTCGGCAGCACCCCCTGACACCGAGCGCCTGCAGAGCCCCGAGGAGCGCGCCAAGCTCGACGGGCTCTGGGAGTGCGTGCTGTGCTTCTGCTGCTCGACGAGCTGCCCCAGCTACTGGTGGAACGGCGACCGCTATCTCGGCCCCGCGATCCTGCTGCAGGCCTATCGCTGGATCGCGGATTCGCGTGACGAGGCGACCGGCGAGCGCCTGGATGCGCTCGAGGATCCGTTCCGCCTCTATCGCTGCCACACGATCCTCAACTGCACGAAGACCTGCCCCAAGAATCTGAATCCGGCGAAGGCGATCGCCGAGATCAAGAAGCTGATGGTGGCGCGGCGTTAGGCCAGACTTGAGAGGGGAGACGAGACGGTGGCTGGAACGGGACATTGGATTCTGGGCGGAATCATCGCGCTGACGGCGCTCTACGCGCTCGTCTTGGCCTCGCATGCGCATAGCCAGGGCGCCTATATCGCCGGCGTGCTCTATGCCGGCTTCGCCGTGCTCTTCATCATGGGCCTGATCCGCCGCAGCTACGACAAGCTCGACGCCAAGCACTGATGCCGAGCTGGGATCCGGCCCAGTACGCGAAGTTCGGCGACCATCGCCTTCGTCCCGCGCTCGACCTGATCGGGCGCATCCCGGATATCGATCCGAAGCGCATCGTCGATCTCGGCTGCGGTCCCGGCGAGATCACCGAGATGCTCGCCCAGCGCTGGCCGGAGGCCGAGACCGTCGGCCTCGACTCGTCCCTGGACATGCTGAAGAAGGCGCGTGCGCTGAACGGCCGCGCCCGCTACGTCGAGGGCGATGTCGCGAGCTGGACGGCAACGCCGCCGATCGATCTCCTCTTCTCGAATGCCTGCCTGCAATGGCTGCCCGACCACGCGAGCCTGTTCCCGCGGCTCGTGGCGCAGGTGGCAAAGGGCGGCACCGTCGCCATCCAGATGCCGCACAACCACGACCAGCCCTCGCACCGGATCATCGCCCGGCTTTCGGAGGAAGCGCCGTTCAAGGCACCGCTCGCGGGCAAGCTTCGCCACGACCCGGTCGATGCGCCTGCCTCATACTGGCGGCTGCTGAAGCCGCTCGTCGCCAGGCTCGACATCTGGGAAGTCGACTATCTGCAGGCGCTGACGGGCGAGGATCCCGTGCTCAACTGGACGATGGGCACGGCGTTACGCCCCGTGCTCGATGCCCTGGACGAGACGCTCCGCCCGCAATTCGTCGAAAGGTATCGCGAGGGCTTGCGCGCCGCCTATCCGCGCGAAGCGGAAGGCTCGACGCTGTTTCCCTTCCGCCGCCTGTTCATCCTCGCCGAGCGCTGACGTGCCGGGGCGTCGCCGCCTCGTCATCTCCCTTCTGTCGCTGCCGGCTGCCGCGCAGCCGAAATCGGACCTGTGGCCGCGCTGGCTCGCGCATGACGAGACCTCGCGCCTTTCCATCGACCATGCGCCATGGCAAGCGCTGCTGTCGCGGCGCGTCGATAACGTACAGAATCTTTCGCACTTTCGGGAATGGTGGCTTCTTCTAGAGTGAAGGAGCAAACGATGAGCAGTGAGACTGCGATGGGCCAGGTGATCCAGATCGACGAGGCTCGGATCAGGGATCATCTGGGAGAGATGGTGCGCGGCACGGTCGAGGAGACGCTGAATGCACTCCTTGCGTCTGAGGCCGACCGTCTGTGCGGTGCGGGTCGCTATGAGCGCAGCGAAGCGCGGCAGGACAGGCGAGCCGGCAGCTACGATCGGACGCTGCAGACCAAGGCGGGAGACGTCAATCTCAAGATACCG
>VGEH01000093.1 GCA_016869375.1 Alphaproteobacteria bacterium | reverse complement strand
AACAGGTCCTTCAGCAACCGCCACTCCGCTTCGCTCAGATCGCCTCGGCTCAACGATCCCTCCCTCCAAGAGGAATCCTTGAATCAAGGCTCGAGTCTCACGTCAATAACTTTGTAAACACCGCCTAGGGTTGCGCCTTGATCCACTCGCCGTGGCGCTGGCACGAGGCCTCGGCGAGCTCGACGAAGATGCCGGTGATCGCCTCGGGCGGCGTCACCGTCATCGGGTCCTCGCCGGGGAAGGCGCCGGCGCGCATTCGGGTGCGAACGGCACCCGGCGAAAGCAGGTTGGCGCGGATCTTCGTCTTCTCGATCTCCTTGCACCAGGTGACGATCAGCGCGTCGAGCGCCGACTTGGTCGCATTGTAGGCGCCGAAATAGGCGGGCAGGCCTTTGGTCACGCCCGAGGTGACGAAGATCCCGCGGCCGGCTTCCGACTGCTCCAGCAGCGGCTGGAAGGAGCGGATCAAGCGCCATTGGGCGGTGACGTTCAGAAGGATCGATTCCTGCCAGTCCTTGGACGATATCTGCGCCACCGGGCCGAGCGGGGCGGCGACCGCGGCATTGGCGACCAGGACGTCGAGGCGCTTGAACCGGTCGAAGACCGCCTGGCCCATCTTCTCGATGCCGTCGGGCGACATGAGGTCGAGCGGGATCAGCGTCGCGCGGCCGCCGGCCTTCTTGATCGTGTCGTCGAGCTCTTCCAGTCCGCCGACGGTGCGCGCGGAGGCGATCACATGCGCGCCTTCCTTGGCATATCGCTCGGCCACCGCACGGCCGATGCCGCGCGACGCGCCGGTGACGAGGGCGATGCGATCTTTGAGGCGCATGGGATTTCCGGCGGAAGGTGAGGGGACGACAGCGCGGCGAGGCCGCGCTTAGGCGGTCTCGGCGAGGAGGGAGAGCTGCTTGCCGTGCGAGCCTTCGAGCTGGTCGATGAGCGGGATCGGGTAGTCGCCGGTGAAGCAGGCATCGCAATAGGCGGGCTTCTTGGCGTCGCGGCCCTTCTTGCCCATGGCGCGGTAGAGGCCGTCGAGCGAGATGAAGGCGAGGGAGTCCGCGCCGATGAACTCGGCCATGCCCTTCACGTCCATCTGGGCGGCGAGCAGCTTCGAGCGCTCCGGCGTGTCGACGCCGTAGAAGCAGGAATGCGTGGTCGGCGGGCTGGCGATGCGGAAATGCACTTCCTTGGCGCCGGCCTGGCGGACCATCTGGATGATCTTGGTCGAGGTGGTGCCGCGCACGATCGAGTCGTCGACCAGGATCACGCGCTTGCCCTGGAGCTGGGCGCGGGACGCGTTGTGCTTCAGCTTCACGCCGAGATGGCGGATGTGGTCGGTCGGCTCGATGAAGGTGCGGCCGACATAGTGATTGCGGATGATGCCGAGCTCGAAGGGGATGCCACTCTCGGCGGCATAGCCGATCGCCGCCGGCACGCCGGAATCCGGCACCGGGATCACGAGGTCGGCATCGACATGGCTCTCGCGCGCGAGCTCGGCGCCGATGCGCTTGCGCGCCTCGTAGACGCTGGTGCCTTCGACGATGCTATCGGGTCGCGAGAAGTAGATGTACTCGAAGATGCAGAACCGCTCGTCCTGCTCGCGGAAAGGATGGTGGCTGTGGACGCCGGATTCGTCGATGAGGACGACCTCGCCCTTCTCGATGTCGCGCACGAATTCGGCGCCGATGATGTCGAGGCCGCAGGTCTCGGATGCGAGGATGTAGGCGTCGCCGAGCTTGCCCAGTACCAGCGGGCGCACGCCATGCGGATCGCGGACGCCGATGAGGCCGATTGGCGAGAGCGCGACCAGCGAATAGGCACCCTCGAGCTGGCGCAGCGCGCCGACCAGCCGGTCGATGATGCTGGAGCCGCGGCCGATCGCCATCAGGTGGATGATGACTTCGCTGTCGGTCGTCGACTGGAAGAGGCAACCGCGGCGGACGAGATCCTTCCGGACCTCCATCGCGTTGGTCAGGTTGCCGTTGTGGCCGACGGCGAAGCCGCCCGACTCGAACTCGGCGAAGAGCGGCTGCGAGTTGCGCGCGACCGTGGCGCCGGTAGTGGCGTAGCGGTTATGGCCGATCGCGGCGTAGCCCTTGAGCCGCTGGATGACGGACGGGTCGCCGAAATTGTCGCCGACATGGCCCAGGCCCCGATGCGCCGAGAACTGCTGGCCGTCATAGGAAACGATGCCGGTCGCCTCTTGCCCCCGATGCTGCTGGGCGTGAAGCCCGAGCGCGGTATGCGCGGCCGCATCGGGCGTGCCGAAGATGCCGAACAGGGCGCATTCTTCGTGCAGCTTGTCGTCGTCGAAGGGGTTTGTCGTGAGGCTCATCGGCGGCTGGGTCTCACTTCCGCTACTGGGTTTTCCTGACCAAGCCATCGAGGTCTCGACGCTGATCGGCAGTATAGCCGGGGCGCTCTTCCCGGGCACCGGGATTCGCCTGTGCCGGCGGGCTCACCAGGCGGTCATAGCTTCGCTTGAGCTCCATTGCCTGCTCGGCCTTACGCTTGGCATCGTCGGCTGCCGCCCAGCTCTGCGATGTGGCCTCCCTGGGCAGCAGGTTCAAGAGCCACTGGGCGCCGCGCTCGATCGCCGGCAGGGTCTTCGCCTCGCTGATCCACTCGGGACGCTGGTCGCGCGGCACCGCCCAGTTCACGACCAGGAGAGCGAGGCAGACTATGACGGCGCCGCGGGCAACCCCGAAGAGGAATCCGAGCGAGCGGTCGACCGCCGACAGCCGGCTGTCCTGCACCCGGCGCGAGAGCGCACCGGAGACGAGGCTGAGCACGATCAGCGAGGCAATGAAGGGAACGACCGCCGCGGTCACGTCGGCGATCATCTCGACGGTGATGAACTGACGCGCGATCGGGCGCGCGTATTTGAACCCGTAAAGGGCGGCGAGCGCAGCGCCGACCCAGGCGCCGATCGCCAGCGACTCCTTCACGAAGCCGCGGAAGAAGGCAAAGATCCCCGATAGCAGGATGATCGCGACGACGAGGCCGTCCGTCATCGTGAAGGGAATGGCGCTCATGCGCGCTTACGCCGCAGGCTGGAATCGCCGTCGAGGCGCTCGACCAGCTCCGCCAGCTGGTCGATCTGGACAAGCTCGAGCGGCGCCTCCCCAGAGGACTGCTTGCGCCGCCGCTGCGGCAGGAAGGCCTTGGAGAAGCCCAATTTCGCCGCCTCCTTGAGGCGGGCTTCCGATTGACCCACCTGCCTGACCTCGCCGGCGAGGCCGATCTCGCCGAAGACCACCGTGTCGGGCGGAACCGGGGTCTGCGTCAAGGAGGAGATGAGGGCGGCCGCGCAGGCAAGGTCGGCGGCGGGCTCGTTGATCTTCAACCCGCCGGCGACATTGAGGAATACGTCCGCACCCGCGAGGCTGACCCCGCAGCGCGCATCCAATACCGCGGTGATCATGGCAAGCCGCCCGGTATCCCAGCCGACCACCTGCCGGCGCGGGGTCGAGAAGGGCGAGGGCGCGACCAGGGCCTGGACCTCAACCAGCACCGGCCGCGTGCCTTCCATGCCGGCAAAGACCGCGGCGCCCGAGACGTCGCCGCGGCGCTCGGCGAGGAAGAGGGCGGAAGGGTTGGAGACTTCTGAGAGGCCGCGATCGGTCATCTCGAAGACGCCGATCTCGTCGGTCGGGCCGAAGCGGTTCTTCACCGCGCGCAGGATGCGGAAGTGATGCCCGCGCTCGCCTTCGAAGTAGAGGACGGTGTCGACCATGTGCTCGAGTACCCGGGGGCCGGCGATCATGCCTTCCTTGGTCACATGACCGACGAGGAAGAGCGCGAACCCCTTAAGCTTGGCGAGCTTGATCAGTTCCTGCGCCGAGGCCCGTACCTGCGCGACCGTGCCTGGCGCCGAGTCCAGCGTGTCGACATACATGGTCTGGATCGAGTCGATGACGACGACGTCCTTGTGGTCGGTACCGTCGAGGCTGGCCAGGATGTCGCGCACCGAGGTGGCGGCGGCGAGCGCCACTTGCGCGCCTTCGACCTTGAGGCGCTTGGCGCGAAGGCGGACCTGGTCGATCGCCTCTTCGCCGGAGATGTAGATGGTCGATCCCTTGGTCGCGAGGCGGGCGACGACCTGGAGGAGGAGAGTCGACTTGCCGATGCCGGGATCGCCGCCGATCAGGATCGCCGAGCCCGGCACCAGGCCGCCGCCGCAGACGCGGTCGAACTCGGCGATGCCGGTGATCGCGCGCGGGATCTCGGATGTGGCGCCGGCGAGGTCGACGAAGTCGATCCGGCGTCCGCCCTTGGCCGACTGGCCCTTCGGCGCCAAATTCTCGGCCTGCTCCTCGACGATCGAGTTCCACGCCCCGCAGGATTCGCACCGTCCCGCCCACTTCGCCGTCGAGGCGCCGCAGGACTGGCAGACGTAGCGGGTGTGGGGCCTAGCCATCGGCTTAAGGGCGCCTCACCGCCATCTGGATCGGACCTTCGGCCCGGCCGTGGATGAACTGGTCGACATAGGCGTTGCCGGAGCGGTCGATGTCCTTGGCGTCGCCGGCCCAGATGAACCTGCCGCCGTGGATCATCGCGATCTTGGTCGCGATCTTGCGCGCGCTCGCCATGTCGTGCGTGATCGAGATCGTGGTCGCGCCGAGCTTTCTGACCGAGGCGACGATCAGGTCGTTGATGACGTCGGCCATGATCGGATCGAGGCCGGTGGTGGGCTCGTCGAAGAAGATGATCTCGGGCTCGCTCGCGATGGCGCGGGCGAGCGCCACGCGCTTCTGCATGCCGCCCGAAAGCTCGGCCGGATAGAGTTCGGCGACCGGCGCGGCGAGGCCGACCTGCGCCAGCTTTCCGAGCGCGATCTCCTTCGCTTCCTTCCGCTCCATGCCCTGCCCCTGGATCAGGCGGAAGGCGACGTTCTGCCAGACCGGCAGGCTGTCGAAGAGGGCCGAGCCCTGAAACAGCATGCCGATCTTCTGGAGATGCTTTTCGCGTTCCTCGCCGCGCACGCCGACGGTCTCCTCGCCATCGATGCGGATCGATCCGGCATCGGGCTTGAGGATGCCGAGTATGCATTTCAGCAGCACCGACTTGCCGGTGCCGGAGCCGCCGATGACCACGAGGCTCTCGCCCTCGTCGAGCGTGTAGTCGATGCCGTCGAGCACGACCTTCTGGCCGAAGGCCTTCCTCACGCCGTTGAGCTGGATCTTTGGCGGGTTGGGGGGCTCGCTCATTTTGCGAAGAACAGCTCGGTGATGATGTAGTTGAAGACGAGGATCAGGATCGAGGCGGAGACCACGGCGTTGGTCGTCGCCTGGCCGACGCCCTGGGCCCCGCCCTTCGAGTTGTAGCCGTGATAGCAGCCGGTCAGAGCGACCAGGAAGCCGAAGACGGATGCCTTCACCAGGCCCGAGACCACGTCCATGAATTCGAGGTAGTCTGCGGTGCGGCGGAGGTAGGCGGCAGCGTTGAAGTCGAGCTTGTAGATCGCGACGAGATAGCCGCCGAAGACGCCGAGAATGTCGCCGATCAGCACCAGTAGCGGCAGCATGGTCGCGCCGGCGATCAGCCGCGGCACCACGAGATACTTGTAGGGATCGGTCGAAAGGACGGTCAGCGCGTCGATCTGCTCGGTCACGCGCATGGTGCCGATCTCGGCCGCCATCGCCGCGCCGATGCGCCCGGCAACCATCAGCCCCGCCAGCACCGGCGCCAGCTCGCGTGTCATCGACAGCACGACCACGGTGGCGATCGCGCCTTCGGCCGAGAAGCGGGCGAAGCCGGTGTAGCTCTGCAGCGCCAGCACCATGCCGGAGAAGAGCGTGGTGAGCGCGACGACCGGTAGCGAGAAGTAGCCGATCTCGATCATCTGCCGGCCGATGAGGCGCGGATAGAAGGGCGGCCGCACCATATGGCCGAGCGCCGTGCCGGCGAACATCACCAGCCGGCCGAGGGCCGCCAAGCCTTCGAGGAAGGCGCGGCCGATCGCGGCGAGGATGCCGATCACGCGGCGGATCCGAGATAGCGCCGCGCGTAGCGGCGGGAGAGGCCGGTCAGCATCTGGTATCCGTTGGTGCCGGCAAGCGCGCCGAGCGCATCCGGCGGAAGCTCTGGCCCCATCAAGGTGACCATGGTCCCCGGACGGCACTCCGCCTCGGGCAGGTCGGTCACGTCGAAGGTTACCAGATCCATCGAGACGCGCCCCACCAGAGGTATCGAGCGGCCGGCAATATATCCGCGGCCCCGGTTGGTGAGCGAGCGCAAATACCCGTCCGCATATCCGACGCCGACCGTAGCGATTCGGGTCAACCGATTCGCCCGCCACTGCGCGTTGTAGCCGACCGAGCGCCCATCGGCGATCCAGCGCACGGTCAGGATCTCGGCTTCGAGCTTCACCGTGGTCCGCATCGGATTCGGCGAGTGGTCGACGGGCGCCAGGCCATAGAGCGCGGCACCGGGACGGACGAGGTTGAAGTGGTAGGCGGAGCCGAGGAAGATTCCGGCCGAGTTGGCGAGGCTCGCCTTGGCTTTCGGCAGCTTGGCAAGCGCCGAGCGGAAGCGCGCGAGCTGAAGCGCGTTGTCGGGGTCGTGCTGGACTTCGCCCGAGACGAGGTGGCTCATCACCCAGGCGAGATCGACGCTCTCGAGGCGCGTCGGTTCGGCGGCCAGCGTCTCGACTTCGGTCTCGGAAAGGCCGAGCCGGCTCATGCCGGTATCGACATGCACGATCGCGCGGCCGCCGCCCGAGGATCGCCAGCGTGCGAGCTGATCAAGCGAGTTGATGACCGGCGTCAGCTTTTGCGCGCGGAACTCGCCTTCGCTCGCCGGCCGCGGTCCTTCGAGGACGCCGATCTCCTGGGCGATGGCACGGCGAAGCCGGATGCCTTCATCGAGCGTGGCGACGAAGAAGACGCGGGCTCCGGCCTTGGCGAGGGCGGGACCGACCTGCTCGGCGCCGAGACCATAGGCATCCGCCTTGACCATCGCCGCGCAATCCGCGTGCGGCGCCGCGCGCGCGGCGAGCAGGTGCCAATTGGCGGCGACGGCATCGAGATCGACGGTCAGGACCGCGCCGGCATTCGCCGGTATGTCATCCGATCGCATCGGCGATGTGACCGGGCAGCACGAGATTGGAGAACTTCGTCGTCGGTCCGTCGAACTGCAGCTTGACCGTGCCGGTCGGCCCATGGCGCTGCTTGCCGACGATCACCTCGGCGATGCCGAGGATCTCCTCGCCGCGCGCCTGCCAGCGCTCCATGCGGTCGTGATACTTCTCGTCGCTCTCGTCCTGGCGGCGCGTCGGCACTTCGCGGGCGTGATAGTACTCCTCGCGGAAGATGAACATGACGACGTCGGCGTCCTGCTCGATCGAGCCGGATTCGCGGAGGTCGGCGAGCTGCGGGCGCTTGTCCTCGCGCTGCTCGACAGCGCGGCTGAGCTGGGCCAGCGCCAGGACCGGCACGTTCAGCTCCTTGGCGACAGCCTTCAGCGAACGCGTAATGTCGGAGACTTCCTGCACGCGGTTTTCCGACTTGGTGCCGACGGTCGGGCGCATGAGCTGCAGGTAGTCGACGATGATCAGATGGAGGCCGTGCTGGCGCTTGAGCCGCCGAGCGCGGCTGCGCAGCGCCGTGGTCGTGATCGCCGGGGTGTCGTCGATGAAGATCGGCGTGCGCTCGAGACGCTGCGCCGCCTGCACCAGGTTGCGGAAGTCGCCCTCGTTGAGCTCGCCGCGTCGGATCTTCTCGCTGGAGACCTCGATCTGCTCGGCGAGCATGCGGGTGGTCAGCTGCTCCGCCGACATCTCGAGCGAGAAGAGCGCGATGACATAGCGCTCCTGCTCCGTATCCTTCATCGCCAGCGTCGCCGCGTTGAAGGCGATATTGCAGGCGAGCGCCGACTTGCCCATCGCAGGACGCGCGGCGAGGATCAGCAGGTCGGAGGGATGCAGGCCGCCGAGGAGCTTGTCGAGGTCGGTGAGGCCGGTCGGCACGCCGGATAGCTTGCCGTCGCGCTTGTAAGCGATCTCGGCCATCTCGATCGACGCGGCAAGCGCGGTGTCGAAGCTCTGGAATCCCTTCTCGGCCTGATCGGTCTCGGCGAGCTGGAACAGCTTGGCCTCGGCGAGCTCGATCTGGTCCTTGGCCGAGGTTTCGAGCTCGTGCTTGTGCGCGTCGTTAACCATGTCCTCGCCGACGCCGATGAGCTGGCGGCGGAGGTAGAGGTCGTGGATCGTGCGGCCGTAATCCTCGGCATTGACAATGGCGACTACGGAGGCGGCGAGCTTGACGAGATACTGGGCGCCGCCGACCTCGGCGAGCGCGCCGTCCTGGTCGAACAGCGCCTTCAGCGTGACCGGATTGGCGATCTGGCCGCGGTCGATCAGCTTGCCGATCGCGGTGAAGATCCGCCCATGCGCCGGATCGGCGAAGTGCTCCGGCCGGAGGAAGTCGCCGATGCGCTCATAGGCGTTGTTGTTGACGAGGAGGGCGCCCAGCAGACCCTGCTCGGCCTCGTAATTGTGCGGCGGCGTGCGATAGCCGGGCTGGGCCTCGGCACGAGGTGCCGGCCAGACGGCGGGAAGCGGCTTCAACTCGGTCATGCGCGGACCTTTCGGCGCCGGCTAGTCATGGTGGCGCCCGGTTCCCCCCAGAACGCGCAAGGCCGGCATGATCCCGAAACGGGTGCCGGCCTCGCAATGCTGTGCGTCACACTTCCACAGCTATCTTTTCAACAGGCTGTGGATATGTGGATAAGCCTTCGATCAGCCGGCGGCGGGAGCCTCGGCGGCCGGGGCTTCCTCGGTCGCGGCGGCCTGTGCGTTGGCTTCCTCGGTCGAACGCGCGACGGTGACACTGACCGTCACCTTCACTTCCGGATGAAGCGAGAGGCGGACCTCATGCACGCCGATGGTCTTGATCGGCTGGGCCAGCATCACCTGGCTCTTCTGCACGGTGAACCCGGCATTGGTGATCTCCTCCGCGATGTCGCGGAGATTGACCGAGCCGTAGAGCGCGCCGCCTTCGGCCGCCTGGCGCACGATCGTGACCTTGAGGCCGTTGAGCTTGCCGCCGACCTTCTCGGCCTCTTCCTTGCGCTTGAGGTTATCGGCCTCGAGCTGCGAACGGCGCTTCTCGAAAACCTCGCGGTTCTCCTTGGTGGCGCGCAGCGCCTTCTTCTTCGGCAAAAGGAAGTTGCGGGCGAAGCCCGCCTTGACCTTCACCACCTCGCCCATCTGGCCGAGGTTCTCGATGCGCTCCAAGAGGATGACGTCCATGGGTGACTCCTCACTCCGCCGGGCCGGCGACCGCCAGACGGCGACGCAGACCCAGCCATTGATCGAATAGCCCGAGAGCCGCAACCAGCGCCGCCGGCCAGCCGAGCACGATCATGGCGGCGTAGGCGGCGATCAGGATGAAGATTCTCTGCGGCGAGAATTTGCGGGCGACGGCGTGAACCACGCCGAGGCCCAGGAAGAAGAAAGGCACGAGCAGGATCAGGAACAGGTTCCGACCGACGAAGCCGATGCTCGCCGGACCCAGCAGCGCCGCGACACCGGCGAGACCGAGCACCAGAGTCAGCAGGTGCGGCAGCTCGATATCGGCCAGCTCCGGCTTCGGGCGCAGGTTGCGGCCGAAATACATGAGCATGCCCTGAGCCAGGGTCGCGTTGACCGCGACCATGCCGAGCCACGACACCACCACCGCCGCCGGGATCCAGGCGACGACCATCTCGAGGATGCGCTCGCGATCGGCCTCGGCCGTGGCAGCGAGCAGACGCTCGATGCCCTGGCCGATGAACCAGCGGAGCGACGGCTCGATGCCGTCGGTCAGGACCGCGAGCGCGATGCTGGCGACGACGAACGCACCAGCGCCCATGCCGACCATCCACGAGACCAGCAGGCCGAGCGGATACCACTCGGTCTTGCCTACCGCGTCCTGGCGGTTGAGCAGCGCCTTGCCGCCGATGACCAGCACCGGAAGCCCGCTCACGATCAGGAAGAAGCCGCCGGCGATCACGCTGTGCAGAAGCGCGATGGCGAGCGAGGCGCTGCCGGTCGCGGCCGCGCCGGCAAGCCCGCCCATCCCCAGCGTCACCGCGAATAGCGGCAGCTGGGCCAGATAGGCGAGCAGGATCGCGCTCGGCTGCCCGAGGGCAACCGAGAGGTAGAGGAGGGCGCTCAGAAACCCGGCGCTCACCGCAATGATCCAGAACCTCGCCATCGGCGCGTCCCCTAGATCCTCTGTCCTACTTGATCACGTAGGGCATGAGGGCAAGGAAGCGCGCCCGCTTGATCGCCTGGGCGAGCTCGCGCTGCTTCTTGGCCGAGACCGCGGTGATGCGGCTCGGCACGATCTTGCCGCGCTCCGAGACGAAGCGCTGCAGCAGCTTGATGTCCTTGTAGTCGATCTTCGGCGCGTTCGGATGAGCGAACGGGCACGACTTCCGGCGCCGGAAGAAAGGACGGCGTCCGCCGCCCGCACCGCCGCGACCACCGCCGCCTTCGCCGCGGCCTTCGCCGCCGCGGCCGCCTTCACGCATACCGGTCATGCGTCACCTCCGCGCCCTTCGGCGGCGCCTTCGTCACGGCGCGGACCATCGCCGCGTCCGCCGCCTTCCTCGCGATCCCGACGCCAGCCGCCGCGATCACCGCGGTCGCCGCGATCGCCACGCTCGGACCGGCTCTGCATCATCGCCGAGGGAGCTTCCTCGAGCGCCTCGACGCGGACGGTCAGGTAGCGCAGCACGTCCTCGTTGATGCGCATGTTGCGCTCGAGCTCGTGCACCGCCGCCGCCGGGGCGTCGATGTTGAGGAGCATGTAATGCCCCTTGCGGTTCTTCTTGATGCGGAACGAAAGCGACTTCAGGCCCCAATACTCTTTCTTGGTGACCTTGCCGCCATTCGCCTCAATCAGGGTGTTGAACGCTTCGGTCAGGGCTTCGACCTGGGTGGTCGAAACATCCTGACGAGCGATGAACACGTTCTCGTAGAACGCCACCGTCGTTTCTCCCTTTGGCTGTTAGCGGTCCGGAGCCACCATGGCCGGCCGGACCTAGCCGGGACCCGACGGGGACCCGGCAAGGAGCTATGAGGGCGCGGACTATACACATGCGCGCGCCGGGGGCAAGCTCCGCTGCGCGGAGGGGGATGATGAGCGTCACCGACGAAATTCATGCGGTTCTGAAGGCCAAAGCCGAGGGGCTCGTAACGAAATCGTCAAAGATTCTCTCGGAGATCACGGACCCCGCCTTCGTCTATGTCAGCTCGGGCGGCCGGCGGGTGGAAAGGCAGGCCTATATCGACCGCGTCTGCAAAGCGACCGATTGGGGTTTCGCTCATCAACTCGTTGAAAATCTTCAGGTTGTCGATTTCGGAAGCTTCGCTGTGGCGACCATGAACCTCCACGACCGGTTTGTGCGTCCCGGCGAGATCGCCGACCGGACTTATCTGTCGATGTGCGTGTTCCGGAAGACGGACGAGGGCTGGCACTGGGTTGCCGGCCAGACCATGACACCTGAACCGATCCCCAGCTGATTTGACCAACTTGACCAACTCGCGGCCGGGGGCCAGATTCAGGCTATGTCCGCCAAGGTCAATATCTACGAGGCCAAGACCCAGCTCTCCTCGCTGGTCGACCGGGCAGCGCGAGGCGAGGAAATCATCATCGCTCGAGCGGGGACGCCCGTGGCGCGACTGGTCGCGCTCGCGCCGACGAAGAAGCCGCTTCGGGTGCCCGGTGGCTGGGAAGACAAGATTTGGATCGCGCCCGACTTCGACGATCCCTTGCCCGACGACCTTCTGGACGCGTTCGAGGGTAAGGACGACCCTAAGTGAGGTTGTTGCTCGATACCCACGCTTTCATCTGGTGGCGTGCGCGCGAACAAGAGATTTCCAACGAGATCAGGGCGGCCATTCAAGACGCGGACGATGTCTTCGTCAGCGTTGTCAGCGCATGGGAAATCGCGATCAAGACCTCCGTAGGAAAGTTCGCGCTCCAAGCCTCGGTCGAGGAAGGGATACGAGAGAGCCACTTCGAGATCCTGCCGATCGATCTGAAGCACACCGATGCAGTTGCAGCGTTGCCCTTCCATCACCGAGACCCGTTCGACCGCATGCTGATCGCGCAGTGCCAGGTCGAGAAGCTGACGCTCGTCACCGCGGATCGTCGCCTGCAGCCCTATGACGTCCCATTCCTCTGGATGTGACCCTTAAGTGATCGACCTCCTCGAGATCGTCCTGCCGATCTTCGCCGTCGTGCTCGCCGGCTGGCTCGTCGGGCGTTTCGAAATCATCAAGGGCGACCGCATCAACGGGCTCGCGGACTTCACTTTCTTCATCGCCATCCCGGCACTGATGTTCCGCTCGGTGGTCCGCAACATCCATTGGGAGACCTTCGATCCGGGCGTGCTGATCGCCTATTTCGGCTCCGGCCTCGGCATCTACGCGCTTGCGATGGCGATCGGTCTCCGTGTCTTCCGGATCAGGCTCGAGGAGGCGGCGATGCTGGGGCTCGCCTGTACTTTCGGCAATTCGGTGCAGCTCGGCATTCCGATGGTGGTGCGGAGCTTCGGCGAGCACGGCCTCGTGCCACTGATGCTGATCATCAGCTTCCATTCGATGATCCTGATCGGCCTCACCACGGTGCTGATCGAGATCGCGCGCGGCCGCGGCGGCGGGGCCAAGGCGGCGGCAATCCAGTCGGCGAAGGGCACCGCATCGAACCCGATCATCGTCGCGATGATGGCCGGCCTCGCCTGCGCCGCGGTCGACGTCCAGTTGCCGCATATGCTCGACGACTTCCTGGCGCTGCTCGGCGCCGCCGGCATTCCCTGCGCGCTGTTCGCGCTGGGGGCACAACTCGCGCGCTTCAGGCTCGGCGGCTCGCTGGCGCCGACCGCGGTCATCCTGGCGCTCAAGCTCGTGGCGCTGCCGGCGATCGTCTGGCTCATGGCCGAGCCGCTCGGCCTCGCGCCGGAGACGGCGGCGGTAGCGATCCTCGCCGCCGGTCTCCCGACCGGCGCCAATGTCTTCATCCTCGCCAACCGCTACCTGGTCTATCAGGCGCCGGTGGTGTCCTCGGTCGTGATCTCGACCCTGCTCTCGGTCGGCACCATCACCGGTCTCATTGCCTGGCTTGGGTCGGTCAGAAGCTGAAGCGGGTCAGAGCGACCCGGCGGCCGTTCGGCAGGGTCAGGCGCGCGCTGCCGCTGCCCGTCGACTGAAGCGTTATGGGACCGTGCTCGGCTTGCAGCTGCGCCGGACGCCAGGCGCCGCCGAGCGCTTGGCCGCCGCCGTACTCCTGCAGCGTCCCTTCGAAAATGCCACGCGAGTAGGGACCGCTCGCCACATACCAGGCCGCGCTTCCGTCGTCGCGGTAGGTGTAGGCCGAGAGGAACAGGATGCCCCTGCCGGTCTCGACGAAGTAGCCGCTACCCGGCTCCGCGGCATTCCACCACCAGCCGGTCTCGATATCGTTCAGCCGGTCATGGGCAGCGGCGACGTCGATCCGTGGGTAGGGGCGGCTCGTCGCCGGATTGACGACAGCCGTTCCCGTATCGGTGAGCGCCGCCAGGATGGTCTCCATCCTGGCGGTCGGCGCCGCGCTGCGCAGGACCGCCCAGGCTCCGGCGACATGCGGCGTTGCCATCGAGGTCCCGCGGAGGCTCTTGAAGGCGGCGCCGGGAACGGAAGATGTCACCGCGTCACCGGGTGCCAGGACCATCGGCAAGGCCCAGCTGTTCGAGAAGGAGGCGAGGGCGTCTAGCGAGGTGGTGGCGCCGACGCGCATCGCGCTCGAGGTGCATGCCGGTGCCGCGACTTCCCCATCGAGCCCGTTATTGCCGGTCGCGACGATCGTTGCGACTCCGGCCGCCTTCAGCTGATCGATGATCGGCTTGTAGGGCAGGTCGTCGCAGTAGGCGGAGTAACGGCCGCCGCCGAGGCTCAGATTGACGGAGGCGATGTTGAGACGCGCGGCATTGTCGCGGACGTGCTGCAGCCCTCGGATGATGTCGGAGTCCGATGCGCCCAGACAAGGCTGGAAGCTCGCGCAGAAGACAGGCGGGACGATCTTGAAGACCTGGATGCTGAGCAGGCTCGCCTCGGGGGCGACGCCCGAGAAGGTCTCGCCGCGGCCGGCGACGATCCCGGCTACATGGGTCCCGTGATAGCAGCCCGCGCTCTGGCTGGCGCAAGGCAATCCGGCGCCGGCGCCGATCATCGTGGCTTCGCGATTGGGGCAGGCGCTGACGATGCCCAGAGACGGAACGGGCGAGGAGAAGCAGGCTTCGCTGATGACGCGGCCCGCCAGGAACGGATGAGACTTGTCGATGCCGGTGTCGAGGATCGCCACCGTCTGGCCCTGGCCGCCATGGCCTCCGGACCGGAGCCGGGACGCGCCGATGCGAGGAACGCTCGCCGAGAGGAAAGTCTGACGCTCCGTGTCCTCGTGAACAGCGGCGATCGACGGGTCGGAAAGCAGCGCCTCTAGGCCTGAGGACGTCACGTCCGCGACGACGAGCGGCAACGCCTGGTATGTCGTGACGATCTGGCTGCCGCTCTGGCCGAGAGCGCTCTGCATGCGCTGACCGTCGGCGGCCGCCACGCCGCTTCCATGCAGACGAACGATGACCCGCCGCATTCCGCGTGATGTGACGGCGTCGCGCAGCGCTTGGAGTCGAACGGCATCATCGTCGCGAGGCGCCGATGTCGCTGCCGGAACGACGTCGTCCGGGGCAGGTTGGGGACTGCCGGCGAAGGGAAACCGTTCGATCGCGACGCTGCGACCGTCGCCCCAGGTAAGAGTGCCGTGCGCCGGCGACGAGAAGGCGAGCGTTGCGGTGGCGGCGTCGCTCCGCCGGCTCGCTTGCTTCCAGCTTCCTCCGATCGTCTGGCCGCCGGCATATTCGGTAAGCGCCGTCGCCAGGCGATAGCCGTCCCATCGGCCCTCGCTCAGATACCAGGTCGATTGTCCATCGCTGCGGTAGGCATAGCTCGCGACGAACAGGCGACCGTTGCGGAGCTCGAGCGAGTAGCCGCGCCCCGGCTCCGCCGGGGCCCACCACCATCCGGATTGAGGGTCGATCCGAGGCGGATCGAAGCGTGCCGCGCATGCTGCATCTCCCGCGATCGTGATCCTCGCCACAGGCGACGACCCGCTGGCAGCACAGGCTCCGTCCCAACCGGCAAAGCGGGAACCCGCCAGCGGCTCGGCCGTCAGCGCGACGGGCACATCCTCGTGGAAGCCGGCGCTGCACGAGCCTGTCGAGCATTCAATTCCGGCCGGCGCGCTGACGATCTGGCCGGAGCCGTTGCCGACGAGGGTGACTGTCAGCGTCCGACGCGTGAGATTGGGAGCGTATGCCGGAATCGCGACGATGTTCGGCCTCGCATAGAGCCCCCAGCTGGCGGGACTCAAGGAGAAGGCCTTCTGGTCGTCGAAGCTCCTGGTCGGCTCGTGGAAGGCAAAGGTGGTCGGAAGAAAGAAGCGCGAGCAGACCGGGTAGCCGCGGGCGGTCGTGATCCATCCGGACTGGCCGAAATTCGTCCCGTTCTGGCTGACATGGAACGAGCTGCTGCAGATCGCGACCGACCCTCCGGGGTCGGGAGTGATCCGCATCAGCACCGCTGAAAGCAGCGGGTCATGGAGGCAAGGTTGTCGCCAGAACGTGGCGCTGAAGCGATCGCTGATCGGGTGGCCGGTGAACGCCAAGGTAGCGAGAACATGCTTGGAAGCGGCGGGCAGGGGCGACGCGATGCAGCCGGCCGGCACGCCTGAAGACACCTCTGCCGCCCGAGACGGGGAGGTAATGGCGAGGAGCGCAAAGAGGACCGAAACCAGCGCGGAAATCACCGTCCCCCCTTTTCCCAACACCGAACAAGAAGGGAACGGGCGCAACTGGCAATTCCTGCGCGGCAGCTATCCACAATTTTCGAGAGGCGGTACCGCCGGCCGCCGCTTGACACCCCGGGCTTCCATGCGATGACTCCCGCCTTTTTCGAGCGGGGATCAACATGACGCGTGCGTTCGTCTCTCCGGGCCAGGGCTCTCAGGCCGTTGGCATGGGGGTGGAGCTGGCCAAGGCCTTTCCGGCCGCGCGCGAAGTCTTCCAGGAGGTCGACGAGGCGTTGAAGCAGAGCCTCTCCAAGCTCATGGAGACCGGCCCGCAGGACGAGCTGACGCTGACCGAGAATGCGCAGCCCGCGCTGATGGCGGTCTCCGTCGCCGTCGTCCGCGTGATCGAGAAGGAGTCCGGCAAGCGGCTTGCCGATCTTGCCTCGCATGTCGCCGGTCATTCGCTTGGCGAGTACTCGGCGCTCTGCGCCGCCGGTGCGCTCTCGGTCGCCGATGCGGCGCGGCTGCTCAAGCTGCGCGGCCAGTCGATGCAGAAGGCGGTGCCGGTCGGCGAGGGGGCGATGGCGGCGCTGCTCGGCGCCGATCTCGACCAGGCCAAGGCGATCGCCGCGGAAGCGGCCCAGGGGCAGGTCTGCGACCTCGGCAACGACAACGGCCCGGGCCAGGTGGTGCTGTCGGGTGCCAAGGCCGCGATCGACCGCGCCATTCAGATCGCCCCGACCAAGGGCGTCAAACGCGCGCTTCCGCTGCCCGTGAGCGCGCCCTTCCACTCGGCGTTGATGAAGCCGGCGGCCGAGGCGATGGAGGAGGCGCTCGCCAAGATCGACCTCAGGCAGCCGAGCGTGCCGGTCGTCGCCAATGTGCGTGCCGCGCCGGTCTCCGATCCGGCCGAGATCAAGAAGCTGCTCGTCCAGCAGGTGACCGGCATGGTGCGCTGGCGCGAATGCGTGCTCGCCATGGTCGAGCATGGAGTCACCAAGGAGATCGAGGTCGGCGCCGGCAAGGTGTTGACCGGCTTGGCCAAACGCATCCACAAGGATGTCGACGCCCTCGCCGTGCACACGCCGGCCGAGGTCGAGGCCTTCTTGAAGACCCTCTAGGAGATCCGCATGTTCGACCTGAGCGGAAAGGGAGCACTGGTCACCGGCGCGTCGGGCGACATCGGTCGGGCCATCGCCAAGGCGCTGCATGCGCAGGGGGCGAAAGTCGCCCTTTCGGGTACCCGCGAGGAGGCGCTGAAGCAGCTCGCCGGGGAGCTCGGAGATCGGGCGCTGGTGGTTGCCGCGAACCTCTCCAGCCCCGCCGACACCGAGCGCCTCGCCAAGGACGCCGAGGCGGCGCTCGGCGGCCAGCTCGATATCCTCGTCAACAACGCCGGCATCACCAAGGACGGTCTGCTGATGCGGATGAAGGACGAGGACTGGCAGGCGGTCATCGAGGTGAACCTGAATGCCGGCATGCGGCTCTCGCGCGCCGCGCTTCGGGGCATGATGAAGCGCCGCTGGGGCCGGATCATCGGCATCAGCTCGGTGGTGGGGGTTACCGGCAATCCGGGCCAGGCTAACTATGCCGCCGCCAAGGCCGGGATGATCGGATTCTCCAAGGCCCTGGCCCAGGAGGTCGCCTCGCGTGGAATCACCGTCAACCTGATCGCTCCCGGAATGATCAAGACGCCGATGACCGACGTCCTGACCGAGGAGCAGCGGGGGCGGATGCTGGAACGAATCCCCCTCGGCCGACTTGGCACCTCGGAGGAGATCGCGGCTGCCGCCGTCTACCTGGCCTCGGCCGAGGCGGGCTATGTGACCGGCGCCACATTGCATGTGAACGGCGGTATGGCGATGCTGTGAACCGGAGGCTGGCCGGGCCGTCTGGACCGGCTCGGGCTCTTGTGTTACCACCCGACCGCCCGGCCTGAAGACGGCACGGATGAAGGTTTTTCCGAAGGAAGCGAAGAGATGAGCGACATCGAAGAGCGCGTGAAGAAGATCGTGGTCGAGCACCTGGGCGTCGAGGAGGCGAAGGTCACCGCCAATGCCAGCTTCGTCGACGATCTCGGCGCCGACAGCCTGGACACGGTCGAGCTGGTCATGGCCTTCGAGGAGGAGTTCGGCATCGAGATCCCGGACGACGCCGCGGAGAAGATCCTTACGGTCCAGAACGCGATCGAGTTCATCAAGGCGAAGCAGGGCTGAGCCTCAGCGCTCGCCCTTACTTCTTCTCTAAGGACGAACGCCCATGCGCCGCGTAGTTGTCACCGGTCTCGGCCTCGTCACCCCGCTCGGGGTCGGCGTCGAGCACGTCTGGCCGAAGCTGCTCAACGGAGAGTCCGGCGTCCGGGCGATCCAGAGCTTCGACGTCTCCGACCTTCCGGCCAAGATCGCGGGCCAGCTCCCGCGGGGCGAGACCAAGGAAGGCAAATTCAACGCCGATGATTGGGTTGAGCCCAAGGAACAGCGGCGAATGGACCCGTTCATCGTCTATGCGATGGCGGCGGCCCAGCAGGCGATCGAAGACGCCGACGCCAAGCCGAAGACCGAGGACGAGAAAGAGCGCTCCGGGGTCATGATCGGCTCGGGCATCGGTGGCCTGATCGGCATCTCCGAAGGTGCGGTGACGCTCGCCGAGAAGGGGCCGAGGCGCATCAGCCCGTTCTTCATCCCGTCGAACCTGATCAACCTCGCCTCCGGCCACGTCTCCATCAAGTACGGCCTCAAAGGCCCGAACCACGCGGTGGTCACCGCCTGCTCGACCGGCGCGCATGCGATCGGCGACGCGGCGCGGCTGATCATGTGGGACGACGCCGACGTCATGATCGCCGGCGGCACCGAAGCGGCGGTCTCGCGGCTCGGCATCGCCGGCTTCGCCGCGGCGCGCGCGCTCTCGACCGGCTTCAACGAGACGCCGGAGAAAGCCTCGCGTCCCTGGGACAAGCGGCGCGACGGCTTCGTCATGGGCGAGGGCGCCGGTGTCGTGGTGCTCGAGGAGTACGAGCGCGCCAAGGCGCGCGGCGCGAAGATCTATGCCGAGGTCACCGGCTACGGCATGTCGGGCGACGCGCACCACATCACCGCGCCGTCCGAGGACGGCAATGGCGGCTACCGCTCGATGCGCGCGGCGATCAAGCGGGCCGGCCTCACCGCCGCCGACATCGACTACGTGAATGCGCACGGCACCTCGACGCCCCTCGGCGACGAGATCGAGCTCGGCGCCGTCAAGCGCCTGTTCGGGGAGAGCGCCTACAAGTTGTCGATGTCCTCGACCAAGTCGGCGATCGGGCATCTGCTCGGCGCCGCCGGCAGCGTAGAGGCGATCTTCTCGATCCTGGCGATCCGCGACCAGGTGGCACCGCCGACCCTCAACCTCGAGGATCCGTCGGACGGTTGCGACATCGACCTCGTGCCGCACAAGGCGAAGAAGCGCGCGATACGTCACGCGCTCTCCAACTCCTTCGGCTTCGGCGGCACCAACGCCTCGCTCGTCTTCTCGGCCGTCAATTAGCGGTTAGCGGCGATGCGCATGCGCATTGCCGCCGGCCTGCTTCTAGGCCTCTTGGTCGCCGGCGTCGCCGGCGCCAAGCTGTGGGATCGCGAGATCCTGAAGCCGGGGCCGCTGCCCATCACCAGCACCATCGTGCTTCCCCGCGGCGCGGGCCTGGGCGAGATCGCCCGGAGCCTGGAAGACCGCGTGATGGTGCGGCACCGCTACCTCTTCCAGCTCGCCGCCTGGACGCTCGGGCACGGTCGCGATCTCAAGGCCGGCGAGTACCAGGTCGCCGCCCATTCGAGTCTCCGCGACCTAGTGAACCTGCTGTCCTCGGGCCGCGTCGTCGTCCGCCGCGTCGTCATTCCCGAAGGTTGGACGGTGCGCCAGGCGGTGGCGGCCATCGCCCAGGCCGAGGGCATGGAAGGCAACACGCCCGACGGCATCAAGGAGGGCGAGCTGCTGCCGGCGACCTACACCTATGTGTGGGGCGACGAGCGCGGACGCATGATCGTGCAGATGCGCTCCGGCATGACGCAGCTGCTCGAGCGCCTCTGGCGCGACCGCTCCCAGGGCCTGCCGCTTGCGTCACCTGCGGAAGCGGTGACGCTCGCCTCGATCGTCGAGAAGGAGACCGGCCGCACCGACGAGCGCGCGATGGTCGCCGGTGTCTTCTACAATCGCCTGAAGGCGCGCATGAAGCTGCAGTCGGATCCGACCGTGATCTATGGGCTCGCGCAGGGCGGCGAATTCGGCCGGACGCTGACGCGCGCCGACCTCAAGCATCCGAGCCCCTACAACACCTACGTGGTCGATGGGCTGCCGCCGGGGCCGATCGCCAATCCCGGCCGAGCCGCGCTGGAAGCGGTGTTCAAGCCGGCGCAGACCGATGCGCTGTACTTCGTCGCGGACGGCAATGGCGGCCACGCCTTCGCGAAGACGCTCGACGAGCACAACCGCAACGTCGCGCGATACCGCCGGATCATGCGTGAGCGCGGTCAGCCGGTGCCGGCGGCACAGGCGGAGGAGTAGGCCCGCGCACTGAGGCGAGCTCGGCCTCGAGCGCCTTGATGCGCGCGACCAGCGAGTCCACCGCCGACATCACTTCCTCGGCCGGAAACATCTGCGGGATGTGCTGCGGGCAGTTGCGGCTCCGGTCCTGTCCAGAATCTTTCGCACATTTGATCAGGCGGCGGCTCCGGATTGTGGGACCTGCGGCTGATAGAGTGGCCGCATGTTCATGTAGCACCTGGCTGACC
>VGEH01000092.1 GCA_016869375.1 Alphaproteobacteria bacterium | reverse complement strand
TGCCTGCATTCGCCGCATGGCCGGCTGCGCTACGCCGATCGGCTTCGCCGGCCACGCTCCAACTAGCGCAACGGCCAACTCTGAACTAACATTCCATCTGGACCACTCGATGGGGGCCGATCAATCTTTCACACTGTTTCCTCGCCAGTCACCATTATGTCCCTGCCCGATCACCACGCCATCGCAGCCCCGTGCGATCGCGAAAAGAGGTTCGGGCTGGCCCTACGCCGAGGCGACCGAGACGCCTCGCAGATCCGCCGCCCACGAGGCGGGGAGGGGGGTGAGCGGACGAAGCTGTCGGATGGGCCGCGTCGGCGTCGCTGAGGCCAGGATCCTCGCAACGCCTCCTCGGGAAAGACCCGCGGCCTCCGGTTAACCGGGATTGAACCTTCGATGCAATTCGACCGACTGACGTTCCTGCGTTCGGTAATATCGCCAAAACGTAACGGAACTCGCAGCTTTGATCCCGGGCCATCACAGGGGGCCGGGAGGTGGGGGACGAGGGGAGCGGGTCGCAGGCACACTCACGCTTCGGGTGGATTGATGTCTTTCTGTTGGGGTCTCGTGCCGGCTCGCCAGGCGCTGGCGCTCGTCGCCGCCCTCGGTCTCGCCATCGCCTCGCACGCTCATGCCCAGTCGGCCGATCCGGCCCCGGAAAGGGCCGCTGAGCTTCCGGTGGCGCCCCGGGCGGCGCCTGCACTGGCTCTCAACGATCAGATTCACAGCCGCAAGTTCCGGGTGATCGCCCGGTTTCGCATGCAGCGCGCGGGCGATGCCGCCGGCATCGCGGCTGCTCCGGCGATCGCCGGGGCTCAGGATAGGCTCGCCCGCCGCCTCTGGAACCGCGGTCACAGCATGCCCGGCTGGCATGCCTTCCGTACCGTGCCGGCCATCGTCATGGAAGTCGACTCGAGCTCGCTCGCGAGCCTGATGACCGATCCCGAGGTCGAGGACGTCGAGGAGGACCGGCTGGCAAAGCCAGACCTCCAGACCTCGGTCCCGCTGGTCGGCGGCCCTGCCGCCTGGGCGATGGGCTACACCGGCGCCGGCGTCGCCGTTGCCATCCTGGATACGGGCGTCGAGACCGGCCATCCCTTCTTCGGCGGTCGCGTCGTCCACGAGGCCTGCTTCTCCTCGACCGTGCCGTCGCAGAACGCTACCAGCCTCTGCCCGAACGGCCAGGCGACCCAGATAGGCGCCGGCGCCGGCGCCGCATGCGCGGCGAGCATCAGCGGCTGCGGCCACGGCACGCATGTCGCAGGCATCGCCGCCGGCTATTCCTCGCCGACCATGGCGGGCGTTGCCCGCGGCGCGCAGATCATCGCGATCCAGGTGTTCAGCCGGTTCAGCGGCTCGTTCTGCAGCGGCGGTGGCCAGTGTGTTCTCTCCTACACCTCCGACCAGATCCGGGCGCTCGACTACGTCGCGACCCTGCGCGGCACGTACAACGTCGCCTCGGTCAATATGAGCCTCGGCGGCGGCGTCTACTCGACCCAGTCGGCCTGCGACCTCGCCAACCAGTCGACGAAGCGGGCGATCGATGCGCTCCGCGCAGCCGGCACCGCGACGGTCATCGCCTCGGGCAATGACGGCTACATCAACGCGATGAGCGAGCCCGGCTGCATCTCCTCGGCGATCTCGGTCGGCAACACGACGGACAATGACGGCATCTTCATTCCGTCGAACATCGCGCCCTTCATCACAATGATGGCGCCGGGTACTGCGATCCAGTCCTCGGTTCTCGGCGGCGGCTTCGGCTCGCTGACTGGCACCTCTATGTCGACGCCGCATGTTGCCGGCGCGCTTGCCGTGCTCCGCCAGGCCAGCTCCGCCGCCTCGGTCGGCGATATGATCGCCGCGCTCCGCAACGGCGGCGTCATGCTGAATCTGAGCCTCCGGGGCAGCTCGGGCGCTCTCTACAACTACAATGTGCCTCGCCTGGATGTGGCCGGCGCGGTCAACGCGATCCGCGGCAACGTCACGCCTGCCACCGGCTGGTGGTGGAATCCGAGCGAGGCCGGCCGCGGTTTCTCGATCGAGACGCGCAACGGCCGCATCTATGTCGGCGCGTTCCTCTACGACGACGACGGCTCTCCGCTGTGGTTCGTCGTCAACGGTCCGCAGAGCGGCTCCAGCTTCACGGGCTCGCTGCAGAAGTTCGGCTCGGGCCAGACCCTGGCCGGCGACTACCGCGCGCCGCAGTCGCTCGGAAACGCTGGCTCCGCCACGCTCAATTTCACCTCCTCGACCAACGGCACGGTCACCTGGCCCGGCGGCACGGTGCCGATCCAGCGCTTCCCGGTGAACGGCCAGTCCGTGGCTGCCCCGCAGTCCGGCGCACCGAACGCGGGCTGGCGGTGGAACCCGAGCGAGTCCGGCACCGGCTGGTTCTTCGAGGTGCAGGGCTCGAACATCTTCATCTCGGGCTATCTCTACGACACGGATGGCAGCCCCGTCTGGTATGTGGCCAGCGGTCCGATGCTGAGCGCGACCGCCTTCGATGGCAGCCTGCAGGTCTATGGCGGCGGGCAGACCCTGACCGGCGGATATCGTGCGCCGACCACGAACTCGGCGCTCGGGCAGGTCTCGCTCCGCTTCAGCGGCTCGAGCAACGCGACCCTGACGCTGCCGCAGGGACGCACGATCAGCCTGACGCGCTTCACCAGCTTCTAGAGTTACCGTTCGGGGCTTCGCGGCCGGTCGCTTTACGGCGGCCGGCCGCGTCGCATTTTACGGCCCCGATGAACCGACTCGCTCCCTCTCGCACCTAACTCGTGACGCTCGACGGCTCCGAGGGGGCTTCTCGACTCGATTGCAGGGCGCTCGACATTCGCGGTCGCTTGCGGCATCGGCCGCCGATCTATCGGTGCCGGTCATGGATCCGGTCCGCTGGTTTGTCGACGAGAGGTCATCGGTCTAAGGTCCCGGTCCTTCGATCCGGGACCTTGGAGCAGATGCCGCGCCTCTTCGACCACCTCGTCGTCTGCGTTGCCGATCTCGATACGGCTCGCGCGACCTATCAGGCGCTCGGCTTCACGCTGACGCCGCATGCCGACCATCCTTTCGGCACGCGCAACAGCCTCGCGCTGATGCAGGGCAGCTTCATCGAGCTGCTGACCGTGGCGCGCCCGGCCGATGTTCCGCCGCCGGCGCCTGGCCGCTTCAGCTTCGGTGCCCATAACCAGGCGTTCCTCCGCGAAGGCGAGGGTCTGTCGATGCTGTCGCTCCAGGGCAAGGATGCGTGGGAGGACGCACAGGCCTTCGCCGCCGACGGCCTCGGGCGTTACGATCCCTTCGACTTCGGGCGCGACGCCTTGATGCCGGACGGGCGCAAGGTGCGTGTCGGCTTCTCGCTGGCCTTTGCCGTCGATCCGAGCTTCGCCGACATGACTTTCTTCACTTGCCAGCAGCATCATCCGCCCGAGCTCTTCTGGCGGGCGGAGTATCAGCGGCACGCCAACGGCGCGACCCGCATCTCCGAGGTGATCCTGCCCGCCGAGGATCCGCCGTCACATCGCGCGTTCATGGAGAAGCTGATGGGTACCCCGGCAGCGCTCGCCGATGGCGAGCTGTCGGTCGGGCCGGCCTCCGATCGTCTTGTTCTGCTCGACCCGAAGCGGATGTCGGAGCGCTATCCGGAGACGGCGGGAGCGTCAGGCCGCGTTCGCGCCGCGCGTCTGCTCGTCGATGATCTCGGTGCGATGCGAAAACAGCTTCAGCGAAGCAACGTGCCGCATCGCAACGCGACGGAAAGCATCGTGGTGCCTCACACGGCCGCGCACGGCATCGTCCTGGAGTTTGCGGCGGCTTAGCCGATCTGGGTCGAGTAGGCGCCGCGGCCGATCGCGATCAGGCGGCCGGCCGCGTCCTTGATCTCGACATCGACGACACCGATGGTGCGCCCCTTCTTGATCGTGCGGGCCATGGCGACGAGATCGCCCTCGGCCGGGCGCAGATAGTCGACGCGGAGATCGATGGTCGGAACGCCGCCGCCGAGGCTGACGGCGAGCGCATAGTCGCCGGCGATGTCGGCGAGCGCGGCGATGACGCCGCCATGGATCTGCGGCGAGTCGGGCGAGCGCTGGAAGTCGGGCCGGAAGGGCAGGCGCACCGTCGCGGTTCCGGCCGCCGCGTTTCCGTCGGCGAGCTCGACGCCGAGCCAGGCGTGGAACGGCGGCAGCCGGATCGAGGCCTTGAGCTGCTCGACCGTCTCGCTCATGGGACCAGCAGCACCTTGCCGAAGATCGCGCGCTGCTCGAGCAGCCATTCGGCCTCGCGCCCCTGGCTCAAGGGGAGCACATGGCTCACCACCGGCTTGATGCGTCCCGTGGCGACGTAGTCGAGGAGGGTGGCGATGTCTTCCTTGGTCCAACCGTTGCAGCCGATGACCTCGAGCTCGCGCACCCAGATGTAGCGGAGATCCTCCTTGGGATCGTATCCGGCGGTGGCGCCGCAGGTGAGGACCCGGCCGCGCTTCTTGAGCGCCTTCAGCGACGGCACCCAGGTATCGCCGCCGGTGTAGTTCACCACGACATCGACACCCTGCTTGCCGGTGATCCGCCAGACCTCCTTGGAGAAGTCCTGGGTCTTGTAGTTGATCAGGTGGTCGGCACCGAGCTCGCGCAGCTTGAGCAGCTTGTCGTCGCCGCCGGCAGCGGCGATGACCTCGGCGCCGATCATCTTGGCGATCTGCACCGCGGCCGTGCCGACGCCGCCCGAGGCGCCGAGGATCAGGATCTTCTCGCCCGCGGCGAGCCGGCCACGCGTCACCAGCATGCGCAGCGCCGTGCCATAGGCGACGGGCAGGGCCGCCGCCGCCTCGAAGCCGACGCCGTCCGGGATCGGGATCAGGTTCTCCTCGGGCACGCGCGCGAACTCGGCCATGCCGCCCTGGATCTCCTCGCCCATCATGCCTTCATGGGTGACGGGCTGAACCACGACGCGATCGCCGAGCTGCCAGCCGCGGACTTCCTCGCCGAGCTTGGCGACCTCGCCGGCGATATCGCCGCCGGAGATGAACGGCATCGGCACGGGAAGGCCGGGCATGCCCTTGCGCACGAAGATGTCGAGGTGATTGAGGCCGCAGGCACGAACCCGGACGATGACGTCCTTCGGCCCTGGCACGGGGTCGGGCCAGTCGTCGTAGACCAGGTTCTCGAGCCCGCCCTTGGCCTTGATCACCATCGCCTTCATCGGCGCGCGCCCCCGGCTCGTTAAGGAGAGGATCGCCAGAATAGGGAAGATTCGCGTCGCGGCAATCGCTTGCGGCCACCTCCAGGCAGGTAGACGGGCCGCAGCCATGGGTTGAACGGCGGATAGGCGGCCCGTAACCTCGCCGTGGGGAGAGCCGAAAAAGGCATGGCGACGTTCCATCCGGAGGACAGGGCCCGCGCGTCGATCGACGAGCGGCTCGCCGCGTGCGGGTGGCGGGTCCAGTCGCGCGACGAGATGAACCTCGCGGCAGGCGCCGGTGTGGCCGTCCGGGAGCTTGCGACTGCGTCGGGCCCTGTCGACTACGCGCTTTTCGTCGATCGACGCTTCTGCGGTGTCGTCGAGGCCAAGGCAGCCGGGGCCACCCTCAGTGGCTTTTCGGACCAGGCCGCGCGCTACATCGCCGACGCCCCCGCTTTCCTCGGGGCCGATCCCCGGCAGCGAAGGTTCGAGTACATCGCCTCCGAAACCGAGATCCTGTTTCGCGATCTCGCCGATCCGGCGCCGCGTTCGCGGCGTGTCTTCGCGTTTCATCGGCCGGAGACGCTGCGGCGTTGGCTCTCCGAGCTGGAGACCTTGCGAGCCCGGCTGCGCCGGATGCCGCCGCTGGCCACCGAAGGCCTCCGCGCCTGCCAGGTCGAGGCGGTCGAGGGACTGGAGCGTTCCCTGGCGAAGGACGATCCGCGCGCCCTCGTCCAGATGACGATGGGCGCCGGCAAGACCTTCACTGCCTGCACCTTCTCCTTCCGGCTCCTCGCCCATGCCGGGGTTCGGCGCATCCTGTTCCTGGTCGATCGCCGAAATCTAGGCAATCAGACGGCGACCGAATACGCAGCCTATCGCCCGCCCGGCACCGGCCGGCTGTTCCCCGAGATCTATGGCGTCCAGAAGCTCGGGGCGGCCGGACTCGACGGCGATTCCGCGGTCGTCATCTCGACGATCCAGCGTGTCTACTCGGTGCTCATGGGGAAAGATCTTCCCGAGGACGACGAGGATGCCTCGGCATTCGAGCAGGCCGAGGGTGTCGAGAAGCTCGTCGCCTACAATCCGGCACTGCCGATCGAGACCTTCGATCTGGTCGTGACGGATGAATGCCATCGGTCGATCTACGGCACCTGGAGACAGGTTCTCGAATATTTCGATGCGACGATCGTCGGGCTGACGGCAACGCCCTCCGCCCACACCCTCGGTTTCTTCAACCGCAACCTCGTGGCGGAATACCCGTATGAGCGGTCGGTGGTCGACGGCGTGAACGTCGGCTACGAGATCTATCGGATCCGGACCAGGATCGGGGAGGGAGGCTCGTCGGTCGACAAGGGCTACACGATCCCGGTCCGCGACAAGAAGACTCGTGCGGAGCGCTACGAGACGCTGACCGACCCTCTCGTCTACGGCAAGCAGGACCTCGACCGGTCGGTGATCGCGCCGAACCAGATCCGCACCGTCCTCGAAACCTATCGCGACACGCTCCCGACCGAATTGTTCCCCGGTCGCGAGCACGTGCCGAAGACACTGATCTTCGCCAAGGACGACAATCACGCGGAGGAGATCGTGATGATCTCCCGCGAGGTCTTCGGCAAGGGCAACGACTTTGCGAAGAAGATCACCTATCGGATCGACGGGGCCGATCCCGAGCAGCTCATCAAGCAGTTCCGCAACGACTACTATCCGCGCGTCGCTGTCACCGTCGACATGATCGCGACCGGCACGGATGTGAAGCCGATCGAGGTGCTGATCTTCCTCAGGGACGTGCGGTCGGCCGGCTATTTCGAGCAGATGAAGGGGCGGGGCGTCCGCTCGATCAACCCGACGGACCTGAAGGCGGTCACGCCGGATGCCGAGACGAAGACACGCTTCGTCCTGATCGATGCCGTCGGCGTGACGGAGAGCAAGAAGACCCTGGCGCCGCCGCTCGATCGCGACCGGGCCGTCGCCTTCTCGACCCTGCTCGACCGGGTGGCCGCCGGTGACCGTCGCGACGACACGCTTTCGACGCTTGCCGCGCGCCTTGCCGCGCTCGACCGGCGCATCGAGCCTGAAGCGCGAGCGGATCTCGCGCGCCTCGCCGGTGGACCCACGCTGGCGGAGATCGCCAACGCTCTCATCGATGCGATCGATCCGGATACGATCGAACGAGCGGTGCGCGACCGTCCAGCGGCGTCCCCTGGCGCCCTCGAAGCGAGCCTCAAGGATCGCGCCTGCGCGCCTTTCGACGATCCGAAGTTCAGGGCCGGGCTCGAGGCGGCCAAGGCGGCGGCCGACGTAAAGATCGACGTGATCTCGACCGACGAGGTGATCTCGTCCGGCTATGACGAGACGCGGGCGCAGGCGGTGGCCGACCGGTTCCGCGAGTTTCTCGAGGAGCACAGGGACAGCCTTGCCGCCCTGCAGATTTTCTACGGCCGGCCCTATGCCCAGCGCCGGCTGACCTACGAGGCGCTGGAGGAGCTGCGGGATGCGCTCCGGCAACCGCCCTGGCTCCTGGAGCCGGTCAATATCTGGCGGGCCTATAAACGGCTCAATGATGCAAGGGTGCGGGGGAGCTCGACACGCATCCTGACCGACGTCGTCATGCTGGTGCGCTATGCGCTCGGCCTCGACGAGACGCTGGAGCCCCTGCCGGCGAAGGCCGCCGCCCGGTTCAATCTGTGGCTGGGCCGCGAGAAGAACGTCGGCCGCGACTACACCGAGGAGCAGCTGGCCTGGCTCACGGCGATCCGCGACCACCTCGCCGTCAACGCCGAGGTCAGCCGGCGCGATCTTCAGGATACGGCAGCCTTCGCCGACAAGGGCGGCACCGTGCGGGCGGGACGGCTGTTCGCGGGGCGTCTCGACGACATTCTCGACGACCTGACGGACACGCTCGTTGCCTGATGGCGGCCTTGCACCGGTCCGTGATGATATATATCATTGGTATCTATCATATGGCGAAGGAGGCGGACATGTCCGATATCGGGACCGCAAAACTGTTCAAGCACGGCCGCAGCCAAGCCGTGCGCCTGCCCAAGGAGTTCCGCCTGCCGGGCACGGAAGTGCGGGTGCGCCGGGTCGGCCGTGGCGTCTTGCTGGAGCCGATTGCCCAGACGCGAGAGGAAATCCAGGCGATCTTCGCCAAGATCGACGCCTACCTCGACGTTCCCTTCATGGAGGACGGGCGCGAGCAGCCGCCGATGCCTCCGGCCAAGGACGTGTCGTTCGATCAATGATCTGCTTCGACACCAACATCGTCATCGCCGCACTCACCCATCGCCCACCGCATGTCGCAACCCGGCTCAAGGAGGCAGTCGCGGTCGAGGCGGCGGCGCTCTCGGTTGCCGCGCTGTTCGAGCTTCGTTACGGCGCAGCCAAAAGCGACCGTCGGCAGGAAAACGAAGAGCGGCTCGCGCTTTTCCTGCAGCTGCCGATCGCGATTCTCCCCTTCGAGGCTGGGGACGCCGAGGAAGCCGGCGATATACGGGCCGCGCTCGAACGAGCTGGCACGCCGATCGGCCCTTACGACGTCCTCATCGCGGCTCAGGCGCGGCGGCGCTCCGCCGTCCTGATCACCCGCAACCAGCGCGAATTCGCCCGCGTGCCCGGCCTCCGGACGGAAGACTGGGCTCTGCCGGCATGAGCGACGCGATCGAGGCGCGCCGCGACGGCCCGTGGGAACTGCCGAAGGGGTGGGTCTGGGCGCGGCTTGATGAGGTCTGCTCGTTTATCGGTCGAGGGCGCGGCCCTAAGTATGTCGAGACCGAGGGCGTTCCAGTGCTCAACCAGAAATGCATCCGCTGGGGCAGGATAGACTTTCGGCATATGAGGCTGACTTCGCGCGCAGCCTTTGAAGGCATGCAGACGCATCTACGTCTGAAACGGGGCGATGTCCTCTGGAACTCCACCGGAACCGGTACGATTGGACGCGCCGCGATATACGACGGATCATTGCGCGAGGTCACTGTCGACTCTCATGTCACAATCGTAAGGCCGCGTGACATGGATCCGAAGTATGTCGGCTATTTCATCCAGACAATGCGTGTGCAGCAGCTCGTCATTGGCGAAAACGTAGGTTCAACAAATCAGCTCGAGCTACCACGACACTTCGTGCAAGGGCTTCGCATTCCGATGCCTCCGTTGATAGAACAGCAACGGATCGCGGTACGGATCGACGAGTTGTTTACGGATATCAACGATGGTGAGACTGCTCTAACGCGCGCTCGTTCTGACCTCGACACTTGGCGCCGCTCGTTGCTCAAGGCTGCCGTCACCGGCGAACTCACACAAGAGTGGCGAGAGAGTAATCATCAGGAGGAGGCGGGCGTAGCCCTCGTCGAACGCTTTCGTCGCGAAAACCCCGAGACTGCTTCGACACGACGCGGCTGGCGACACGATGACGAAGGACTCCCGGGCACCTGGGCATGGGCTGCCGTCGAAGAGGCCGGTGACGTCCAACTCGGCCGTCAACGTGCTCCCCAACACCATTCGGGAGAGCATATGCGGCCTTATCTCCGCGTAGCGAACGTACTTGAGGACACGCTCGATCTTCGAGACGTCAAGCACATGAACTTCACGCCGGAGGAGTTCGAGACCTTTTCCCTGAGACCGGGTGACGTGCTTCTCAACGAAGGGCAATCGCCCGATCTCCTGGGCAGGCCGGCGATGTATCGCGGGGAGATCGAAGACTGCTGCTTTCAGAAGACGCTCCTTCGATTCAGGCCCCATGACGGAATTCTTCCCGAGTTCGCGCTTCTGGTGTTCCGGCACTACATGCGGTCGGGCAGATTCCGGCGCGAGGCGAGGATCACGACCAACATTGCTCATCTGACGCAGGTCCGGTTCGTGGTGATGGAATTCCCCGTACCTCCAACGAGGGAACAGTCGGAGATCGTCCGTTTGGTTTGCGCCTATGAAGGAGAGATGATCGAGCAGTTCGCCGCTATAGCGAGGGCACCGGCAGAAGCGCTCCGCCAGTCCATCCTTAAGGCCGCCTTCGAGGGACGGCTGGTGGCGCAGGACGCGGGTGACGAACCGGCCGAGCCCTTGCGCGCTCGTTTGAATGCAGATGAGGAGGCGCGGCTCCCGTCTCGGCGTCGTGGCCGTTCGGCGATGCAGGCGGAGGCGGCATCGTGAACGAGTCGACCATCATCCAGAAGGTCTGGACTACGCGACCGTTCTCAAGAACGAGGGGGTCCATTACGGCGCCTATATCTCGCAGATCTCGTTCCTGCTGTTCCTGAAGATGGACGAGGAGCGCATCGAGCATATCGGCGAGCCCTCGATGCTGCCGGCGGATTGCCGGTGGAGCGCGATCCGGAACCTGCAGGGCGAAGCGCTTTCGGCGCGCTATACGGCGATCCTGGAGACGCTGTCGCGAAAGGACGGCCTCATCGGCGCGATCTTCCTCAAGGCGCAGAACGAGATCCAGGACCCGGCCAAGCTCCGCCGCATGGTGACGCTGATCGACGGCGAGACCTGGCTGGCGCTCGGCGTCGACACCAAGGGCTGGATCTACGAGGGACTGCTGGAACGCAACGCCGCCGAGGTGAAAAGCGGCGCCGGACAGTACTTCACGCCGCGGCCGCTGATCGACGCGATCGTGACGGTCATGAACCCCGAGCCGGGCGATACCGTCCACGACCCGGCCTGCGGCACCGGCGGCTTCCTCCTCTCGGCCTGGGATCACATGAAGGCGCATCCGCGCGCCGCCGATCGCAAGGTCCAGCGGAAGATGCGGACCGATTTCTCCGGCGTCGACATCGTCCCGGACGTCGTCAGGCTCTGTGCGATGAACCTCTATCTTCATGGCGCCGCCACCGCCGAGAGCCCGATCGAGCGCGCAGATGCCCTCAACACGCGGGGCGATACGCATTACCGCGTGGTCCTGACCAACCCGCCCTTCGGCCGCAAGCAGGGCTACCGCATCGTCGGCGAGGATGGCGACATCGAGACCGAGCGCGAGGAATACAACCGCCCCGACTTCATCAAGACGACATCCAACAAGCAGCTGAACTTCCTTCAGCACATCATGTCGATCCTGGAGGTGGAGGGGCGGGCCGCGGTGGTGCTGCCGGACAACGTGCTGTTCGAGGGAGCGGGGGCGGAGATCCGCAAGCGCCTGCTCGACAATTACGACTTCCACACGCTGCTCCGCCTGCCGACCGGGATCTTCTACAAGCCGGGCGTCAAGGCGAACGTGCTGTTCTTCGACCGCAAGCCCGCTTCCGAGACGCCGTGGACTCGCGACCTCTGGATCTACGATCTCCGCACCAACCGGCGCTTCACCCTGAAGGAGCGCCCGATGAAGCGGACCGACCTGGACGACTTTGTCGCCTGCTTCGCCGCAGGCCGGCGGCAGGCTCGCGCGCCGTCCGAATTTTTCCGCCGATTTGCCTACGAGGAGCTTGCGAGCCGCGACAAGGTCAACCTCGACATCTTCTGGCTGAAGGACGACAGCCTCGACGATCCGGACCTTCTGCCGCCGCCGGACGAAATCGCGGCCGAGATCGTCGAAAGCCTGGAAGCAGCCCTCGACCGCTTTCGCAAAGTCTCGGCGAGCCTGCAGACAAACTCCCGGGAGTCGGATCCGGCAAAGTAGCCGGGCGATAGTTGCTTGCGGTTGTCGGGGCCGCGCCGGATGCCTCGGGGGCCAGGACGCAAGATCTCGGGGGAGGCGCTGGCGAAAAGAGTGGCTCCCGGGGAGGGATTCGAACCCCCGACCAAGCGGTTAACAGCCGCTTGCTCTACCACTGAGCTACCCGGGAACGGCGCCTTGGCGAACGGGCGGGCTTATAGCAGGCCGACCCGAGCCCGCAAAACCCCAATTTGAGCCGTCTCGAAGGGATGGAGGCCCGGGCCGGAATCGAACCGACGTACGAGGATTTGCAGTCCTCTGCATGGCCACTCTGCCACCGGGCCTCGGGCTCGCTTGAGATGGCCAAGCCGAGGGCGGCGGACAATAGGTGCGGGGGACGGGAGGGGTCAAGCGGCCGGCGTTGTGTCGCTTCCTGACCGCCGGTATAACTGCGACGTCTCATGCTGCTGTGCACAAGCGTCTCCACGGATCCCCCTCGCATGATCGACTTCACCGCAGCGCGCCGCCACATGGTCGATGGCCAGCTCCGCCCGAGCCGGGTGACGATGGCTGGCCTGCTCGATGCCATGGCCGAGCTTCCGCGCGAGCAGTTCGTTCCGGCCAAGTCCCGCGGCATCGCTTATGTCGACGAGGACCTGGCCCTCGGCGGCGGACGGTTTCTCATCGAAGCCCTGACCTTCGCCCGGCTGGTCCAGGCGGCGGCGCCGCAGCGCCACGACACCGCCCTCGATGTCGGCGCCGCCACCGGCTACTCGACCGCCGTGCTCGCCCGGCTCGCGGCCTCGGTGGTCGCGCTCGAGCCCGACCAGGCGCTCGCCGATAAGGCGGCCGCGACCCTGAAGCTGCTCGGCATCGATAACTTCCAGCCGGTCGCCGGACCGATGGCCGAAGGCCATCTCAAGCGCGCGCCCTACAACGTCATCCTCATCAATGGCGCCATCGATCAGGCTCCGGATGCGCTGCTCGCCCAGCTGGCCGAAGGCGGCCGGCTTGCGACCGTGGTCGGCACCGGGCCGGTCGGCCGCGCCACTCTCTTCACCAAGCGCCGGGGGGTGGCTTCCTCGCGCGTGCTGTTCGACGCCGTCGTCGCGCCGCTCAAGGACTTCGCCAAGGAGCCCGGCTTCGTCTTCTGAGGCGTCTGCCGCAGGATGCCGACCGCCTTGCTCGTAGCATGAAAATCCTCTCCGCCCCGGATCACACGATGCCCCGATCGATCTGTTCCGCTCTGCTGCGCGCAACTGCCCTGGCTGCGCTCCTGGCCTCTGCGAGCCCTGTCGCCTATGCCGAGACGCTCGAAGAGGCCTTGGCGTTGGCCTATTCGACGAATCCGACGCTGAACGCGCGGCGCGCCTCGTTGCGCGCGGTGGATGAGAACGTGCCTCAAGCTGCTTCCGGCTGGCGCCCGACGGTTCGGCTCTCCGGCGCGCTCGGCCGCCGCGACGTCGAGGTCGAGCTCAACGAGCGCCGCGTGACGAACGAGACGCGCAACCCGGGATCCACCGCGGTGACCGTCACTCAGCCGCTCTATCAGGGCGGGCGAACCGTGGCCGGCATCCAGCGTGCCGAGGCGCAGATCCAGGCCGAGCGCGCTCGCCTGCTCGCGGCCGAGCAGACCGTTTTCATCGGCGTCGTGACCAACTACGCCAACGTGCTGCGCGATCAGGCTATCGTCGAGCTCCGCGCCAACAACGAGCAGCGCCTTCGCCGCCAGCTCGAAGCGACCCAGGATCGCTTCCGGGTCGGCGAGGTGACACGGACCGACGTCGCCCAGGCGGAGTCGCGGCTGTCACGCTCGCGTGCCGACCGCATCCTGGCTGAGGGCAATTTGACCGCGTCGCGCGCCCAATACGAACGCTTCGTCGGCAAGGCGCCTGAGAACCTGGTCGAGCCGGCGGCGCAGGTGAGCCTGCCGCGCAGCAGCCGCGATGCCGCCAGCATCGCTGCGACCGACAATCCCAACGTGATTGCCGCGCAGTTCGAGGAGGCGGCGCAGCTCCAGCGCATCAAGGAGGTCCAGGGCGAGCTGCTGCCGGACCTGAACCTCGTCGGCGACGTGACGCGCAGCCTGGATGCCAGCGCGCGCAACCAGACCCAGGACGCCTTCGGCGTCCAGGCGCAGGTGAGCATGCCGCTCTACGAGGCGGGCAGCGTCACCAGCCGCGTCCGCCAGGCCCGCGAGACCGCGACCCAGCGGCGGGTCGAGATCGAGGATGCCCGCCGGCAGGCCGCCACCGACGGCACCACCGCTTTCGAGGCGCTGGAGACCTCCCAGGCCAGCCTTACCTCGCTGGAGCGGGAGATCCGGGCGGCGAGCATCGCCCTCGAGGGCGTCCAGCAGGAGGCCAATGTCGGCTCCCGCACCGTGCTCGATGTGCTGGACTCCGAGCAGGAGCTCCTGGACGCCCAGGTGCGCCAGGTGACGGCCAAGCGCGACCGCCTGATCGCGACATATCAGGTCCTGGCGGCGACCGGGCGGCTGAACGCCAAGGATCTCGCCGTGCCGGTACAACTCTACGACTTCGACGCCAACTATCAGCGCGTCCGGAACAAGTGGTGGGACTTGCCGGCCGCCCTTCGGTGACTTCGGCAAAAGCGCTCTGGCGTTCGGCAAGCCTTTGATTTAGGCTGCGTCGCCGCCGTTCCTGACTGGAAGCCATGAGCGATCCGAAGACTCAAGAACCGTCAATGGAGGAGATCCTTGCGTCTATCCGACGCATCATCTCCGAGGACGGCACTCCAGAAGACCAGGCGGCCAAACCGGCCGAGGCAGCCCCGGCCCCCGCGCCCGCCGCCGCCGCTCCGCCACCGCCACCTCTTCCTCCGCCGCCCCAGGCGGCCGCAGCCCCACCGCCACCCCCGCCGCAGGCCGCTGCTCCCATCCCCGAGGATGTGCTCGAGCTGACCGAGCCGATGGACGAGGTCGTCAACCTCGCCCCGCCGGAGGACGACGCGATCCCGCCGCTGTTCGACGAGCAGCGGGGCAGGGCGGCACCGCCACCTCCGCCGCCTCCACCCCCGCCGCAGATGCCGTTCGGCGGGCTGGTCTCGCCGCCCCAGGCCGACCAGACGGTCAGCCACTTCTCGAACCTGCACGATGCGCTCAGCGGGCCGGAGACGCCGATCGGCGCCGGTTACAAGACGCTGGAGCAGATGACGGTCGAGGTCATGCGGCCGATGCTGAAGGAATGGCTCGACACGCATCTGCCGTCGATGGTCGAGCGGCTGGTACAGGAAGAAATCGAGCGCATGGTACATCGCGCCACGCAGCCGCGCCGTTGACCTTCTTCCACTCCTAGCCGTACATCCCCCCATGCTCGAGAAGACCTATCGGCCCGACCAGGTCGAGGCCAAGCACTACGCCGAATGGGAAAGCTCCGGCGCCTTCGCCTGCCACGCGGAGTCGAACGCCGAGCCGTATACGATCATCATGCCGCCGCCGAACGTCACCGGCAGCCTGCATGTCGGCCATTCGCTCACCTTCACCGTCCAGGACGTGCTGATCCGCTATCGCCGCATGCGCGGCCGCGACACGCTGTGGCAACCAGGCACCGATCATGCCGGCATCGCCACCCAGATGGTGGTCGAGCGCGAGCTCGCGAAGGAAGGCAAGTCGCGCCAGGAGATGGGGCGCGAGAAGTTCCTTGAGCGCGTCTGGGCGTGGAAGGCCGAGTCCGGCGGCACGATCCTGCGCCAGCTTCGTCGCCTCGGCGCCTCGGCCGACTGGGAACGCGAAGTATTCACCATGGACGAAGGCCCGAACGCCGCCGTCCGCAAGGTCTTCGTCGATCTCTACAAGCAGGGCCTGATCTACAAGGCCAAGCGCTTGGTCAACTGGGATCCCAAGCTCAAGACCGCGATCTCCGACCTCGAGGTCGAGCAGACCGAGGTGAAGGGGCATCTCTGGCACCTAAAATACCCGATCGAGGGCGAAGAGGGGCGCTTCATCGTCGTCGCGACGACGCGGCCCGAGACGATGCTGGGCGACACCGGCGTCGCCGTGCACCCCGACGATGCGCGCTACAAGGATCTGGTCGGCAAGCACGCGATCCTGCCTCTCGTCGGCCGCAAGCTTCCGATCGTCGCCGACGAGTATTCCGATCCGGAGAAGGGCACCGGCGCGGTCAAGATGACGCCGGCGCATGATTTCAACGATTTCGAGGTCGGCAAGCGCCACAACCTCGAGCTCGTCAACATCATGGACGAGAACGCGCATCTGAACGCGAACGTGCCGAAGGCCTATGTCGGCATGGAGCGCTTCGCCGCGCGCAAGAAGATCGTCGCCGACCTCGAGGCGCTGGGCCTGGTCGAGAAGATCGAGCCGAACACGCACATGGTCCCGCATGGCGACCGCTCCGGCGTGCCGCTCGAGCCCTTCCTCTCCGACCAGTGGTATCTCGACGCGGCGACCCTGGCGAAGCCGGCGATCGAGGCGGTGGAGACGGGCAAGACCCGCATCGTGCCGAAGCAGTTCGAGGCCGTGTATTTCGAGTGGATGCGCAACATCCAGCCCTGGAATATCTCGCGCCAGCTCTGGTGGGGGCATCAGATCCCGGCCTGGTACGGACCCGACGGGAAAGTCTTCGTCGAGCTGAACGAGGCCGAGGCGCATGCCGCGGCCAAGGCGCATTACAACGCGACGGTGACGCTCAGGCGCGACTCGGACGTACTCGACACCTGGTTCTCTTCGGGCCTCTGGCCGTTCTCGACCCTGGGCTGGCCGAACGAGACCAAGGAGCTCAAGCGCTACTATCCCGGCGACGCGCTGGTCACCGGCGCCGACATCATCTTCTTCTGGGTCGCGCGGATGATGATGTTCGGAATCCACTTCATGGGCGAGGTGCCGTTCCGCGACATCTATCTCCACGGCCTCGTTCGCGACGAGCGCGGCCAGAAGATGTCGAAGACCAAGGGCAACGTCATCGATCCGCTCGAGCTCATCGACGCCTACGGCGCGGATGCGCTGCGCTTCACCATCGCCGCCTCGATCAGTCAGGGCCGCGACATCAAGCTCGCCAAGGCGAAGGTCGAGAGCTATCGCAACTTCGCGACCAAGATCTGGAACGCCGCGCGCTTCGCCGAGATGAACGGCTGCAAGCCGGTCGCCGGCTTCGATCCGTCGTCGGCGAAGCTGACGCTCAACCGCTGGATCGCGACCGAGATCGCCGATCTCTCGGCCAAGGTGACCGCGAGCCTCGACGAGTACCGCCTGAACGAGGCGGCCATGGGCCTCTATCACGGCCTCTGGGGCACTTTCTGCGATTGGTACCTGGAATTCGCCAAGCCGGTGCTGACCGGCAGCGATCGGGCGGCAGCAGACGAGACCAAGGCGACCACCGCCTGGGCGCTCGATGCGCTGATGCATCTGCTGCATCCGATCATGCCGTTCCTGACCGAGGAGATCCACGCGCAGTCGGGCGTCGGCGGCAAGCTGATCACCGGAGAGTGGCCGCTGCCCAAGGATGGCTGGATCGACCGCAAGGCGCAGGCCGAGCTTGGCTGGGTAGTGAAGCTGATCTCCGAGATCCGTTCCGTGCGCTCGGAGATGAACGTGCCGCCCGCGGCGATGCTCAAGCTCCAGGTGAAGGATGCCGGGCCGGAGACGAAGCAGCGTCTCGCCACCCATGGCGAGCTGATCCGCCGTCTCGCGCGGGTCGAGAACCCGGCCGAAGTCGCCGAGATCGAGAAGACCGCGGCACAGGTCGTGGTCGACGAAGCGACCTTCGCGCTGCCGCTTGCCGGTGTGATCGATCTCGCCGCCGAGCGCACGCGCCTCTCCAAGGAAATCGACAAGCTCTCCGGTGAGATCGGCAAGATCGACGCCAAGCTCGGCAATGCCAGCTTCGTCGCCAAGGCGCCGTCCGAGGTCGTTGAGGAGCAGCGTGAGCGCCGGGCCGAGGCCGACCACGCGCTATCGAAGCTCCGCCAGGCGCTCGATCGGATCAGGGTGGCCTGAGATGCGATTTCGCGACGCCCTGGCGCCGCGGCTCGCCGTACAGACTTTTGATTGCTGGCTTGCCCTTCGTGTCGAGGGGAAGGTGCCGCGCAAGGACGTGCTCTGCCCGCTCGGCCTGCCGCCGCCGACGCTGCCTTACATCATGCTGATGGAGCATGTGGGGGCGGACGAGTTCCGCTGCCGCTTGATCGGCACCCAGGTGCGCGAATGGTACGGCACCAACGTCGTCGGCCAGACGATGCAGGAGATGATCCCGCCCAGGGCCTGGGAGCAGCGCCTGCCGCTTCTCCGTCACTGCATCGACGAAGGGGCGCCGACCTGGTTCACCGGGCCGATGCTGCTGAAAGGCGAGGCCATGCGGCGCGGCGGAAGACTGATGCTGCCGGTATCCTCACGCGGCGAGCGGACCGACGGCATCGTGCTCGTTGGCTTCTTCGACGAAGCTGCACCGCTCCCGACCGACGCCTCAATCGCGATCGACGTCGCGATCAAATGCCCGCGGGCGGAGCTGGGCTAGCCCTTCAACCTCTCCCTGATCCGGTCGGCATATGCCGCGAGGTTGGTGTACTTTGCCGTGCCCACCTTGAGCGGCGTTTCGAGTGGGGCATGCAGGATGTTGATCAGCGAGCCGGCGGCGCTCGCATCGAGCGAGGTCGGCTTGTCGCCGAACATGTAGGGGCGGTCGCCGAGCAATCCCGCGAGCGCGTCGACGTCGCGGAGGCCGAGGCCGTAGATCTCCTCCTTGCTGTGGCGGAGCGTGCCCTGGCCGTTCAGCGTGCGTGCGACGCGGCGGCGGACCAAGGGCGGGATTAGCGAGCGGAGAGGGCCGGGAAGGAAGCCGAAGACCAGGGGACGGAAGACCTTCCAGCCGTCATCGTCGATCCAGCGTGAATAGACGATGGTCCAGTAGAGGCTCTCCTCGATCATGCGCTGCCAGGCATGGAGGTTCGCCAACTCGGCCGGCGACAGATGCCCATCGAGAGGGTTGCCGTACTTGGCCTTCAGGTACTCGATGATGAAGCGGGAGTCGGCGACGATCCTGCCGTCATCCTCGATGACCGGGAGCTGGCGCTTCGGCGCCTTCCTCAAATCGCCACGCTTCTTTTGGAAGGGGTGACCGGCGAGCCTGAGATAGGTCTCCATCTTCAGGCAGAACGGGCTCGGGTCGAAGCCGAAGGTGTCGCCGAAATGATAGAGCGTGATCATCGGACGAGCCTACAGGGACGAAACGCGTTCCGGCTAGGCAATCCCCGGCGGCCGGGGCTATCGTGCGGCTTCCTCCTTATCCGAGCAAAGAGAACCATGGCTGCCAAGAAGTCCACGTCGAAAGGCTTCGACAAGTCGAAGCTGCCGTCGCGCTACACCAGCGTCGGTCCCGCCTCGGCGCCGCACCGCGCGTTCTACTACGCGATGGGCATGACCGATGCCGAGATCGCGCAGCCCTTCGTCGGCGTCGCCACGACCTGGAACGAAGCCGCGCCCTGCAACATCGCGCTGATGCGCCAGGCCCAGGCGGTGAAGAAGGGCGTGAAGGCGGCGGGCGGCACGCCCCGCGAGTTCACCACGATCACGGTCACCGACGGCATCGCCATGGGTCATGCCGGCATGCGCTCCTCGCTGGTCAGCCGCGAGGTCATCGCCGACTCCGTCGAGCTGACGATGCGCGGCCACAGCTACGACGCGCTGGTCGGCGTCGCCGGCTGCGACAAGTCGCTCCCGGGCATGATGATGGTGATGGCGCGTCTTAACGTGCCGTCGGTCTTCATCTATGGCGGCTCGATCATGCCCGGCCGGTACAAGGGCAGGGACCTGACCATCCAGGACGTGTTCGAGGCGGTCGGCGGCCATGCCGCGGGCAAGCTCTCCGACCAGGAGCTCTCGGATATCGAGCACGCGGCCTGCCCCACCGCCGGCGCTTGCGGCGGCCAGTTCACCGCCAACACCATGGCCTGTGTCTCCGAGGCGATCGGGCTGGCGCTGCCGGGATCGGCCGGCGCGCCGGCGCCCTATGACAGCCGCGACGCGCTCTGCGAGCAGTCGGGCCATGCGGTGATGAATCTTCTGAAGCTGAACCTGCGCCCCCGCGACATCATCACGCGCAAGGCGCTGGAGAATGCCGCCATGATCGTGGCGTGCTCCGGCGGCTCGACCAACGGCGCGCTGCATCTGCCGGCCATCGCCCATGAGGTCGGCATCGATTTCGACCTGCACGCCGTCGCCAAGATCTTCAAGTCGACGCCCTATATCGGCGACCTGAAGCCCGGCGGAAAATACGTCGCCAAGGACCTGTACGAGGTCGGCGGCGTGCCGATCCTGATGAAGGCGCTGCTCGACGGCGGCTATCTGCACGGCGACTGCATCACGGTGACCGGCAAGACCATCGCCGAGAACCTGAAGAGCATCGTGGTGCCGAAGAACCAGGACGTGGTGCGCACGACCAGGAACCCGATCACCAAGACCGGCGGCGTCGTCGGCCTCAAGGGCAATCTCGCGACCCAGGGCGCGATCGTGAAGGTCGCCGGCATGAAGAACCTCGTCTTCAGAGGCCCGGCGCGCGTCTTCGATTGCGAGGAGGATTGCTACGAGGCGGTCATCAAGAAGAAGTACAAGGATGGCGAGGTGCTGGTGATCCGCTACGAGGGCCCGCGCGGCGGCCCCGGCATGCGCGAGATGCTGGCGACCACCGCTGCGCTCTACGGCCAGGGCGCCGGCGACAAGGTGGCGCTGATCACCGATGGGCGCTTCTCGGGCGCCACGCGCGGCTTCTGCATCGGTCATGTCGGGCCGGAAGCGGCGGTCGGCGGGACCATCGCGCTGGTGAAGAACGGCGACGTCATCACCATCGACGCGGTCAAGGGCACGCTCGACGTCGATCTTTCCAAGGCCGAGCTTGCCAAGCGCCGCAAGGCCTGGAAGCCGCGCAGCCACGACTCGCAGTCGGGCACGCTGTGGAAATACGCGCAGACCGTCGGCGACGCCGAGAAGGGGGCCGTGACCCATCCCGGCGCCAAGAAGGAAATCCGCGCCTTCGCGGATATCTGAGAGAGGATATGAACCCCAGTCAACTCATGTTGGTAGACATACTAGTGGCGCTAGCTGGA